>SYLX01000008.1 GCA_005808505.1 Bdellovibrionales bacterium | reverse complement strand
GAGAGCAGGGAAAAGGTTTTGCCGTCGTCGCTGAGGCTGTACGCTCGCTTGCGCAAAAAAGCGGTGAGGCTGCAAAGAGCATTAACGGTCATATCAAGCAAAGCGTCGAGCGCGTGCAGCGCGGAAGCTCCATTGCCAAAGAATCTGGTGAATATCTTCGCTCCATCGTTCAAAACGTGAAGAAGGTTACGGATCTCAACGGAGAAATCGCGTCCGCCAGTGCCGAGCAGTCGATGGGCCTTTCGCAGATCTCGAAAGCGATGAACCAACTCGATCAAGCGACTCAAGCCAACGCCGCATCGGCCGAAGAAACGGCCGCGGCGGGTGAGAGTTTAGCCGCCGAGGCTTCTGCGCTCGAAATGACCGTCGGTGAACTTGTCATTGAGGTTGAGGGGCGCGCAAACCAACCAACTGCGGCAGTTCCGACGAAGACGAAAGTTCAATCGAGTGCGAGTGTCGTAAGTTTTTCCGCCAAGAAGTCTGCGCGCCCGAAAGCGAAAGCCGCGGCGGATTTGATCCCGTTCGATGAGCCGCAAAAATCGAAAATTGGGAACACTTCCGGATTCTAACCACCAGGGCTCCTCTGTTGACCAGATAGAACGGTCAGTTTTAAATTGGGGCCATGGAATCTCTGTTTGATAACGAAATCGCTGAGCAGGTCTTCTACCGTTGCGTAGAAGACTGTTTTGAACCCGTCATGATTACCGATCGCAAAGGCGTGCTGAAATACGTCAATCCTGCGTGGTGCTTAACTTACGGTTATTCACGAGAGGAAGCGCTCGGGGAGACGCCGCGTCTTCTGCGGACAGAAAACCAAGATGACAAGTTTTACCGCGAAATGTGGGCAACGATTCTAAATCCCCAAATCGGATTCTGGAGAGGCGAAGTTTTAAACCGCGCCAAAGATGGTCACGTCGTTCCGGTTCTTTTGACGATCACTCCCTATCGGCAACCCATGGGTGAAATCGTCGGTTACATGGGGATTGCGGTCGATCTTTCTGATCATAAGCAAATGGAACAACAAATTCTTCGTCAAGACCGACTCGCTTCCATCGGGATGCTTGCGGGCGGATTAGCGCATGAGATCGGAAACCCTCTGGGTGTGATGAGAGGGCGTGCCGAGCTCTTGTTGAAGCAAGTCAAAGACAATCCGGCAGCCGAAAAGAACGCAACCGTCATCATCGGGCAAATCGACCGAATTTCCGGATTAATTCAGTCGCTTTTGCGTATCAGCCGCATTCCGGATAAAGTTCTCCTTCGATCGATTGACCTTGCACCGGTCCTCCAAGAAGTTGCGATTCTCATGGGCGAGGCTTGTCGCCGTGCCGAGATCGACTTCCGCCTTAAGGACGTCGACTGCAAAGTGCTCGCGGAGCCAAGCTATCTTCAACAGCTCTTTTTAAATCTTGTGATCAACTCGACTCACGCTATTGAAGAGCAGAAGGCAAAAGGCCCAAGCGCACTCCTTGAAAATCGCGGAGGGCGCCACTTCATTGAAGTCTCGACGAAACTGGAAGAGGGCGGGCAAATCTGCGCCGTAGAAATTCGCGACAGTGGTTGTGGAATCGCGGCCGAAAATCTGCGCAAACTTTTTCAGCCTTTTTTTACAACGAAAGCGGCAGGTCAAGGAACAGGCATGGGACTCGCGATCGTTTTAAAACTCGTGGAAGAAATGCAAGGCCAAGTTTCGGTTGAGAGTTCAGGCCCCGGCTCTGGAGCAAAATTCACCGTCCGACTGCGGGCGCCTTCTCACTGAGAGCCTTCGTCGTCGGCCGAGTTTTCTTCCGATTCGGTTTCGGTAACGAATCCGTATTCACGTTCTTTGCGGTAAAGGGTTCGGCGATTTACGCCGAGGATCTGCGCCGCTTTTTCTTTTCGTCCACCTGTTTTGTCTAAAACAAATTTCATGTAGCGGCGCTCGACCTCGTCAAGCGTTGGTAAAGCACCGGCCTGCACGGACGAAAGAAAAGTATCAACGTCGCCCCGGTCGTGGGAGGGAAGATCTGCGAGGTCAATTTCTTCATTTCGCGCGAGAACAATCGCTCGCTCAATGATGTTTTCGAGCTCGCGTACGTTGCCTTCCCACGGCATTTCCATCAAAGTCGCGAGAGCCTCTTTGCTGAAGCCCTTTACCGCGGAGTGATTCTGGGCTGCGTATTTCTTGAGAAAGTGTTGCGCAAGTAGGGGAATGTCCTCGCGGCGGTGCCGAAGCGGCGGAATCACGATCGGGATAACGGAAAGACGATAGTAAAGGTCTTCACGGAACGTTCCATTTTTGATCGCGGCTTTTAGATCTTTGTGGGTGGCCGCGATAATCCGAACATCAACGTCGCGATCAAAATTTTCGCCGACCGCTCGTATTTTCCTTTCTTGGATCACACGAAGAAGTTTGGCTTGGAGAGCCAAGTTCATGTCGCCGATTTCGTCGAGAAAAACCGTGCCGCCGTCAGCTTCTTCAAAAAGGCCTTTCTTCCGGCTGATTGCGCCCGTAAACGAACCTTTCGCGTGGCCGAAGAGTTCGCTTTCTAGCAAGGCTTCTGGGATCGCCGTGCAGTTGATCGCAACGAAGCGTTTTGCCCGGCGGGGACCGTTGTCGTGAATGGCGTGCGCAACTCTCTCTTTGCCGGTTCCGCTTTCTCCGCTAATGAGAACGTTGGCGCTTGCGGGCGCAACTCTACGAATGAGGTCGAAGACTTCGTTCATGCCGGGCGACTTACCGATGATTTTAGCAAACGTATGTGAGCGCTCGAGTTCCGCTTGCAGTCGAGTATTCTCGAGTTGCAGATCACGAAATCTCAGAGCGCGCGCAACCGTCACGCTCATTTCGGCGAGTTTGAAAGGTTTTGTCGTGTAATCGAAAGCGCCTTTGCGGATCGCCTCGATCGCGGTCTCGATCGTACCGAAGGCCGTGATCATGATCACCGGAACTTGGGGCGCGAGTTTATGAAAACGCTCAGTGAACTCGATTCCTGACATTTGCGGCATGTTGAGATCGCTGATTACGAGATCGAGTCGATGGGTTTCGTCCGTCGCGATCTGATGGGCGTCCAGAGCGAATTCTCCTCGCTCAATCTGCGCGATGGCTTCCGAAGCTAGTTTTGCTTCGGTGACGCGATGACCTTCTGCACGCAGAAAGTCGCCGACCATTGATCTCATCTCGGCGTCATCGTCGATGACGAGAACGTGGTGTTGGGTCGTCGTCAAACTTTTATTTTCAACCGCAGAGTCGACGGGCATCGAACCGATCCTCACGTTGGTGTCGAGGTTTGAACCGGACCGATCATACTGATTAGGGGTCGATCTGTCATTAGCGGGATGAACAGCCGTGAAAGACGTCACGCCTTTCCAAGAGCTACGATACCCATTGTACATTGGAGACCTCTGATGTTCCGCTTGCCGCGGGATGTTTTTGGCAATCCGCCGATTCCGGTCGTTAGTGACATCGCACCGATTTCGCCATCTGAACCTGATCATCTACGTCACGCGGCGTCTCGATTCTCGCGGCAAACGCAGCGAGGCTCAAAAGACCCGCGAAGATCAGCAGTGCACCCGCCCATCGCGGACCGCGGCTCAAGCCGGGATTGAGGAGCGCGCGTAGCCAGCGAATGCCGAAGGCAAGTGCCGGCAAAGTTCCAAGCCAGAACGCGAACATGAAGGTCGCTCCACGCAGAGCTGAGCCAGCGGCTAAGCTCCCTGCGAGAAAACTGTAGAGGTGGCCGCAAGGAAGAAAAGCCGAAAGCGCTCCGGCAAAGGCTGAAGAGAGAAAGGGAAGTTTCAACGCATTCAGTCCGCTCCACGCGCGAAGGTGCAGCTTCTGTAGAAAAGGAGGCTGACGGAGGTGAAGTGTTTTGCCTAAAAGAACTTTCAAGCCGCAATAGATCATGATGAGCGCGATCAAAGTTGTTGTGAGATACGGCACCCAAATGAGCTTTTGAAAAGAGAGTGCCTTTTCGCCGATTACACCTGCGAGAGCGCCTAGTCCCGCATAAGAAATGAGGCGGCCCAGGTGGTAGCAGTAAAGAAAGTGACGGTCTTTTGCGAAATTTAAAGTGATCGCTCCGCACATCGCTAAACAGTGGGGGCTGCCGACAAAACTTGCGGCCAAGATTGAAAGCGGGATCCAGAAGCTCGAATTAATTAAAAGGTCCGACAAGGGTCAGCTCCTTTTTGAGAGTTTCTTTCTTCTTCTGCGTGGGGCTGGAGTCTTCAATCGCGAGTGCAATTTTAAGACCTCCGTTTTTCAGAAGTGACTTCGGAAAACGAACAAAAAGATCCGCGCGCGTGACTTTGCCTTTCTCAAGCACGAGAGGACGGTGGGGCGTGATGAGTTGGAGCCCTGCCTCAACGACACTGCGATCGGCTTCAAACGTGAGAGCGTGAACTTCGTTTGATTGGTTACTGAGTTCAAGCTTGAAATGATTGATGACCGTCGTGTCACCGACGAGTTCGTACGGTGCGTCTTTGGCGCGGAGAACGGTTGCATCAACAGGCTTCATCACCGAGAGAGCGTAGGAGAGTGAACCAGCCGAAATGACGACGACCGCGAGGTAAACGAGAGGTCTTGCCCGCAGGTGATTTGGTTTTTTACCCGCAAGTCCTCTTGCGGAATCGTACCGAATCAAACCCGTCGGTTTCTTCGTCTTCGTCATGACTTCATCACAGGCGTCGATACAAGCCGTGCATGCGATGCATTCCATTTGCGTCCCGCGTCTGATGTCGATGCCAACCGGGCAGACCTGGACACAACGATAGCAATTCACACAATCTCCAAGCTTTGAGTTGTGCGTTTTGGCCAGAGCTTTTGCTTGTGGCGTTGCCCGTGGTTCGCCGCGTTTGCTGTCAAAGGCGACGATGGTTGAATGGTCATCCATCAGAATGGATTGAAAGCGGCCGTAAGGGCAGGCGATGATACAAAACTGTTCGCGAAACCAGGCGAAGTCGAAGAGGATTACGGCGGTCGAAACGAGGATGAAAAGAAAGCTTCCCCAATTCTCCCTGGGTGAGCTTGAGATCATTTCGGCTAAACGATCGGTGCCGACGAAGTAAGCCAAGAAGCTATGGGTAATGATCAGGGACGTGAGGGTGAAAGCCATCCATTTGAGACTACGCTTCGCAAGTTTCTTCAAAGTCCAAGGCGCTTGGGCCAGGCGCTTTCGTTCAAGGGCGGGACCTTCGATCCATCTCTCGATCCTTCGGTAAACGCCATCAATGAAAACCGTTTGCGGACACGCCCAGCCACACCAGACACGGCCCCAAAGCGCGGTAAGGAAAAAGAGGCCAAAACCCGCGATGGCGAAAACGAAAACGAGCAGCGGAGCATTGTGGGCGCGCAGCGAGAGTCCGAAAAATTCGAACTCTCGTCTTGAAATATCAAGGAGCAGCGCCTGACGACCGTCGATGCGTAGCCACGGTAAAGCTAAAAAGAAAAAGATCAAAACGAATTGCAAACGACTCCGCCACGTCCGAAAAAAACCGCGAACGTCGGCTGGAAAAAGGTAAACTCTTTTCCCTTTCTCGTCCGTTGTCGCTAGCCGCTCGGGATGGAGTTCGAAGCTACTCATCTTCATGATCCTTTTTGCGAACTTGCCGCGGCACCCGCCGCTTCGAGCGGATGCGATTCACCCTGAGGTTCCTTCGCTCCGGCAGGCTGAGAGCCGTGGATCGATCGAATAAAAGCGGTGACGTCTTGGAGTTCGTCGGGCGTCAAGACTGCGCCCCACGGAGGCATACCTTTTTCGGCAACGCCTTCGCTGATCACCTTTGCGATTTGCGTCAGCTGACCGGCTCCGTGAATCCAAAAGTCATCGGTCAAATTGGGGCCGATGAGACCTTGTCCTTTGTCGCCGTGACAAGCGGCGCATTTACCGGTGAACACCTCGGATCCGTGTTTCACCTTTTCCGGGTTTTGCACCAACGCAAGGAGTGAGGCATCCGTGGTTTCACCATCACCCGACGGCTTCTGTGATTTAACGGCTTCGATCTCTTGCATCGCAACGCTGAGTTCATCGCGCAGAGTCGGTCCGTATCCGGAGAGGTAATATCCCGCGTAGAAAGCACCGAAGATCGTGGTTAGGTAGAAAATCCAGAGCCACCAATTGGGGAGCGGATGATCCAATTCCTGGATGCCGTCATAATTATGATCGAGGACGAGATTCTCTTCATCTTTAAGAATGGTGTTTTTCTCGTCCTGTTGGTGAGCGCTTGATTCATGACTCATGTTTTTCTCCCTCATCAAAAGGCAAACGGGCGACTTCGTTGATCAGCGGCGTCTGGGATTTGCGGCTGATCCGCACCACCATGATGACAAAGAACGCGAAGAAGATGAGAAGAGCCGCAGCCGGTAGCCAAGGCCAAGGGAATTGGGTAAGGATGAGCTGTTTCACTGTGACGCTCCAACTTTAACGTTTCCTAAAACGGCCGGATTTTTTCCAAGGCGTTGCATGTAGGAGATCAGCGCAATGATCTCGCGATCCTCGAGGCCCTTGATCGGGGAATCTTTCGCAAGACCCTGCGCGATCTTCTTTGCTTGTTCACGCGCGGCTTGCGGAGCGTTCTTCACTTGCTCGTCGGTGTACGGAACGCCAAGTGATTTCATTACGGCAAATTTTTTCTCAAGCGAGGCGTAATCAGTTTTTTGATCAAAGAGCCATTCGTAGGGCGGCATGATCGAGTTCGGGGTCACCGAGCGAGGATCAAGCATGTGACGGTAGTGCCAGAGATCGGGATACTTGCCGCCGACGCGCGCAAGATCG
>SYLX01000101.1 GCA_005808505.1 Bdellovibrionales bacterium | reverse complement strand
CCTTCTTCACGTCGATGATGTCAAAGTCCACGGATTGTGATCGTACTTCTGAGCAACGCGGCTGGTTTGGTTTGAGAGCGCAGCAAAAATGTATTCACCTTGAGCCGCACGAGAAAACCGGAGAACTGCGCGTTTACTCTAGCGACAGCGCGGACTCCGCTAAAACTCTGATCGGAAGAATCACTGAAGACCCTCACCAGGATCCTGAGAAAAAGCAAAAAGATGTCGACATGGAGTTTTCTTCAGGCGTTGAGCTCTGGCTCCCACCTGAACAAAAAGTCTTTACAGAAAAAGAGACGAAGAATGCGCGATTCCTTGCAGGCCCTGGCTTCATGTCTCACTCGCAGCCGATTCTCTTCCATCCAGTTGGTGCAAAGGCGCCAAAACCTGCCTTCTTACGCCAAGCCCCTTCACAGCAGCAAATCACGGGCGTTGAAAATGGCTCGATGAGGATTCTCTTTAACAAGGTAGGCGGCAAGCGCATGCACGTCGTGTTCTAAAATTAAGGGCTCCCCGAGCGGAGCCCTTTTTCTAATCCACAATATAAACAAATATTATTTATAAGCTGACGTTTGTCAGCTTCAACCAGGAGGAATGTATGAACCTTATCGCAAAATCAACTACGCTCGCTTCGATCTGCTTCCTAGCGATCTCCTCGCAAGCCGCCGAGACCTGCCCCAACTTCGCAGGAAAATGGAAGGGCACTTGCGAATCCGCAATCGGGAACCAAGAGGATCAAACCGAAGTCACTCTTGAGATCACTCAAAATGGCTGTAAGTCCATTAAGCTTCCGAAGGTCACGGATCAAACACTGCGAATTGGTAAAACTAGCCACTTCAAGACCAAAACAGGAGAAGGAACAAACCAGCAAGTTCTTGCATCCACGTTCTATCCTTACTTCTCACCTTCAGCTCCGGGCACGATCGTCTTCCATCAGACCTCCCTTGCTCACGCCGCAAAAAATTCGACATTTGAAGCGCCTTCCGTCGTTTCGGGTGTTGAGACGTTTGCAGTCGGTAGCGAAAAGCTCACGCACACTGGAGACTATTCAATCATCGATCGCGATGGCTCAAAGATTCAGTGGCAAACTCGCTGCCTTTACTCAAAGGCGGAGTAAGCGAGTCATTTTCGTAATCGCCGACAACGTTCAAACACGATCCGAGATCCTCTGCGATTACGTTCAGAAATAAAAAAGGGCCTCAGTTTCCTGAGGCCCTTTCCCTTATCACTTCTTAGCTGGAGGCTGATTTCCCAACAACGCCGCAAACGGGTTGTTGAACGGAGACGCCGGCTGTCTCGGCGGTCCACCGCGGCCGCCACCTTGCGGTCCGCCTGGGCGAGATCCACCCTCAGGGCGCGGTCCACGCGACGGGCCTGCACCAGGTCCACCTGGTCCACGTGCACCCATCGGGCGCGGGCCATCGGGACGAGGGCCACGATTCGGGCCGCCAGGACCGCCAGGGCGAGGACCACCGGGTCCACGCTCAGGACGAGGTCCACGTTCGCCTGCAGGTGCTCCCTGCGCGCGATTGTCGTCGCGACGAGGTGCTGCTGCTCGCTCTTTCTTCGCGTCATCGAGGATCATCGAGAGCGAAATCTGGTTCTTCTCGAGATCGACGCCAAGAACGCGCACGGTCACTTGGTCACCTGGATTCACAACTTTGCGAGGATCATCAACAAACTTTGTTGAGAGCGCCGAGATGTGAACAAGGCCGTCTTGGTGAACGCCGATATCAACGAAGGCGCCGAAGTTCGTAACGTTCGTTACGATACCAGGGCAGATCATGCCTTCTTTGAGATCTTTTACTTCGAAAATATCGTCGCGGTATGAGAACGCCTTGAAGGGATCACGAGGATCACGTCCCGGCTTCTCGAGTTCGCGAACGATATCGTCGAATGTGAACTCACCAACGATGCCCGCCCATTTTGTGCGGAGCTCGAGAAGCTTCTTTGCTCCATCACCCATCACTTGCGTGATCGAAGCACCCAACTCTTGAGCCATATCTCGAACGGCAGCGTAACGCTCAGGGTGAACGCCCGTCGCATCAAGCGACTGTTTGCCGTTGAAGATGCGCAAGAAGCCCGCGCACTGCTCGTAAACTTTTCCCGAGAAGCGAGAAATCTTCATGAGGTCGTCGCGGCTTTCGAAAAGACCGTTAGTCTTTCTGAACTCAACGATGTTTTTCGCGAGTGTAGGACCAATGCCCGCTACGTGCGAGAGAAGCGGTGCCGATGCGGTATTCAAATCGACACCTACGCCGTTCACGCAAGACTCAACGACTTGCTCAAGCGACTTCTTCAGGTGCGATTGCGAAACGTCGTGCTGATACTGACCAACGCCAATCGACTTTGGGTCGACTTTCACGAGCTCAGCTAGCGGATCTTGCAGACGACGCGCGATCGAGATCGCACCACGAACCGTCAAATCGAGGTCCGGGAATTCTTCGCGTGCGATATCCGACGCCGAATAAACCGAAGCACCCGACTCGCTGATCATGATGACCGGAATGCTTTGGCCGAGCTCTTTCAAAATTTTGCGGATGAAAGCTTCGGCCTCGCGACCACCAGTTCCGTTACCAACCGCGATCGCTTGGATCTGGATCTGCTTGAGCACTTCGCCAAAGAGCTGTTTTGCGCGCTCTTCCGCATTCTCACCCATGATTTGAAGCACGGTGTGGGAAATGAAATTCCCCTGCTTATCGAGAAGCGCAAGTTTGCAACCTGTGCGAAGACCCGGGTCGACTCCAAGCACGCATTTTGGTCCGAACGGGCTCGAAAGAAGAACGCGGCGAACGTTTTCGGCAAAAACCGAAATCGCATGCTCGTCGGCTTTTTCTTTCAACACGCGGTGGACTTCGTTTGAAATCGACGGATAAACGTGCACCGTCAATGCGACCTTCGCGCAGTTCTTCAAGAATTCAGCTGCTTGAGAATTGGGCTCCGTGCAGGCGAAATTCTCGAACTTCTTAACGAGGAACTCTTCGTCACCTTCGATCGTGACCGTCAGCTCTTCTTCGTTCCATCCGCGGCGCATCGCCAAGTAGCGGTGCGAAGCTTTTGCTTCTTGAAGATTTTTAACGGGCTCGGAGAAGTCGGCATACATCTCAAACTTCGAGTGAGCCTTAAAGCCTTTTGCTTTTTTCGAGACGACCTTTCCGTCTTCGAAGAAGTTGCGGCGAACGACTTCACGCAGCTCGGGATTGTTGAAGATTTTGTCGACGATAATGTCTTGAGCACCCTTCAACGCGAGATCGTAAGTAACGAAGCCCGCTGCCGTGTTCAGGAAGTCTTTTGCTTTTACTTCGAGCGTTGTTTCTTCTTTCAGCTCGCCGTGGCCAAGCTTCCAGATCCAATCTGCAAGCGGCTCGAGTCCGGCTTCGCGCGCGATCGTCGCCTTCGTTTTCTTCTTCTTTTTGAAGGGACGGTAGATCTCTTCGAGATCTCCGAGATCCATCGACTTCTCAATGCGAGCTTTCAGCTCGTCGGTCAGGTTTCCCTGCCCTTCGATCTCTTTGACGATAAAAGTGCGTCGCTTATTGATCTCGGTCAGCGTCTCGTTAGATTCGATGACCTGACGGATTTGAACTTCATCAAGTCCGCCCGTTTTCTCTTTGCGGTAGCGGGCGATGAAGGGCACCGTTCCGCCTTCGGCGGCGAGTTCCAATACGGCTTGTGCCGACTTGAAGGAAATCTCAGGATGCAGGCGAGCCAAGTAGGTCTGAAAACTCGTTTCCATAAATTCTCACACGTTCTGAATTTTGAGGATCGGTTCTAGAATCAATATTCGAAGTGTCTGCTATTGAAGTGTCGTGCAGAAAAAAAGGCAAGCGAGAGAGTTAGCCAGAAGGCCCCGCACAACGAAGTTTAGGGCTCGGCCGACAGCACAAGGATTTACTTGTGGCGATAAAGAATAAGGCCGTTCGTGGGGTCATAAGGCGATACGCCGACCGTGACACGGTCGCCAACAACGACGCGAATATTGAAGCGGCGCATTTTTCCGCAGAGTCGCGCCACGATCTCGACTTCGTTATCTAATTTTACTTTGTAGAGTCCACCCGCGCCGGCATCTACAATTTTGCCTTCGAGCTGTGCTAGATCGTCTTTTGCCATAGGAATAAAGGGATAAATCAGAATCCCCCTCGGCGTCCATCGTTTTGTTGGCTTCCGAACGAGAGGCCGAAAGGCCGAAGGAGGGAGAATCACCTAGCCGAACGGGCAAGTCTTCCCCGCCCGGCCTGCGCTCGCTTATGACGCTTTATAATTCGCGATTAGGAATTTGATCCCGTCTTTGAAAAGCACTTCGAGTCGATTGTTCTGGCTAGTCAAGACGTAGCCCCAGCCGAGCACCTTATGCATCAAGGCCGTACGCGCCTCATAATTTTCTGACATTTTGTATGGGACCGGCTTAAGGCTTTTTGACTTCTCAAAAAGAGTTTTCCACTGCGCTTCGAGGTTACCTGTCCGGTCGATCTTGAGCTCGTCGCGCTTTTTAGACTTCTTCTCGCTCTTTTCTTCCGCAGGCTCCGCCGATTCAGATTCCTCGGCTTCCGCAGCTTCTTCTACTTCGGCTTCAACCGCGATTTCGGCATCTTCGTCCGCAGGAAAATCGGCGTCGAAGTTAGGTTCATCACCCAAGGCCTCGTCCTGATCATCCTCATAACCCGATAAAGCCTTAGGCTTCTGCGGGCCCTTTTTTGAAGCCGCACCTTTTGCGTTCTTTTTGGGTGCCGGCTGAGCCGCTTCTGCGACCGGAGTTTTTTTGCCAGCCGCCTTCTCGACAGTCTTCGAAGCTTCTTTGATCGCTTCTTTTGTCACGTCCTTGAGAGCAGCAAAAGCTTTACCGACCGACTTTGCGACTGATTCTTTTTTTGGCTTAGCAGCCGGAGCTGCTTTTTCGGCAGGTTTGGCAACTTTCGCTTTTGCCGATGGCGCGGCCTTAGCCGGCGCTTTAGCTGAAGCCCCAGTCTTCGTAGCAGCTGGCTTGGCAGCCTTTTTCGCTGCTCCAGCCGACGCCGATGCTTTTTTCGAGCCTGCTCCCGCAGCGGCTTTCGCCGGCTTTTTGGAAGCAGCCCCAGATGCGGATTTAGCCTTTTTCGCCATCCTCACTCCATTAGCCAAACCTTAATGGTTTCGACGTTAAGACACTCCGCAAGAGAAGACAAGCCATAACTCAACTAGGCTCGTATGGATCCCCAGGTTAGTGCGCTGAATAAACACCTCACGAAACACCTGACCAAACACTCAAACGAACTGCTTTTGCAGACACCGAAAGAGACTTAGGAGTCAGTCACTTAAAAGGTGCGCTCGATCGTCAATGCCCATCCTCAAAAAATCAGTTCGTGGTCCACATCGGCGACACGATCGGTTATTTAGATCCAAGTCGAACGAAGCACAAACCGCTCGCGACAGTCCGATGGAGGCTCCCCTCATGGTCATTTCTGAAAAGCCGATTTCTTGCTCTGAACTCATGAAGCGCTTTCCCCAGTTTTTCATCGACTTTGTCGGCAGTCTCGATCGTGAGATCATCGGAGTCTCATCTCCAGAATCAGCAAAGTCTCGAACGGCCGTGTTTCTCGCGACTCCCAAAGCACTAGCCAAAGGACTGGACTCGTCAGCCGAAGTTCTCGTCATTCCAAAAAAGTTCCGAGCCGAAGCTGAAGCCAAACTCGGTTCGAGAACGCTGCTCATCGCAAACAATGTCGAGCGAGCGATGGCCAACGTCGTCTCCGAGTGCTTCCTCAAAACGCCGTACACGAACCGTGCCTACTCCGACATTCATCCAACCGCCATTATCGGCGCCGAAACTCGAATCGCCTCCGGAGTTCGGATTGGACCTTACGCTGTCATCGGCGAAAGCGTAAAGCTCGCTGCGGGCGTGTTCATCGGAGCTCATGCGGTCGTAGAAGATGCTTGCGTCATCGAAGAAGAGAGCGTGATTCATCCTCATGCCTACATCGGCCACAGCACACGCATCGGTCGCCGCTGCGAAGTTCATCCGCAGTCAGTCGTCGGAAAAGAAGGCTTCGGTTACGCCCATGATGAAAAAGGAAATCACTACCGCATTCCACATCAAGGCTACGTCGTCTTAGAGGATGACGTTCATATCGGAGCCTGCTGCACGATCGATCGAGCTACGTTCGGGGAAACACGCATCGAAACTGGAACTAAGTTCGATAACCAAATCCATATCGCGCACAACTGCCGCGTCGGAAAAAACGCCCTTTTAACGGCGGGTTTTACAATGGCAGGATCGAGCCGCATCGGAGCCAACTTCGTTACCGGTGGTAAGACTGTGGTGACGGGACATATCGAAGTTGCCGACAACGTTCAACTCGCAGCCCTAACGGCCGTGAGCAAATCGATCGATAAACCGGGGCAATACGGCGGCAATCCGCTTCAGCCGCTTCAACAGTTCATTAAGACGAAAGCGGCCATGACTCAACTTCCGGATCTTCGCAAAAAAGTGAACCGTATCCTCAAGCATCTAGGCCTCGATGAAGAGGCCGCAGGCCCTCAACCAGAAGCTTGATTACTTTTTAGCTTCGTTTAACTGCTTGGGACCAAAAGGCTTCGGAAGAAGAGCTAAGAACGTATTCTCGGAGCAAATCTTTTTTGTGTCCGCGACCCAAATGGTTGTGTCGGACTCAAAAAATTCAGCCATGACCTGAAGACAGAGGGCGCAGGGAAACGCGGGGTCTTTCGCATCTGTCACGACAACGATGTCGGTAAATTCAGTCTCGCCTTCGGAGACGGCCTTCAAGATCGCAACGCGCTCAGCACAAACTCCGCCGCCGTAGCTTGCATTCTCGATGTTGCAGCCTTGATAGATCTTCCCGCTCTTACCGATGAGCGCAGCGCCCACTTTGAATTTCGAATAGGGCGCGTGAGCTTTTTGTCGAACCTTCTTCGCTAGACCAAACGCTTCGCGAACTTCCGGCGGAGTCTTCATGCCTCGCTCCTCTCTTTACCTGAACAAGTATTTTGCATGCCCCAAGGATTGTCACGCAATCGCCCGAGAACCGACTACCCACTTCTTACAAGCGACGATAGCGCTTGGCCCGGTGGAGGAATCAGGATAGATACCGCGTAAATCCATTCTCAGCGGAGGACGCCTTGTCTTACCAATTCTATAAAGTCTTGCACTTGGTCGGAATCTTTTTCGTGTTGCTATCTTTGGGTGGTATCGCCCTTCACGTCGTTAATGGCGGCACACGTGAGTTTAAGAACCGGAAGTTCATCGCTTCCATGCACGGCATCGGATTGCTCGTAAGTTTCGTGGCGGGCTTCGGGCTCCTCGCGAAGCTTGGTTTCATGCGCGATCTTCCGACTTGGTCGATCATGAAAATGGTGATCTGGCTTGTCCTCGGTGGCTTACCTGCGGTGATCTACCGCAAACCTTCGCTCGCAAAACCCATCTGGCTCACAACGCTTGTCCTTGCAGGCTTCGCCGCCTACCTTGCGGTCTACAAACCGTTCATGAACGTTCCGGCGACAACTGAGGGAGCACTAGAGTCGCAAGCGCCTCCCGTCGGCACGACAGTTCCGACCGCACCGCCACCGGCTGAGCCCGCAACGAACCCAGCAACTGGTCAGTAAGCTCTCAACAAGCTTCCGGAAACAAAAAGCGCCTCCCTCGGGAAGCGCTTTTTTATTTAGAACATTCTGTATTTGAGCAGTCGGCACTCAATCGGGCCGTTGTAGACCGGAAATCTTCTCTCCGCTTTCAACTTCATCGCCGCCGAGAGCTCCGGATTACCGGAGAGCACAAAGCAATCCCAGCCTTTGAAGCTCGTCTTCATGATGTGAGCAAGGTCCTTGTAGAGTTCAATGAGTTCACCTTGCTCACCGAGACGCTCTCCGTAAGGCGGATCAACGATCATCATGCCGCTTTCGACCGGTGCCTTCAGAGTTTCGACCGGATGAGTTTCAAACTCGATCCACTCTCCGACCCCAGCTTCTTCCGCGTTTCGACGCGCGACCTGTAAAGCTTTTTTGTCGACATCGAATCCGTAGAACTTAAACGGAAGCTCGGTTTTCTCGCCTGCTGTTGCGAGCTCAGTTTCTTTCTTCCAGTCTTCTTTACGGAAGTTCTTCAATTTTTGGAAAGCAAAGCCACGTCTTAGAACTCCAGGAGGAACATCGAGCGCAATCAAAGCCGCTTCGATGAGAAGAGTTCCCGAACCGCACATCGGATCAACAACAGGTTTATCGCCCTTCCACTCCGTCATGCGAAGTAGGCCCGCCGCTACGTGCTCTTTCAAGTGCGCATCTGTGTGACCCACACGGTAGCCGCGCTTGAAGAGCGGCTCGCCCGTGGTATCGATGCTAAGTGAAAACTGGTTCTTCACCGCGCGAACAATGATTCGCAGATCCGGGTTCTCGACATCGACATCAGGACGCACTTCAAACTTCTCGCGGAACTGATCGACAATCGCGTCTTTCACTTTCATCGCAACGAAACGTTGATCGCGGAACGCGCCAGAATCACGAACGCTTGCGTCCACCGAAATGGATCCGGTTGCATCGATGTATTTTGTGAAATCGTGCTTCAGAACGTTGTTGTAAAGCTCTTCAGGATTGTAGGCAGGGAAATCCAAGATCGGCAGCAAGATCCGAGTCGCTAAGCGCGATCGAAGATTTGCACGGTAACATGCGGCCCAGCTTCCTTCGAAAAAAACGCCGCCAGGTCCGCGCAGCACTTTCTCCAACCCGAGCTCACGCAGCTCGGATTCAAGACCTTCATTCAAACCACGGGAAGTAATCGCAAAGAAACGCGCCATGAGACCTACTTTACAGGATCAGAGAGTTCTATTCGGTTGTGAGCGCATGGCTTACCAACAACCGAAATATGAAGCAACCTCTCCTAACCCTTTAGGAAAATTGTCTCATGGCCCAAGCTAAAAACTTTAAACCTCTTTGTACTGAGGCCCGCCGCCACCTTCAGGTGTCGTCCAATCGATGTTGTCGAAGGGACACTTCAAATCACACGTTTTGCAATGAATGCAGTTCGTGTAATTGACTTGGAGGCGCTTTTTTCCAGGAATCTCAACGTCGGGAACCATCTCGTAAACGCTTGCCGGGCAGAAGTGATTACACGGCGATTGATACTTGTCGTAACAAACGTCACGACAAACGCTCGTATTCGCAACTTTCAAGTGCGAAGGCGAATGTTCATCATGCATCGTGCCCGTTAGGTAAACGCTAGAGAGCTTGTCGAAGAACAAAACTCCATCTGGCTTCGGAGCCTGGTTTTCTTCTTGCTCCCAGGGGCGCGGTCCCCATGTATCAAGCACAGGCTCAGTTGTCTCATAGTCCTTATGCTGGATTTTCATGCGATCGAAAAGGCCACGGCCGTTTGTGATCTCCTGAAGACCAATCAGCGGAAGCGAAGCGTACATTCCCATAGAGAGCGTTTGGTGGAAGTTTCTCGTCTTCCAAAGATCGCTCTTGATGTAGCTCTTATTGACCTTCGTTTCGTAAGACGAAAGCGTCTTCGCCGAGAAGTCATTGGCCAAAATACCTTCAAGAGCTGTTTCCGCAGCGCACATCCCCGCCTTCATCGCGAGGTGAATACCTTTAAGCTTTTTCACGTCGACCATGCTCGCCGTATCACCGATAACCATCATTCCATCGTGATAAAGCTTCGGCATCGAATACCACCCGCCTGCGGGTAAAGTCTTTCCACCGTAGGCAATGACCTTCCCGCCCTTGATCATGTCGTAGATGAAGGGATGGGTTTTGAGCTGTTGAAGCTGGCGATGGGGATCGAACAGTGGATCACTCGTATCGCAGTAGCCAACATAGCCGAGGATGATCTGATCATTTGGAAGCGTGTAGATGAAAGTTCCACCAACACCTTTGTAAGTCGGATAACCGAGCGTGTGGATCACGTGGCCAGGCTCAATCGTGCCCGGCTGACATTGGATGATTTCTTTGACTCCAAGCTCGTAAACGTCAGGGTTTTTACCATCCATCAGGCCGAGTTTTTTCGCGACCTGCTGGAACAGCGAACCACGCGTGCCCTCAGCGAAAATCGTAACTTTCGACTTGAGCAAAAGCCCGGGCTCAAAATTCGGCTTTCGTCCGCCGTGCTTATCAAGTCCTTTATCGCCCGTGCGAACACCAACGACGCGATCACCTTCGTAGAGCGCTTCAACAGCCGCAAAACCAGGGAAGATGTTGATCCCCTTAGCTTCGCACTGCTGCCCCAACCAGCGGTTGAACTTCGAAAGCGAGATAAGAAGATTGCCTTCGTTTTGAAACGGCGGAGGCGTGATCGGAAGTTTGAACTTAAAGTTCTTCCCCAAGAAGTAAGCCGCGTCGTGAGTAACTTCCGTCTCGATTGGGCAACCTTGATCGCGGTAATCGGGAATCAACTCACGCAGTGCTACGGGATTAAGAACCGCACCCGAAAGCGAATGCGCACCGATCTCAGAAGCTTTTTCGATGACGGCGATCATCTGCTCGGGAATCGGCTGACCAGCTTTCGCGCCAGAGGCAACGTCTTCATTGTGACGAGTGATGAGGTTTTGAAGATGCAGAGCCGCCGATAATCCCGCGGCACCACCGCCCACGATTAAAACGTCGACATCCATCGATTCGCGTTGCACTTCGTCCTGGTTCATTTCGCTCATGTCTTCCTGCCTGTGAGGGTAACTTTCGGAACAAAGATCTTAAGACTTCTCATGAACCGCCGTCGAAAGGATCAAAGCGACGGCAGGCTTTGAGCCCGGCCACGCTATCGAAATCATTAGCAAATGACAAGAAAATGAGAATGTCGGTCGCCGACCCTAAACGCCGCTCGAACGGATTCGTCCAAAGCTCACAAGGAAGCTTAAATCAATCGGTCGCGGGAGAGTTGTCGCTGTCTGCAGGAGCAACCGGCGCCGCCGAAGTTCCGTCAGGCGAACGACTTGGCTGAGGCAAGCTAGGCTGGACTTCGAGATTTTGCTCATCACGAGCGCCGACATAAAGACGCTGACGTGCTTTCTCAACTGATGTCCGATTTAGCGACTGGAAAATTTCGTCATCGTCGTCTTGTGCCCAAGCAAAACCGGGAGACGCAACCATCCCAAGAACGGCAAAAAGTAAGAAAACACAGAAACAAACAAGTCGCTTAGCCGTCACGTTGCTACCCCTTCTGCTGCCCGAGTCGCCGATGATTTTTCATGGGAATCTGCTTCCGAACACTTTCGATTGTCTCGCGCTCCAACACGACTCGCAAGATCCGATCGTCACCAAAGTCCTCCGGACACTCGGCAAGAATCTCGCCCCAGGGCCCAATAACCACAGAGTGGCCGTAAGTTTTCCTCGTCCCACCAGATGCTCCGACATGGGAGCCCCCTTGAGCCGCCGCCAAGACGTAAGCCTGGCATTCAATCGCGCGCGCTCGAGTCAGGACATGCCAATGCGCTTGACCCGTCGGAACCAAAAAAGCCGAGGGGATCAACAAAGCATCAACACCCAGTCGAGCGTAGTAATGGAAAAGTTCAGAGAACCGGAGGTCGTAGCAAATCGTGCTTCCGATCTTCCAACCTTTTAACTCAATGACTGACGGACCTTCACCATGCGTGAAAACGTCGGACTCGCGCACCGGCTTGTGGCCGACGACATCCACATCGAAGAGATGAATTTTGTGGTAGCTGTCCGAAATCGTTCCGTCCTCACGAATCAAAAGTGAGGAGTTGAACAGGTCACTCCCGACTCGGAGAGGAACAGATCCTAAATGAATGTTCGAGCGATACTTTTTCGCCCAGTCAGCAAGTTTGAGAAGACTTGGATGATCGAGTGAAAGGCCCTCGATGGAAGTGCCTTCGCGCACTCGCAGATAGAGCGCATTTTCCGGAAAACAAACAAGATCAGGAACATCGTTTTCTAGCTCTGCGAGAAGTCCGAGGATCTTACGGGTATTGGCTTCAAGATCATCGATCGACGTCAGCTGACAAACGGCGACTGAAAGTTGCGGCGAATGAGTTTCCACCGCAGCTCCCTTATTGAGTGATGACTTCCGAGCTTGTCGTGACAAGCGCCGATTGAACCGAACGGCAATTCCAATTGGAAGTCTCAAGGTTCATCTGGATGTTTTTGAGAATCGACTTGCACGTGCCGAGCGAGCGATTGGAGCCGACAACTTCTTCACTTCCACCTTTTGAATAAGTGATCGTGCAGTTGTCTTGACCACGTCCCTCAGGAAGAACGCGGATGGTTCGTACGTTCTTCTTGTTCTTGCACAAAACAAACGCGGAAGGTTTTTGATCGACAGCTGCCTGCGCCGGAACTGAAGCAGAAATTAAGAACGAAGTCGCCGTCAGGAGCGCGCCGAAAAACGAGAAAACCCGAAGCATCAAAGCCTCCACATCAGAGTCCAGTTGAATGGTTCAAATATACCGAATCTCGAGAAGTCCAGCAACGAAAGCGCCGGGAAACTAGCCTCGAGTGAGCCTCAGAAAGCACACGGAGATTTTAGGAAGCCTGCGCAAATTCTACTGGGTTAAATTTCCAAATAAAGAGCAAAAAAAAGGGAGATGCCTCGAAAGGCTCTCCCCTTTTTCAGTTCCAGAGATGTCGGGCGAAACTTACGCCGATTTCGACTTAGTCGCTTTTTTCTCTGTCTTTTTCTTTGCTGGAGCGTCGACGAGCTTAACGTTCGAGTAGTGAATGTAGCCTTCGCTCTTCAGCAAACCGTCTTTTTTCGAGTGGCGCGTCTGAATCTTTACGCCTTGAACGCGAACACGCATCGTCTCTTTTTTCACATCGAGAACTTCGCCGCGTTTACCTTTGTCGGAACCCGTGATGACTTCGACGGTCACACCTTTTTTGATCTTCAATTTCATGACTTCGCTCCTCAAGCTTTCTTAGTCTTTTTAGCGCCAGCCATTTTCTGACGAATGCGAGTTTTAATCGCCAAAGCACGCTTCGAAAGCGAAGCTTCTTCACGGCTGAGAATGAATTTATCCAAACCGCCCATGTGCTCCATGTCGCGGATCGCGCTAGTTGCCACACGAAGGGTAACGAGCGAGCCGAGCGCTTGGCTGAACAAACGCTTCTTTTGGATGTTCGGCTGGCTGACCGACTTAGTCTTAATGTTCGAGTGGCTGACCAAGTTCTTCACGGTCGGTGCTTTTCCAGTCAGTTCGCAGCGTCCCACGGGGACCTCCCATTCATTCAACTCAGACCTTGCGCAAGGCCTCAATGTCGTCGTCGGAGAAATCAAAAGCTCTCAGACGATCAAATCAAATACCTAATTCTCTATATGCTTATTGGCGATCCCGATTTAAATTGCCAAGCTTCCTTCGACTTTTGCTTCTTAATTCTGCTTCCGAAACTCGTCCGAAAAGCAGATCTAGAAGCACAGCCGTACGACGCTTGTGCACACAGGGTTCGCCAGTGAGGAGTCAGGTATAAGGAAAAAGGTCCTTGTTGGCAACGGATTTCTGTCGTATATCAAAGCCCTTGCTTGAGACCACCTCCCTCCGTAGTTTCCGGAAACCGCTTCCAATAGCGGGTTTTAGGGGCCGCGACCGTGGATCTCGCTTCTAAAGCGAGTGTCAGGCCGGGGGATCCGCTCGAAGCAAGACAATAACCAGAAGACTTGACCTCTGACAGTACAAGGAAGGTTCCATGAGAAAGAACGTTCGTTCGAAGTACCGCCCCGAATTTCCTGGCGATTACCACTTCGACTACAAAGATCCGCAAACACTCGCTCGTTTCATCAGCGAAGGCGGCAAGATCACTCCTGCTCGCATCAGCAAACTCTCGCTCGCTCAACAGAAGCGCGTTTCTGCTGCGGTTAAAAAAGCTCGCAACTTGGCGATGCTTCCCTTGGGCAACGAAGCTTATGACTTCTTCGAGCGCCCGGAGCCGATTTCTCCGAAGCCTTTCTCGATCTAATTCACCCTTCTAAAAGGTGAACGCAAAAAAGCCCGCGAAATGCGGGCTTTTTTATTTGGTTCCGAATGACTTAACGCCGTCTTCAATTCTTGGCGGCTGCAGACTTTCGCCAATGGCGAACAGCATCGAGAAGTGTTGCCGCCAATAGGACAAAGTAAACGCCAGTCGATAAAGAATGAAAGGCTGGTCCCGGCAAACCCCAGATTTTGACTTCCTGGAATGCAATCGACTGGTTCAAGAGACGTGTGATCATCATTGGCAGCGCAACTCCGAAAAGATGAACGCAGGCCATAACGAACGTTGGTGAGCGCCGGATCTTGACGTCTCTCAACCCACTGATAAAGATCCACGCGCCTATCGCAACGAACACCGTTCCGGCCATTGCCCCGGCAACGATCCGATCACTGACAGATTTGAAAATCAGAACGACCGTTGGGATAACCGCAAGCTCAAACAAAAGAAATTTAATAAAAAGTCGGCTCATGGGAGCAGACTGCCCGAATCGGGTTCGAGTTTCAACTCAGGCACTTGTCCGGATTCCGGAAAAAAATCTTAGTTCTGCGACAACCCCGGACAATCGCTTAAGTGCATACGCCTTTTTTCCGCTACTTAGCTCAGTTATGACTATGGCACTGGCCTTGCTCAACCCCACTGCGAATCTGAAACAAAATTGTCTCGGTGGGGAATTTCAATGTCGATCATCCAGTTCGAAAACTTCAAACGTCTCAAAAACCTCTTTCGCCAGCTCCGCAGCTACGGTCTGAATCCTAGGGATTGGAAGCTTGATCGTACGTTTTGGAAGCCGAGTGAACTCAGTGATGAACAGCTCCATATGTATCACCGGCTCGATCGCGACTTTCGCTTTCGCGCTCACGTCGCAACAAATACAGCAGGCCAAATCTTGCTTCAGGATTTAAATCTGATTTCGCTCTGAGAAGTTAGCGATAGAGGTCGCAAGAAGTTGAAAGTAAGCTCTTCTGCCATTGATGCTCTCTCGGCATCTGAGCGGCCTCTGGCATGCTTTTCATCGTTTCTTCGCGCCACGATTCAAACATTTCGTTTCCGTAAATGCGAACAGCGTGGCGCTTCAAATCGCAATAAAGCGTCAACTCGGACGCATCAAACCAGCCGTTTCTCTGCATGTACGACGCTGGTGCACGCTCGCCCCACGCGATTTGGACCATGAGCTTCAACGATCGCCAGAGCCACGTTTGAACGGCGGGTTCCGCACCTGCGGTCTCCGCGCACTGGCGAGGGATGTTGTCGAGATCTACGATCATCTTCTTTAGGCCACGAAAGAGTTCAAAGCATCCGCCAGGGCTGTTATCCCCTTTGCAGATTTCAGTGTAGGTCTTGATTGGTGCCGGCTGATTTACGGAGCCTTCCGGCGGAAACAGGAAAAGCTTTTGCGAATCTTTGAAGATTTCCATCTGCGAATCGCAGACCGTGTAAGGTGGATTCGCGATGCGGATGATAAGTAAGCCGAGAATCAATACGACGATTGCGAGGAACGTTTTCGGCAGTGAATTTAGGAGCTGATCCATCATCGCTCCTTAGCGCGGAACCCGAAGCCCACATGATTCGGCTCGATCGTGGCGAAACGGATTCTGCGCTTTCGTGGTTCTTTGCACCCAAGTCGTTCGGTCCTTCGGACAAAAGAAGATACTGAAGGCACGGTCGACGCGGTAAATGCGGACTAAATTCACGAGTTGGTTGAAGGCATCAACGAGTCGCGCACGGCGCTCTTCCCCGTAAGAGGTCTGAGTCATTTCAAAGTGCTCGCGAGCCGCCTCCAAAATGCGAAGCAGATGCCCCCGTTCATGATCTTTGGCGTACGCCGATGCGCTCTTTGCTCGGTCCAACTGCCAAACAATATCGCGGAGATGGATATCTACCTGCTCTTCATTTTGTGAAACAAGAGACTTGTGGAGGTTCACGCTCGCGTTCAGAACCATATTGAGTTCTTGGGCCAAAACGGGCGCCAAAGGGAGCTCGCCAGCCTGAGATCGACTCACCGAACCGGTGCATAGGACCGCGGCAACGACCCAGATCCGGCAAAAAAGGTGAATTGATATGGAATTCAAACGCTTCCGCATGGAAAGCTTATCGGCTCGCGGAGAGTCGCAATTGAAGGCAAACCCGTGTTTTTCAGTCTGAATGTCTCAAAACTAGACGCACTAAGACTCTGAAACTCGACAATTTACTAGTTCGCTACTTTGACACGGCCATAGTTATTCAATACAGTCGTCTCTCATCTCGCGATTCGGGGAGTAGCGCAGTCTGG
>SYLX01000100.1 GCA_005808505.1 Bdellovibrionales bacterium | reverse complement strand
GTAGAGCATATCCCTTACAAGGATAGGGTCGGCGGTTCGAGCCCGTCACGGACTACCACTTCTTCTCCCGAAATCGTGATTACCTCAGACAGCTTTGTGGCACGTTCGGCGCGCACGTTGACGGGCTGAACGCCTGCGGCGTTCTGTGCTCGGGGATCCATGGACCTGCGAACCGCGCGAGAGACGCAACCAAAGCTCAAACCCAAATGTCTCGTTCGTCTCTTTATCCAGCCAAGGTTGACCATCAACGAACTAAATCCTAACTGTCTCTGAACAATTCGGCTAGGATGCGACAACTCTCGTCTGGAGAAGCATTGGCGGCTGGATATTTCAGTGTGGGCTGCACGCCAGGCGATCTCCGGTCTGTTTTCCCAAACCAATTTTTCGCATGACCTCCTATGCGCATCGAGTGAATGCCAGATGGATCGACAGCTCGAACTCCTTAGAGATTCAGAAGGCCGAAGGTACGGTAATCTCCTTCGAGGTGTCCTAGGGGTTTTGCTAGTGTCGGGCGTCGCGTTGCTCGCGCAAGCGTTTGTGAATCAGTTTTTGCTGGGACCGTATTTTTTCTTTTTCATCCCCGCGAGCATTTTTACAGCGTGGCGATACGGGTTTAGAAGCACGCTAGCTACCATTCTTATCTGTACACTCGGTGCTAACTTCTTTTTCCTGCAGCCAAAGTTTGAATTCGGATTCGATTCGCCTGCCGAAAATTTAGCCCTCATGTTTGTGACGGCGGCGTCGTTACTTACGGGTTGGATCATTTCTCGACTCAACAAAAAACATCAGGTCGCGCTTTTAGCGCAGCGGGAGCTCGCAGCAACTTTATCAAGTATTGGCGACGCGGTTTTGGTGGTCGATCGGAATAAGAAAGTGGCCTTCCTTAATCCGATTGCGGTGAAGCTAACCGGCTGGTCGCTCGATGATGCGCGAGGAAGACCGCTCGATGAAGTGTTCAAACTCATCAGCAAGAGTTCGACAGATCAACTCAAAAATCAGCAAACCCTTGTGAGTAAAGACGGAATCCATCGAAAAATCGAGGAGACGGCAACACCCATCGTGATGTCAGAGAATGGCAAGTCGAGTGGTGCCGTGCTTGTCTTCCGAGACATTACAGAGCGCGAAGCCTTGGAGCAACTTCGCCTGACGAAGGAAGAAGAAGTTCGCAAAGCTAGAGATAGTGCGGAGAGAGCGCGAAAAGAACTCTACACGTTCTTCATGCAGGCGCCCGCACCTATGGTGATCCTCATGGGGCCTGAGCATACGTTTACGCTGGCGAATCCCTTGTACGAGAAGTACGTGGGAAGAAGTGTCGTCGGAAAAACGATTCGAGAAGTTTTCACGAATGAAGAGGTTGGGTACTACATCGGTCTGCTCGATCGGGTTTATCAATCGGGTGAACCGTTCGTCGGTCGAGACTTACCGCTCACATTGAAGGACCCATCAGGCGTCGAAAGACAGAGTCGAATCGATGTCAGCTATACGCCTTTTCGCGACGAGTATAATCAGATCAAAGGCATCTTAGTTTTTGTTCAGGATACGACTGAGCAATACCTCGCGCGCGAGGAGTCCGCACGACATACAGAGCGGTTAGAGCGGCTCGCGAATTCGATTCCCCAGATTGTCTACATCAGCGATGCCGATGGTACACCCAGATTCTTGAACGATCGATGGTATGAGTTCACGGGAGCCGATCGTTCGAGTTCCGTGGTTGATACGAATAGTTACATTCATCCCGATGATCTGCCGGGCATCGTTGAAGCGTGGAAGAATGCAGTGGAGAATCATGTCGCATTCGAAGCCGAGCTGCGGATCAAGAGTGCAGATGGTAGTTACCGATGGTTCGTCACTCGCACGGCGCCAAACCTTGATCAGGATCGTCTCATCGGTTGGTTCGGAGCTTCAACCGATATCCACGATCAAATTCAGAAGCGGTCTGAGATCGAATTTCTAAATCACGTAGCTCAAGCCTATTCTCAAGGGTTACCTAGCTTGCGTGACGTTGCCGATACGATTGTGTCCTTAACCATGGAGCGGTTCTCCGGTTGGGCGCACGTTCACCTCCTCGAACCGAGCGGTCGCATTCGCCTAGTCGCCGTGAAGCACATGCGAACACAGGCGACGGAAACTTCATGGCAATACGATGAGCGTTTCCCATCGCACGTAAATGATCCAGCCGGGTTGGGCGAAATCATCCGCACTGGCAAAACTCAATATCAGAAAGAAATTCTTCCCGATGGCTTTAGCGCTGTGCCGAAAGAGCAACGTGAACTTCTCGAGCAACTTAACCTAAAGTCGTCGATCTCGGTCGCTCTAAAAACCACACAAAAAGCTTTCGGCGTGTTAACTCTCGTTTCGGACGAGCGACACTACACCGAGGATGATGTTCGTATCGTTGAGCAATTAGCGGAGCGGAGTGCCTACGCGATCCAGAATGCTCAACTTCTTGATGAGTTATCGAGAGCTAAAGATGAAGCCGAAAGAGCGAACCAGTTAAAATCAGCGTTCTTGGTGAATATGTCGCACGAGATTCGAACTCCACTCGGAGCGATGCTGGGATTTGCGGACCTCATGCGCGATCCTAACCTCACGGTAGGGGAGCGGAAGAACTATATCGATATTCTTATTCGTAATGGTGATAGTTTGTCCGTCATCATCAACGATATTCTCGATCTCTCGAAAGTTGAGGCCGGTCACCTTTCTCTTGAATACACGGACACGAACCCTCACCAATTAGTCGAGGAGGTCGTGTCGCTACTGCGCGTGAAGGCGGATGAAAAGAATCTGCGTTTGTCATTCGTAACTGAAGCCGATGTACCGCGCTCGCTCGTTACGGATCCTACTCGAGTCCGACAAGTTCTATTGAATCTCGTGGGGAACGCCATCAAGTTCACCCAGTTTGGTGAAGTTAAAGTTCGAACTCATCACTGTTCCAACTCGTATGGGCGAAGCGCCGTTTGCTTTGACGTCTCCGATACCGGCATTGGTGTTCCCTCGGCCCAAAAAGAACGCATCTTCGAAATGTTCGTACAAGCCGATGGCTCGATGACGAGACGGTTTGGTGGAACAGGTTTAGGTCTCGCGCTTTCAAGACGCTTAGCCCGCGAGATGGGCGGTGAGATTGAGATCATTGAAACTCAAGAAGGAGTAGGGACGGTCTTCCGAGTGACGATCGAAGATCGACCTGAGTATCGAAATCGGCAGCCAGATCACCCGCACGATTTGGCGCGAACCGAAATCGGTGAACTCTCACTCAACAATGTGCGCATCCTGCTGGTGGATGATGCTCCCGATAACCAGCTCTTAATCCGTAGATACTTGACCAAACACGGCGCTATCGTTGAATCAGCCGAAAATGGAATGCTCGGCTATCGGGCAGCTTTAGCAGGTCAACATCACGTTGTTCTCATGGACATCCAAATGCCGGTCATGGATGGTTACACGGCAACGCAAAACCTTCGTGATGCTGGATATCGCAAGCCGATCATTGCCCTCACGGCTCACGCCATGAGCGAAGTTAGAAAAAAAGCCCTCAACGTTGGATACTCCGATCATCTGACGAAGCCCATTAACTCACGCGAGTTGATCCTCACGATCGCGAAGCACGTCAGCGCGAACCAATAATTCTCAAGAGTTCTCCAATTGTTTCAAATTGAGATGTTCGTGACTCTGATCATTTATGATTGGCCTTCATCGCGCTCGCCATGAAACCGATAAGAACTTCATGTGGCGAGTCCTAGTTTTGTGTTTGATTCTGACTTCGTGCACGGGAGAGAGAGAAGGCGTCTTCCGTCTCCGTTCCGTTGTACTCAAGGAAGTTGCGGCCGTTGATCCCAAAACCGTGTCGACTCTCGTCACCCATACGGATGCTGGCGAGTCTTCTCTTCTTCAGCTCACAACGTCTGGAAGCACGCAGCTCGTGAACTCATGGGCTTCGTCTCAATCCGATTCATTTGCACCCGAAGCTGGCAAAGAACCCGCGCTCGTGACCAACGGTGGAAAAGCGTGGGTTGAGTTTGGCCCCGGCAAAAATTTGTTCGCAACGGGTCGTATGCCGGCTCATCTCGGCAACCAGTTTACGATCGTGCTTGTTGGAGTCTTCTCCGGAGGCGCGATGACTTTTCGCTTTGGAGCCGACGATGACACCGAGGCTTTCCGCGCAGTCATTAGCGGCTCAAACCTTACGTTGCAACATTCCTCATCGGCCGGAAACGTAAGAACACGCACTTCGCCTGCGCCCGGTAGCGCTGACCAGGTCCGGATCCTTGCTTTCTCTTTTGGCGAGACAAGTAAAGATCTCGAATATTATCTTGATGGTTTTAGATATTCGACTCCGGTAACGAGCACCACGGGCAGCCCCGTCGCGTTTGCTAAGACCGCACGTGATTTCAAAATCTCGAATACAAGTTCGAGCGGCTCGTTTCGCATCGGACAAGTCTTAGTTTTCTCGGAGAAGTTAACGCCTCAGCGTGTGTATGCCGTTTCGAGGTTTTTGGGCGACAAGTGGAACGCGAACATCTCGCTGACTCTTAACTCCGAAATTGCGAGTAACCTAGTACCTACCGTTGAGCCTGACACAACTGACTCAACTTACGTTTATGCGGCCGTGCTCACACCAAAATGCGTGTCTTGCCATCAGCCAGGTGGATCAGCGCTTCCCGCATTTGCAACCATTGCGGCACTGCGGACGGCGCGTGATTCGGGCGGCAATCTTCTCGTCATTCCAAATGACGGAACCAATAGCCCGCTTTACATCTCCGTCTTTAACAACTCGATGCCGTTTGGTGGTACGCCGCTTTCAAATGCCGAAAAGGCTCTGATCAAAGATTGGATCGATGCGGGTGCGCCTTAACTGTTTATCTACGTTACAGGCGCCAGCGAATGCCGGCTTGAAAGCTAAAGCCAGGATCAAGAAGTCCGCTCCCAAAAGAATGCGTGAAAAACCAATTTGGCGTGATCGCCCAGCTGAACGCGAGCTCAGCGAGTGAGCGGAACCGCAAACGGTTTTCAATCATGTCTTCATCGAAGGGCTTTTGCAGATCAATGAGTCGATAATAATTTCGGGTCGTGAGTCCTATGAGCGTGCCGTTCGGACGAACGAAGAAAGCCCACGTCAGCGATAAGCCAGCGCCGTAAGAAGGGACCGCGTTTTGGCGGAAGTCGACGTTTGCGTCCTTTTCAGAAGCGTCGGACTGTGCGTATTCGAGGAACGGCTCGATCAGCCATGACGTTCCCAGCCATCTTTGAAAACGTGTGTAACCAATTTGAATGCCTTGAGTTCCGACCTGGAGATCCGTCTGAAACCCACTGAGATTCGCGCGTAGCTTTTCTTGCGTCGCGACTCCGCTGATATTGATGAAATTAAATCCAGTTGCACGAACCGCGCGCGGGCGTGGTCTTGCACCAGGCTTTGTGACGGATCTTGCGGCGGATTTTGCGGCCTCCCGTTCTTGCGCCTGCGCCGGAGCCTCGATACAGACGCTAGCGATGATCAGTAAAGCTTTAAAGAGAAAGGTGAACTTGGAAGAGTAGCGACTGCGCATCTTCGGAGCCTCCTTCTCGTCGAACGGAGCGTCCGATTGAGTATTGCGTTTGGAGTTCCACCCTTTGAAAGGGAAACATTAAAAATCCGAGACCCCAGCGTAGATTCGTCGGGCCGCCAACATCGATACCATCACGCTGAGCTTCGGCCTGCGAGAGGAAGTGGTAGCCACGTGCAAGTTGCATCATCCCCCGCACAAGCCCATAAGCGGATTTAGTCGCGTCACCGCCGGTAACAGGGCTCGTATAAACAAAACCTGTTTCAAGCATGAGAGAATCTCGTGGATTCACCTGCAGCCGACTCGTGATCGCCGCTTGGCTCTTGCTTACAAATTTGTTGGCAGCGTATCCGGCGGCTCCTCCGAGCTTCCATCGCTCGCTTACGCTTGCCTCGTAGGCGAGCGTGCCGCCAGCTTTCTGAAGTTCCGCTTTTTGTTCGAGATTTCCGGCAAAGACATTCAGGAACAAATCCGAACCCTCAGATTTTCGGTACCACATCAATCCGTGCGCTTGATCGTTTTGTGCGGTCTCCGTCAGGCGTCGCGAGAACGAAGTATGGTCCGCAATGCGTAGGCCGAAGGGCTTGTCGAGAAGTCCTAAGTAGATCCACGACGATGACGAGATTTGAGAGCGTACGTAATACTCTCTCGAGATCAAAGTGCGGCTTTCTTCCGGCCTCGATGGCGAAGCACCGGAAGGGACGGGCACAAAGCCGATGGCGCCAGATAAAATCCATTTCGCATTGGCATCTAGCAAGATCGTTGCACCGAGATCGGCCTGCATGTTGATCCAACGCTGCTGAGAGTTCGATGAACCAAGATTTGAGATGTATTGGAGACCGCGATATTTCGCGTAGGGTTTTAGCCAATCGGGTCCAGCGTCGATGCGGCCCCAGAAGCCTGCACTTTCGCCCAGTTGTTCGTCTGTCTTCTTTGTCCAAAATGGACGTGCGGCAATTTCACTTGCCCACAGGGCTCGGCCGTAATCCGTAAGGGGACCGCCTCCGGCCGAGTTGTAATGACAGACGATGCACGACGAATAGCCGAACGCGACGAAGTCTGGGTACGCCTCAGCGATGCGACCCACGCCTAACGTCGAGAGGAGTAAGGCGATTCGGACGCATTTCTTCAACGCTTCCAAGCGATTCCCTCGAGTCCCAAATCCATGTGACCAGAGAAAACGTTATCTGATTTTTAGAGCGATTGCCAATGTGGGTTTGCGCAGGTCAAGTAAACAACAGCGCGCCACTGCTCGAGGTTTGAGAGGGTCGGTGTGTTCGTCTTCATCGCCGAGATCACGGCATTCGTTGAAGTAATGACTTCCGGCCCGACGTCGGTGCCTGGTCTAAAAAGTTCGTAGAGAGATTCAATCCCAGCACTTGAAACGGGTGTCGTTGTTGGAGCCGTGACGCCAATCTTCAAGAGAGCTTCGTTCAAATAGCTATCATTAACGTTCATCAACTGACGGCAGAAGTCTTTCAAAACAGAAACCCGGCCAGGAGTGGAAGCGGCATGAATGCCAAGTTCTTGCCAATCTTCGATATTCATTCTTCCGTTCATTCCGCTTTTGAATGCGCTTGGCAGCTCTTTTAAACCAAGTGTGGAGTAGAGATTCATGTTGCCGCCGAACGCTTGCGAGTTGGCGGTAATCGTATTGTTAAAGATGGTTTTGAAACCCGTCTGAACTGCAGTGGAGCTGGTTTCCGAGAGGAAAACGTACTCCAAAGTCGAGCGAAGAAAGTCTCGATCACCGAGGACCATTGTGATGTTGGTTGTTTGTGCTTTGCTGACGACCGGCTGGCCACCGGGTTCGCCGTCTCCATGTTTAGGAGGCGGAGTCGGCGTGGCGCCGACAAGCCCGGCCTTCGGCATCGTCGATTCAGATGGAAGGCATCCTGAAAGCGACAGAGTGGCAACAACAGCCATCGAATACAATGAATATCGAGTCATGCCGGCGCGAGAAATCATAGGATTTTCGCTCCGATCTTGGGCTGGAGCCGCCCTGAAGAGTCGAGCTGCCAGACGAGGTTCGTGAAGTTCCACGGATTTTTTCCACCAAGAAGATGGCTGACTGCAGCGGCCATATGCCTAGGGGACAGAGTTTCTTTCGAGCCGTTGAAATCAACGAGAGCGGATCTTCCCCAAATCCCTTTGTAGCCGGATGTACCGGTCGCCGCGATGTTGCCGACGATAAACGGACCCGGAACCACACCAGAGAAAACGGAAGCCACTTGTCCGTTCCACGCGTGGTCGGACCCGATCTGGTCTGTACGAGGATTTCTCGCAAAGTCGCCCGTTACGTGGATCACCGTCTTGTCGAACATCGATCCGCCACCGACCATCGGCGTATTCTTCAGCACATCGATGAGTTCGATGAGGTTCGAAGCGAATCCACGATAAAAACCAGCCGCGATCACGGTGGCGATCCGATTCGGTGTTCCGTGTTGGTCGGAGCCGCAGAAAAGTTTTGTAACCGCCGTTTCGCCGACTTTCACGACTGAGAGTTCTTGAAGCATATTTCCGAACCCTAACGAGAGGCTTCCGGTGATCCCTTTCGTTAGGCAATATTCGGCAAGCGCAAAGTTTCGGATCATAGCGTCGACGGGGTTTGCTGCCGCGTAAGCGCCGCGCATATCAAAAGCGGGGTCTACGGGAGTTCCTTCAAATGAATTCGGCTCGCCCGAGGCAAACCGGATTGCGTTCTCCGAAAAACCAGGTGTCGTTGCTGTATTGCGAATCGACGTTCGAGCTAGTAAATGGTATTTGTTGAATAGCGCGCTCCACTGAGTTCCGAGATCTTCAGCCGCCATGAGGGCGAGCTTTCGGGCCGCGCTCAATTGATCTTTGATTGCAGCTGAACGAGCGTTGTCGGCGGAAGCCTTTGCTTGAGCGACTTCGTGAAGCTGATCCACTACCGATTGAACAGCGTCGATTCCCAGAAGACCCTGACGTGAAGTTGCTGTCGCTTTGAAGGCCTTCATCAGACCGTTGATGGATCCACCGGTAGCGTAGTGATCATAAACGGTCGTGAGCGAATGACCATTCATTGAATGAAAATGCCGCGCGCTGGTGAGGCTGGAAGAAATTCCGGCGATAAGGTCCTTACGATTATCAGCGGCTAATCCCGAAAGGCTCGGCGCTCCCGGATCGGGATAAGTTTGTAAAGGCTCGTTGATCTCGTGACCATCGGTGACGCTGTTATAACCACGAATGACCGCCATGTGATCAAGAAGGTCCGACATCGGGCGATCGGCGTTTTTGCCCGTGATGTTTGACTGATAATACGAGGGAACTTGTACGCCTTTATAGGTCATGAGTTTGTAGACGGGATTATTCGAGTCGAACGCCGTTGCAATGCCGGGATTCCAAGTCGTGGCATCCGCGGCACTCAATGTGATGTCGGTCGCATTCGGCGTTAACCATTGGTCAAACAAAAATCGAGGTGGCGCGCCCGAGAGATGGAAGTTCAAGTAAGACCGAGAGAGAACGTCATCGCCCGAGTTCGCAAACGCCTGCCGAAGAATCGTTTTCTGAACGCCAGTGTAAAGTCTGATGACGTCGGCGAGCATCAACCCAGTTCCGAGACCAGCTGCACTTTTTAAAAGCTTTCTGCGATTCATAGCGAGCCTGCCCCGAAATCCGTGCGTCGGTAGATCTCTAACTTGAGGATCTCTTCAATTGTCTGGCGCACCTTTTGGTGTTTCTTCAGATTTTTTCCGAGCTGGATGACGAGATTGCGGTACTCCCAGTCCTTCTCTGACATCGCAGCCAATGCTGCCGCTTCATCTGGATCGTAGATATCATTGAGATCAACACGCACACCGGTGAAGTACTGAAAGAGTTTGCGAGCTTGGCAAACGTAGACGTCATCTTGCTCTGACAATCGAGCCGAGAGTTCGTCACCATTTGCTACCGCTACGTTCACAAGCGCGCCTGAGAGATTTCGGTAATAGAGGCGTCCCGTGGCTGGTCTCTTGAAGTAGTCGTTGTCTTTAGCGGCTGGCCAGCCGGATTCTGCGGAGAAGCCAGTAACAGGGGCTGATTTGTGGACGTGAAGTGCGTACCTATGAAGAACATCACTCTGGAAGTCACCCGCGGAGATATAGCCTACACCGCGGTAAACACCAGCCATCGGATCGATCGTCGCATGACACCGTACGCAGGAGCTTCCTTTGCGGAAGGCATTGGCGTTCGTGTCAGTACTGACAAAGGAAGCAGCGTCAGAAGCACGAATGACCGGCAACTCACGGCAAAGGAAATCGTGCATGATACTTCTCGAAAGGCGACGAGGCATCGCATCGAGATTTGGGCGAGGATTGTTGCCTGCGATCAGATTCGTATTTGCGATGACGTAGGTTCTAAGAAATGGAATGCCCGCAAACAGCGTTGTGTTCATGTCGAAGTTTAGCGGAATCCCTTGTATGTTTGTAACCCCTGAATTCGAAGTGCGAATGATTTGTTGAGGCGAGTTGTAGTGAATGCCAACGAGTTCCCCGACTTCAATCATCGCGAGGTTTTGATCTTCGCGAGTCGGCGTGCTGCTAGCGTAATACATCAAAGAAACAGGCACCGAATCAGGGTTGGTACCAGCAGGCGAGAAAGCAAAGCCGTAGCGGGAGCGAGGACTATATACGTTTGTAGTTGTCGAATGACTACCACCGTAGATCCAGTTGAGCGTGAAGGGATAAACAACAGTCGTGTCAATTTCACGTTTCGCCGCCGGCGTGCGCGTGATCGTGAAGAGATCTTTAAACGATCGATTCGGATTTAATGTGTTTTCGGTGTATGCCAGGGCAGGTGAAGTGAAATCATAAACGTCTTCGGTAGCCGGGAAATCCTCGAAGAAGTTCGAAAGACTTCGCGCCGTCGGTGCCGAAATGAATCCGCTATAAACCTTGTAGAGGCGCCGAAGGACAGCGAGTCCTTCTGCATCCGTTGGGTTCACTAAGCGACCCTGAGCATCGTTTGGGTTGATACGTGCGCGATCTAGAACAGCTAGACATTCCGTAACGGGATTTAATGAGCCGCTCTGTAAACCAGCAATGCGGGAATCATTGGGCTTCAGCGCACGTCCTGTGAGTTGAGCGTAGCAACGGCGAAAGAGCTCAACGTTGTTGAGATCACGGGCTTCGGCCGATGGTGTGAAGGCACCCAAAACGGCCAACGGAACGATTATTCGCTTCAACAACGTTCTCCGCACGCGTGCTCCTGCCCAATCAAAAGTCTGGACATAAGGAGATCGGTTTAGCGGCGACGAAAGTTGAGGAAGTCGAAGAAAGCGTCTCGCGGTGAGACAATTCGCCGTGAAGCTTGAGCCTCACTTTGAACCAGTAAAAGAAATCAATCTATACGGGCTGTCTTGCAGTAAGTAGCTGAGTTGGTCAAAAGCTCTTTACGGATACCCGAGCAGTTACCAGGCGACACTTGGCCAAACAGAATCTCGCATTGAACAATGAGAGATTCAACGGCCAGTGAGAGAGTATCACCAACTCCGACGACCGGAATCTCGTTCATCGTCACCTTGCAGATGCGGGCGCGCTCGCCAGCTGAGTAGAAGCGACCCATCGCTTCGAGTCGGTCATTCACCATCGAGCGATGTTGAGAGTGAGCTTCGCACGATAAGATGATTTCTTCCTCAGCGCGAGCTTGTGAGAACGAACCAAAAGCGACAAGTGCCACGGCTAGGACGCATAAATAACGAGCGAATTGTTTCATGATCGGCACTCCCTAGAAGAACAGATTCTTCCACGAGAGCAAGGGTGCAGGTCGTATGCCACGACCAGCGTGACGGCGTGGGCGATCTAACGATTTACGGCTACCGAAGGAGTAGCCATCTCTGAGTTTTTTTCAGTCCCGGGTGTCGAAGATGAGCTTAGGCGGCTCGCTTCTCCGCAGTGGCTTGGCTTGCCGCTACGAAAGGCAAAATTTTGCCAACTTGCGTGCTAGCTCCACCGTTAACCTCGCGCTGAACCTTGCTCACGAGTTCACGAAGCTCTTCGGCTTGGCGCGAGAGGATCGCGGCTGAGTCGCGCACGCGTTGGGCATTGTTCGCGTTCTGCTGAGTAGACGAATCGATCTGCGTCATCGCCGACGAAATCTGGTTCACGCCCTGCGCTTGTTCCGTTTGCGAGCTTGCGATCTGGGTCATAAGCTTACTGACTTCGGAGACGTTGGTAACGACTTCATCGAGGACGCCACCGCATTTTTGCGCGATCACGGATCCCGATTCGACTTTCACGCGACTTGAGCTTGCAAGCATCGAGACGGACTCTTTCGTTTCGCTGACGATCAGTTCGACTCGCTGGACGCTCGATGAGAGCATGTCTTTAATTTCTTTCGAAGCGCGACCGCTCATCGCGGCGAGGTTTCCAACTTCTTCCGCGACGACGGCAAAACCTTTTCCGTGTTCACCCGCGCGAGCTGCTTCAACCGAGGCGTTGAAGGAGAGAAGCTTCGTTTGAAAGACGATGTCATTGATGACTTGGGTCTTTGAAGAAATCTCGTTGATGAGTTTTACGATTTCAGAGAAGCGTTGATTGCTTTCGTTGATCGCCTCGAGAACCAGTTTGTTGTCGCTATCGATTTCGGCGATGGTTTCAATCATCTCTTCGACCGACGCTTTGCCCTCGAGGGCGACGGAGTTGCTCTGCTGAACGGCCGCGAGCGAAAGATTGGCGGCTTCAACGCTTCGACCAACCATCGCATCGATTTCGTTGAGGGTCGAAACTGTTTCTTGCACGGCAGAGGCCTGCTGAGTTGTGGCGCTAGCAACCGAGTTTGCGCTTTCAACGACGTCTGAGCTTGTTGAAGTTGTTAGATCGGCCGCGCGCGAAAGAGCCGTGACGGCATTCAGAATGCTGCGAACGCTGGAGCGCAGAGAGAATCCGATGTAGGTCGCGAAAAGAGTGGCGGCAAGAAGTGCGAAGGCTGAGTAGTACAAAGCCATGCTGCGATCGGCGCGCAAACTGCTAAGACGAAGGTTTAAAAGAACGTCGAGTTCATCCACCGAAGCGAACCAGAGTTGGTAGCTCGATTCGATCGCTGATTCGGCCTTTGCGGCAAATTCTTGCGCACTCACAGGCTTGCCAGCTGCAATGTCCGCAAGGGCTTTGGTGACGGCTTCCGACTTCGACTTGTGGTCATTTAACAAAGGCTCAGTCTTTGACTTTAAAGTAGGGCTGATTCCAAAAAAGTTAGCGTCTTCGTTCCACGCAGTTTCCATGCTGCCGACGAGGCGAGCGAGATCTGTGTCCCTTAACATAAACGCGTAAACGGCAGCTTGGGTTTTCTCAGCTTCAGTCAAGGTACCGCGACGTAGCCAAGCCTCGACATTGACGAGAACATCTTGGTAATGATCTTGGATCTGCGGAAGTGCCGCGAGAGTTACGTCCATGAGGTAGTAACTATCGAGATCCGGATCCAGGATGAGATTCGAAGTATCACCAGCATGCGTGATCATCGTACGCACGCCAGCTACGAAGTCTTGGTGAGCCGCCGTGCTTGCCGAAGCCGACATCGAAGCTGATTTCGTTTTGAGATCATCCCATGCTGTCTTCATAGCGGCGACGTTATACTTATCGCGTTTTCTTTTGCCGAGTCCTTCAGGTGTGAATTGAAGTGCGGCTCCAATTCGCGCATCGACTTCCCCAAGCGCCGCGAACGCTTCATCAGCCGACGTCTTTGCGGACTGAAGCGAGCTTGTCGCTGAGGAATCACCTAGCAGAATTCTCTGGCTGTAGATGCGGTGGAGAGAAGCGTTTTTCAAAAGCGACTCGAGCGGGCGTTGGTATTGGTTCCCAAGTTTTTCTTGCTCGCCGAAGTCGATGTTCACCGTCTGCGCGCTGAACATTTGGAATGTCAAAACTACGATCGGCACCGTGTACACGGCGTTTGTCAAAATCAGTCGCGCTACGAATGACATTCTTTTTACAAACATGGAAGCAGCTCCCTTGGCGCCGGGATTGTGCCCGGTATCGAAGCTCTTCATCGGCAGATCTTAAAAACACGTAAAGGCGAAGATTGACTGGAATTTTCGATTCCTGGTTACGAAAAAAGTATGAACTGATTTTGTTTGATTTATCCGTTGAAGAAACTCGACTCACGTCTTGGATTTCTTTCGTGGCGTCCCTTGGTGAATCACTTTGTCCTAGGCTTCTGTCTCAATCGGCTGACGAAAGTGCTTGCCGCCTTGGGTCGGGGGGCTTTAAGACAACCGCATGACAAACATCGGTACATTGCTCGAAACGGTTCCGGCTCAACGCGACGAGGCTTGGGAGCGCCAATTCATGGCGGCCCTTCCCCAAACGGAGATTAAGCTTCTCGCGAACGAACCTCGCCCGGGACCTGACAGCTGGCCATACCTCATGGTGTCAACCGAAGAGGGTGCCGATGAGCCTCTAAAGAACGTCCTGGCTTGGCTCTCTGATAAGGGCATCGGTCTCGCGATCAATCCGCAAAAGCCAACTCCCGATTTCGTTCTGACTTACGGAATGATCTGGAACTACCGCGAGCGCGGTGAGTTCATCACCGATGAGTCTAAGCAAAACCGCCCAGGTGCGATCGCGATCCAAGATGGTCAAGAGCTTCTTGCGGGTCCGCCAAGCGAGGCTTACCTGCCGCAATACGTGCGCAGAATTTTAAAGCAGTTCTTGTTAGATCAGGGAATTTTTGCGCCAAAGGTTTTGATGGTGAGCTTTGATAAAGTGAACTTCGATCTTTGCTTCTCGATCGAGTCATTCAAATCGCCACCGGCGCACGAGCACGCGCAGATCGCCGAAGCGATCTCGTGGTTTCTCCCCGCCCACTATGCCGTAAGCCTCGTGAGCGAGAAGACAGTTCCTGGTTTTCAGTCTTTGTAGTCAGATGCGCGGGGGAGCATATCCATCAGAGCTTCCCGCCAATACTCCGGAGCATCTTCGGAGTAATCCACGCAGACTTCGTAAACTTCCTTGTTAACACGCTTAGTGCGCGTGATTTTTCCGCTGATCTCGAGATCCATCGGAACAATCGTGAGCACGACTTGGTCGCCTTCTAGTTCCGCAAGCGAGAGAGCGTCGCGAAATTCGGGAGGGATCAAGTTCTTGCGTTCGACCAGGAGCCTAAAGCCCGTCTTCGAAGCGTTCACAATCGCGCCGTCACGCGAGAGCAGCGTGCGGTGATCCATCGACATCAGGCCTTTGATTTTGATCGGATCTAGGTTTTCTCGAGGAGCGATTCTGCGCTCGTCATCTTTGGTGATCTTCGTTTGTGCATTCGTCTTTGCCACTCGGCACCTCGATTCTGTCTGAGCAAGGCTCAGTAAACTTCTTCACATGTCTACTGATCGGAAGTGCCGGACCTAAGTTGAGGAGCTTGAGAGAAATAAACTGAGAGCAAACGCATTTATCTTGATCACAACGCCTCGTCCTGGGATTTGCTGTCGATCCTTTATACGCTCACCATTAAAAAACCATGCAGGAATCGTTTTTCCCTCAAGTGTGAGAGGGTGTTCGATTTTTTGCCAGTTGAGCAATCTCAGTTCACCGAGCACGCTTGGCTGATCGAACTCGCGAAGCGACTTAAACAAAGCTTCCTTACCGACCCAGAGGAGACTCACGTTCGGCGCGGTAGCGACTTCTTCGTTTGAAGAAACACGCCTCACGACGCGTTCTTCGATGCGATCCGCAATTTCGAGATCGAGTCCAACTCTCAAAGGTTTTTTCACCGCAGCAAAACCACCAGCGGATTTGCAGTGTGTGAGCGAGAGACTCCAAGTTTCATCATGAGGAAGTGCAGAAAGATCAGAAAAGTCTCGGCCAGCGAATTGACCGGCGGCTGAGCGAAGTTCGCTCCGCTTAAGCGCATTCCACTCGTCACTCAAATGAACCTCAAGCGACTCGCACTTCAGCGCATGCCTCATGAAAGACGCGAGTTCCGGAAAAAGCTTTACGCCCATTCAAAACGATCGGGCCAAGTGACCGTGCGACCTTCGGTGATCGCCATCATTCGATCAAGCGAGACGCGAGCTTTTTCGGCAAGTTTCGGATCAACGTCGACTCGAGGTTGCAACGTTTCGAGAGCGCGCGCGATCTTTTCAAGGTTGTTCATCTTCATGTAGGGGCACTGGTTGCACGCACACGAGCCTTCAGCCGGAGCTTGCACGAGAACCGCATCCGGGCGCGCTTTACGCATCTGGTGGAAGATCCCGTCTTCCGTTGCGACGATGAACTCCTTAACGGCTTTATTGTTCTTCACTTCATCCAACAGGCGCGATGTTGCGCCGATGACGTCTGCGTATTGAAGAACAGATTCATCGCACTCCGGATGCGCGATCACGAGTGCTTTGGGATGTAGCTCTTTCAGCTCGAAAAGTTTCCGAGCAGAGAAGAGAACATGCACTTCACAAGAGCCGGGATAATGGATCATCTCCCGATTGAGCTTCTTCGAAAGATAGCGACCCAAGTTGCGATCGGGTCCAAAGAGAATGCGTCGATCTTTCGGAATCGCGTTGATGATCTTTTCTGCGTTGCTTGAAGTGACGCAAACATCTGTGATCGATTTCACAGCCGCACTCGAATTCACGTAAGTGACTGCAAGCGCATCGGGATACTGCTTGCGCCAAGCGAGGTACTTATCGAACGGTGAGTGATCGACGAGAGAGCAACCCGCATTTTGATCAGGCACAAGCACGGTTTTCTCGGGTGAGAGGAGCTTCACGCTTTCGGCCATGAACGTGACGCCTGCAAGCAGCACAACCGGAGCCGTGAGTTTTTGACCGGCCTGCGCTAAGAACAAACTATCTCCCACGTGATCGGCAACATCTTGGATGTCGCCCTCTTCGTAGAAATGAGCGAGGATCACGGCGTTTCGTTTTTTTTTGAGCGCCTGGATGCGCGACTCAATCGACTGGGTAGAAGCAACGGCAGATAAAGCCATACACACTCTCTCTTTTGTGGATGCGCGAGAGTTGTAACATAAAGCGTTTAGGCGTCCAAGGGACGCCATGGTTCGCCAGGCGAAGGCCTAAAAGCTCTTAGAGAGAAACTTCCATCGTCCAGCCCAAAGGATCCGGGCGACGACCGTACTGGATGTCCGTCAACGTTTGGTAGAGCTCAGAGGAAAGAGTTCCTACTTTTCCGCCGTTGATCGAGATGAGCTCGTCATTAACGCCGAAAGCGCCGACCGGCGAGATGCTCGCCGCCGTACCGGTGCCGAAAACCTCTTTCAGATCACCCGTTTTGTGGGCTTCGAGAATCTCCGAGAGCGAAATTGGGCGCTCTTCTATTGGAGTCTTGCTTTCGCGAAGAAGCTGAATGACTGAATCGCGCGTGATGCCGGGGAGGATCGTTCCGCCTAGCGGAGGCGTGATTACCGTATCACCGATTTTGAAGAAGACATTCATGGTGCCGACTTCTTCGACGTACTCTTTTTTCGAGGCATCTAGCCACAAAACCTGCGCGAAGCCACGCTTCTTGGCTTCGCTTGCTGCTTTCAGGCTAGCAGCGTAGTTGCCACCGGCTTTGGCTGCGCCCATTCCACCAGGCGCTGCTCGCGAGTACTTGCGCTCTACCCAGATTTTAACGGGCTCAATGGCATTGCTGCCATAGTAGCCGCCGACGGGGGAGGCGATGACGTAGTACATGAGATTTTCTGCTGCCCGCACGCCTAAGAAAGCTTCAGAGCCAATCAACGTAGGGCGGAGATATAAGGCCGTGCCTGCTTTGCTGGGGACCCAATGAACGTCGGTTCGAACGAGACGAAGCAACGATTCAATGAAGACCGGAAGATCCACGAACTCCAAGCAAAGGCGTTCGGCGCTCTCTTTCATGCGCTTCCAGTTCATCTCGGGTCGGAAGAGGCGGATCTTGCCGTCCGTTCCGCGGAAAGCCTTCATTCCCTCAAAGATCGCCTGGCCGTAATGGAGGACCGCAGCGCCAGGATCGAGTCGGAGATTTTGGTAAGGAACGATTCGTGGAGCATGCCAGCCAAGGAGCTTCGAGTACTCGGTGATAAACATGTGATCGGTGAAATACTTCCCGAAACCAAAGCTCTCATCGGAGGGTAAGGGCTTAGGATTGTCGGTCTTTTCAATCGCGATCTCGATGTCCATCTAAGGTCCTTTCGCGGGTCGGGAGGAGGTTTATCAATCCCAGGGGGACTAATAAAGACTTTTCCCGCATGGGTCGGCTTCTTCAGGGCGCATGAACGCCAGATGATTCCGCGGTGCAGAAAGGTTTACTTGATCAAGGGGATTGGCTTCGGAGTCTAGACGTCGCCGCCCTTAAGGGTCGTGATGATCTGCTTAGAAACTGTGCGAAGAGTCTCGAAGACTCCGCGGCCAATGGAAGCCGTTGCTTCAAAGTCGGGAGCGTTGTAGCGATTCAAAGCTGCCCGCAATTCAGCAACAGAGGCGACGTTCGGAAGATCTCGCTTGTTGTACTGAATGACTAATGGAACCTGGCGAATGTCGTAGCCTTGTTGCTCGAGGTTCTTCTCGAGGTTTTTAAGGGCTTCGACGTTTTCGTCCATCCTTTCAATCTGGGAGTCGGCCACGAAAATCACGCCATCAAGGCCCTTCAAAATCAGTTTACGGCTAGCGTCGTAAACGACTTGCCCGGGAACCGTATAGAGATGAAATCGCGTGTTGAGGCCGCGGATCTGACCGACATCCATCGGGAGGAAGTCGAAAAATAGAGTGCGCTCGGGATTAGCGTTGAACTCCGCGAGGCCTGATTGCCCTTGGCCCGAAGTTTTTTGGTAAACCCATTGCACATTGGTGGTTTTGCCACCAAGTGAGGGGCCGTAATAGACCACCTTGCAATGAATTTCTTTGGCCTCTTGGTTGATGAAAGCCATTCCGTTTACTTGAGCCCTTCGAAATGGCTTTGGACCCAGGACTTAGAGTTCGACCCGGTTCTCCAAAGCGCGTCCCAACGTTCTATCGTCCACGTAGTCTATATCGCTTCCAATGGGAACGCCACTCGCACTTCGGGTGATCTTGACCTCTTTGTCGACCAGGGTCTTCGCGAGATAAAGAACCGTCGTGTCGCCTTCAAGATCCGGATCGAGCGCGAGAATGATCTCGTTGATCTTCGGTGCTGTCTTCGCGACTTCGTTATCCGAGTGCGGAAGGTAGCTGACCGAGCGTTGTTGAAGGCCTGCATCGACGCGCTCGATGAGCTCGCGGATGCGCAAATTCTCGGGACCGACATTGTCGAGAGGCGAGATGGCGCCGTGAAGGACGTGGTAACGTCCCCGGAAGACGCCTGAGCTTTCAACTCGCAGGATATCGGCCGGCTCTTCAACGACGCACACGAGATCGTCGCGACGGCTTGTGTCCTTGCAGAAACGGCAGAGGTCGGCTTCGTCGGTATACGAGAAGCACTGCACGCACGGGTGCACGGATTCTTGGACTTGTTGAAGCGCCGACTGCAAACGATCGGAAAAATCCGGTGTCCGCAGAATATGGTAAGCCAAGCGTTGGGCGGTTTTGGGCCCGACGCCCGGCAAGCGGTTCAACTCGTGAATCAGTTTTTCAAGTGCGCCGATTTTAAACAAATCGTGTCCTCAGCAGATGCGATGATGGAAGTTAAAAGAGTCCCGGCATGTTGAAGCCGCCAGTGACTTTTTCCATCTCGGCCGCGTGGGTATCACGAGCTTTTTTAAGAGCGTCGTTCGTCGCCGTGACGATCAAATCTTGCAGCATTTCAACGTCGCCCGATTTTACTACATCCTCGGTGATTTTCATCGAAAGAACTGTATTTTCGCCCTTCACTTTGACAGAGACCGCGCCTCCGCCAGAGGAGCCTTCGTACTCGCGTTCAGCGAGTTCTTCCTGGAGTTTTTTGATTTTCATCTGCAGCTGATTCGCCTGACGCATCAGGTTCGCCATTCCGCCTTGCATACCGCCTCCTCCTGCTCCACCACGTTTCATGAAGATGTCTCCCTTTTGCCCCCGCCACCTTTGGGCGAGTTGGCATCCTTGATCGCTTTAATCTGAGTTTTAAAAACGTTCTGAGCCGTTTTCACAAGCGGATTTTGCTCCACCTGTTGCTCGATCGAGCGCTTCTGCGCTGCTTTGTGCTCATCGACCATCGCCTTCGGCGTGGCCTTTTGAGTCACCTGCTCGTCAGCGAGTTTTACGTCGACGTTGTACTTCTTTTGCCAAATCGTTTCGAGGAACGTCTCGATGCGCTTGATGTTTTCGGGCTCTTTCACCTTGTCGAACAAGAAGCTCATCTTGCGCGGAATTCCGATTGTGAGGCTATCGCCTTCGGTACCGACAAGATGTGTGTTCTCGAGCATCGCGCCCAAAAGGCTATTCGCTTTTTTCACCTGCACGACGAATTTGAACCAAGGGTCGTTGGCTTTCGCCGCATCGACTTGCGGTTCTTCGGCGGGCGGGGGAGCCGACGCCTGGGGGGCTGCTGGCTTCGCCGCGGCAGCGGAAGTCGTCGGTTGGGGCGTGGCTTGTGGGATCGTTACGTTAGCCGGAGCTCCTGCCGCTGGGCGAACGAAAGAGGCCGCCGTGTACGCAGGTTTTGCCTGCGCTGCCGGTGCTGACGTGGCAGGAGCCGGTTGGTTTGCCGACGCTTCCTGCGCCTGACCTTCTTGCGCAGGTGCCGAGGCTTGCCCTACCGCAACCGGCATCCGAACGGCGCCGCTAGCAAGAGCCGCGAGACTTGCGATCCGAGGAGCAGCCGCCATGCGAAGAAGCAGCATCTCGAGAACGAGACGTGCATCTTGAGAGCGCAAAAGATCGCCGATGCCTTTCAAAGCCATGTCGAAGAGAAGGTGCAAATCTTCTTCGCTCAACTCTTGAGTCAAAGTACGAAGGTTCTCGATCTCGGTTTCCGGAAGGTCGACCACGCGCGAAGGATCATCTGGAGAGAGTCGCACGAGAAGAGCGTTGCGGATTTCTTCCAAAAGATCTTGCGCGAAGACTTTAGGATCGTAACCCGACTTGAAAATCTTCTCGATCACGTCGACAGCTTTGCGGGTGTCGCGGCTCACGAGAGATTCGAGCGATTCAAGAAGAAGCGAACGATCCGTAAGACCCAAGACGTCGATCGCTTGCGCGAGCGTCAGATCCGAGCTCGAAAACGTGATGACCTGATCGAGCAAGCTTTGGCTGTCGCGCATCGAGCCGTCGGCATGACGCGCGATAAGCCACAGAGCTTCGGGCTCGGCTTTAACTTTTTCGCTCTCGCAGATCTTCGCAAGTTGAGCGGCAATCTGGCGCGAAGGGATGCGGCGGAAGTCGAAGCGTTGGCACCGCGACAAAATCGTGCTCGGAATTTTTTGAACTTCCGTGGTCGCGAGGATGAAGACGACATGCGCTGGCGGCTCTTCGAGCGTTTTTAAAAGAGCGTTGAAGGCGCTTGTCGAGAGCATGTGAACTT
>SYLX01000099.1 GCA_005808505.1 Bdellovibrionales bacterium | reverse complement strand
GCTAAAGTTCAAGCGGGCGACGTTCATGCCCGCTTTGATGGCTTTTCTCAGATTTTCCCGTGAACGTGTGGCAGGTCCGATGGTCGCTACGATCTTAGTTCGACGGTCCGCCAACATCCTTGATCCCCCGGTCAGAAAAGAGTGGTTCAAGCCTGCCGAGACTTGGTCAAGTTTGCAAGTGTTTCCTCATGTTTGCGGTGGATCTGATCAACCTCTTTTTTGTGCGAATCTTCTAGCTTGCCGAGTCGATATTCATACTGTGACGCTTGAGTCTTCTGTTCCAACGTCATCTTCTTTTCGATCTCTTTTTTCTGTCGATCGTTTACAGCCTGAAGATCCTTCACCTCTTTCAAGTGACCTTCTTGCATCTCAGCGATTTGGCGCTCGTACCTTACGCTGATGTCGGCCAACTTCTGTTGGAATTTTGCGTCATTCTCCTGGGCTTGCTTTGTGAATTGCGAGAACAACTGCTCTTGATCACGTTTGGTACGTTCACGCATTTCGCGCAAGGTCGTCTCGAAATTCTCCTTCATGGCGCCGGCTGCGCGCTCGAAGTAAGCGCGCATTTTTCCCTGCTCCATGTCGTTGAAGCTTTTTAACTTCTCAAACCGAGTGTTGTTCGAAGTCTTTTCCTGCGAGAGAACTTTATCCGAATCAGATTTGGACTTCGAAAAGCGTTCTTCGTTTCTCAGTGTATCCATCGCCTGCTTGTCTTGATAAAAGCGGTGCGACTGGTTGAGGACTTCAGAGTGTGTCTTGTTGACTCGATCGATCTCTTCTTTTGTTTTCTTGTTCGTCGCCTGCAAGGTTTCTTGTCGCGAGTCCTCTAAGGCATTGATATTGGCCTGCATGGAGTCGCGAAGATTGTCGAGCTCGTTGCTCTTTTGATGCTCAAGACGCGTCCGCAGACGAGGCTGATCTTCTTTAAGCTTCGTATTCTGCGCTTCCAAATTGTGAATGCGGTCACGTAAGCGCGATGTCCCTTGCTCGTCGAGATCATCGCGAATTTGCTCCGTTTCACGACGCATCTTAGTTGCGGCTGCTTCATAGCGCTCGCGAATTTTGCGAACCGAGTTATCGAGAGTCTCTCGCTGGTTCTCTTGAGAGATGCGGTTGTTCTCCCGCTCGCGCTGAATACCGATAGTATGATCACTAATGAGTCGATCTTTATCCATCGTTCGCTGATGCTCGACCCGCTTGACGGCCTCGTCGCGGTTGTGGCGCAGCTCTTCCGCGTGCTGTTGAGAGGAAGCAATGCGCTCGTCACGATCTTTCGCGACTGCACCCATCTCTTTCTCGTGGGCTTTCTTCAGTTTGCCGAGCGTTGCGGCCGACTGCTCTTGCTGCGCTTTGCGCGACGTCGAAACGTACTCCTCAAACTGCTGATCTTTGCCGCGAATTTGATCTTCGTACGTCTTTCTGAGCATTTCCTTTTGGCGATCCGTCGTATCACCAATGCGACGAATCTCGCTCTTGAGCGCACCTTCGGTTCGGTCTTGCCGAGTGTCTGCATCGGTTGCGATCCTTGCGAGCTGCTTGTTGTGCATCTCGCGCAGTTCATCGATTTCTTTTTGATACTGCATATCGCGCCGAGAAAGTGTTTCGCGAGTTTTCTCGCGCATGGCTTCCATCTGCTTGGAGTGGTCTTCTTTCAAACGCTCGATTTCGGAAGCGTTCGTCTCCGTGAGCTTACGGACTTGTTGTCCGTGCTTTTTGGCAGTCTGCGCTTCACGCTGCTCGTAGGTTTCGCGGGTACGGCGGATTTGATCGTCGCGGTCGGAACGATCGGCGGAATTGATCGACATTGAGTCTTTCTCCTCCATGAGAAAATCAATGAGTACGGACTGGATTTTTAGATTGTAGCACGGGCCTTTGATAGAGCCGAGGCGGAATCATGAGGCATCACGACATCCCGACTTCGGACTAGCGGAAGCTTTATTCTTCCCCAAAGACCCGCTTGCGGAACATATCGCGAAGCTCGCGGTTTCGGGCCTCGGCACGGCGTTTCTCGCCGTTGCGACGAGCCTCTTCGGCCTGAAGACCAGCAACTTTGCGTTCGTAGAGTTCTTGATGGACGACGGCGACTCCTTGCGCGGCCCGCTGCCAAACTTCATGAAAAGCTTGAGCTTGCGATTCGAACTCTGCTTTTGATCCACGAAAAAGCTTTGCCCAACGCTGGAGGTGCGACTTAAGGGGAATTGGCGACGGAAGACCGATACGAGCCTCACCGTTCAAACCGACTTTTCCAATCCAGTTCTCTAATCCAGGCTCGATCAAAATCTCAGCTCGCGAGCCGCGCGGTAAAATCTTGATTTCGGAACCAGCACTCGACACGAGCACTTTTTCCGAATCGCGCTCAAGCCACGCCTCACCCGGGCCTACTTCGATCTCGCCAAACTCGGTTAAGACTTTCAGAGACGCTTTTGCTTTGATCCACAACCGGCCAGAAACAAACCGCAAATCACTTTTGTCCACTCGCAAGATCGTCGTTTTTTCATCGAGAACCATTTCACTTTGACCAATTTGAAGATCGGCGCGCCCTTGCTGAGACGTTCGCAGAGCGCAGGGCCCTTCAGCCTTCCAGCACTGATCGGGTTGCTCGAGCACAGAAGAAATCGAAGTTAAAGATGGCGCTGGGGACTTGTCCGCTCTAATGGGAGATTCATGAGCTTGCTCATGCTTCGCCGCATGAGTTTCTGCGCGCACGCGGACTTCGAGCGTGAAAGCCGCGAGAAATAGCAAAAACCTCATGGCGGTCGAAACGGTAGGCATCATAGCGCAACCGCCCTTAGACTAGCATCAGCCTGCCGAATCAACGCTTCTTGCTTGAAATTCGCAAGCACCGCCCGGTAGATATCCCCGGCGTCTTCAAGTCGATCTTGAGCTTCGTAAATCACACCCAATCGCAGGAGCGCAAAACCAGTGAGTTCGTTCTCGGGAAAGAGGGACACCATCTGCTCGATTTGTTCAATCGCGCCTTCAAAATCTTTGAGCTGATAGTTGGTCTCCGCCAAAAGAAAATAAGACTCAGCCACGTGAACTGAAGCGGGATGTTTTTCGATTAATCGCTGAAAGAGCTTTGTTGCATCTTCGAACCGGCGGTCGCGGAAGGCGGTTTTAGCGCGCTCGAATAAGCCCGAGGCGCGCTCGATCGCGATCATCTCCCCGCTTTCACCGAGAACACTTGCAAGTTGGCGAAGCGGATATGCGGATTCCGGCGAACGCCCTTTGATCGCATCCGGCAAAAGCGTGGCGACATGCTGCTGGTAATCCGCCAACTCATGCTGCGCGAGTTGCGCGCGGAGTTCGGCCGATTCACGCTCTTTCTTCAAAATCTCGACGCGACCCTTGAGCTGATCAACTGGATTCAGACTCTCCTTGAAGAGAGCGTGAAACGAGATCAATCCCGAGACGATCAACAAACAAAAAGAGACAAAATGCGAAGTCTTCATCGCTGATCTTTTCGGCAGAAAGAGCATGCGAATTGAGACTCGACCGATGTCGGGCCTAGGTGAAATTGGGGAGGTCAACGACTTACACTGATGTCTCGATCTGAGACGTCAGCTTCTACAAAAAAGTTTCAGCTACGCCTAGCAGTGTCATGGAAGTGGGGTATGGCGCCCCGCGCGAGAACTCGACCACTTAACAATCCGTCGAGAGATTTGAGTGATTGTGATTTTGTTGGAGCAGTTCAAGCCAGACCAACTTCAAATCGCTTGACCATAAATCACCCGGAGAATTAGCTTCAGCCCCCAGCGTGAGAGTACGGAGGGGAACAAGTCGTGAATAAAGCCGAGCTGGTTGAACGAGTTGCGAAGAAAACGGATCTAACGAAAGTTCAATCTGAAATCGTCATCGACGCCGCTCTCGAAGTGATCGCGAAGGCCGTGTCTAAAGGCGATGAAGTCAAACTTGTCGGCTTTGGAACTTTCTCGCGCAGCACACGCAAATCCCGCACAGGTCGCAATCCCAAGACTGGAACAAAGTTGGTTATCCCGGCAGCGAAGGTTCCTAAGTTCAAAGCGGGCAAAGATTTCCGCGATCTCTGCAACTAGATCTTTTCGCTCGGCTGGCTGCGCGCAGCTTCTCGATCGGCGGCCGTGTCGGCTGATTGATTAAATAAACTCAGTTCAGCGATCTTGATTTTGAAAGCTCGAATTTCAGAAACAAGATCGCGTTCATCCGCACTCGCAATAGACCGAGCCCTCGGCGACCTTCGATTCGCATCGTTAGCGCGCACGTGTTGTCCCTGCCCACTCATCGACATCAAAAGAGCGCGAGAAAGCGCGCGAAGGCCTTCATACTCTTCCAAGAAGGCCGATCGATTCGGTTGAAAACTTTTGGAGAGATGCGCAATTCCTCTATCGACATTGATGACTTGCTGACGAAGCGGCTCGCGGCTATTCGGATCCGATAGCACGGTCGCCTCGCGAGCTAGACGCTCAAGATTTTCAGCCGAGTAGAAAAGTGCCTTCTTCTCTCTTTGCAACTGATCCGAGACTGACTTGAGATAGGCCTGGAGACGCTTTTCAAACTCTGCGCTGCGCTCGCCCCAGAAAAATTCTCCGGTCGCTGCTTGCACTGGGTTCTTCGAATCTTCGATTTTCAATCTGTAACGACCTTCATTCAGCGATTCGCGACCCAATTCGACGATCATCATCGAACCTTCGTTCTTCACTTTTTTAATCGTCCGATCGTAGCGAAGGCGTCCGACGATGTCGCCTGGTCTCGCTACCACGCGAACGATGAGACGGCGCACGGAGATCTCTTGAAATCCTGACGTTTGAAAACGAAGAGTCGCCTTCTTCCCCGAAAAGCTCGGCGCAATCCCGAGGACCTCGAACTTCTTTGCCGGACCGACCACGGCGGCAGGAACCTCACCGGAAGGATCTTTCGGAGCCGCGTGCGTCGTGCTAGACGCGATCTGCAAACCCGCTGCAAGCACGAACACGATCGAAAGTTTCTTCATCCACGGAAGTGGACCGATCAAATCATCACCAATCGCGTCGGCAGGACGATCCTCTTCGACGAAGTCAACTTTGACTAAGGAGGGACGAGATATCCCCTCTCTTCGGAAAACGCTCTTGAGCAATTCGTCAGATGAAGGAAGAAAAGAATTCGCTTCGGACGAACCGGCAGCGGGCGATTGAGTTTTGAGTTCGACAGGTCTTGCAGGACGTCGATCGAATTCCGAGAGTTCTCCTAACCGCTTCCAAGATGCAAATCCCTCACGCCAGGCGACGCACGCGAAAGAGACTTCACCTGCAGCCAGCTTAGCGGCCACCTGCGCCGTCGTGAACGGTCCGTCCATCTGGTTATTGATGAGAAGGATCCACTCGTCCTTTATCATCGCCATCACAACCTTTCCCGCTTGCTTGGCGTTGGCGCTGCTTGAAGCGGACCAATCTCTCGCAAGATTTGTTCGTAATCTTTTAGGAAACCTTTAGCCGTCACGTCACACCGGAGATACTGTACGATCTCCCTTTCGCTCAAAGCCCGAGATCGATGCGCCAGATAGAGTCTTTCGCCCATCATCCCCCCAAGAATTCGCGCAGCTTCTAAGTAACTCGCCTTCCTACGCGCCCGCACTTGAAGAGCGCGTCGACGCCCCTGCTTGATCCACACTAGCTCACTCATGAACTGATCGAGCGCCAAACGCATCGCCTCACGCCCCTGCTCAGCGGGCCCGGCCAGTGCAAGTTGCGCCTTCAAATCCGTGAGCGTTTCGGACTGACGTTTATGATTGATGAGCTTAGAAAAAAAATAGGCGACGGCCTCCACCCAGATGAGCGCCGGGAAATCGGTGGGCATATTCCAGAGAAGTCGCTTTCTCCCCGAAAGTTTTGCGTGAACGTATTGGCCCGCAAGACCTGCTGCGTGGTTGATCGTCGCGCGGGCGAGAAAGCCGCTTCCTGAAGAGGGAACAAAAAAACTGCGACCGGCCGCTAAAAGACCACGCGCGCACTCAATCTCCGAGCGTTTGAGCCTGTGCTCGAGTTGCTGCCAGATAAGATTGTCATCCCCTGGATAAACCGAGAGATCATCGAGCTTGAACTTCTCAAGCCCCAGATCACGGGCTGCAAGTTGAATAAGCCCCGCCACTTGATCAGTTGGGTCGAAGTCTTCGGCAGCCGCTTCGTCACCTCGATCGAGATTTGAGTCATCCGCTCTTTCCAAGAAAAGCAGATAGCTCTGCCATTGAACCCAAGGCGGCGAACTCATCACGCAGTAGCGGTTGCGTCCGAGCTTTACGACATCGGTACTGAGCTCGAGACCTTTTCGCGCAAGCTGAAAATAAATTCGCTCCGAATTCAGATGCACGATCAAATCGCGAAGTTGAAAGCTTGCGCGAAATTGATCGCGGACCAATTTCGGAAGGTGCGATTCCGCTAAATGGAGATCGCCGAAGAGAATGTAGAGCAAAGAAGCTGGACTTCGCAGATACGCATCGCGGATACGCAGACTTGCGTTTCGCTCGCGGACTTCGAGACTCGCGTGATGCCTGGACCCCGCGGGCTCATTGAGCGCCAGGAGCTGGAAACCCTTTTTTTTCGCGAGTTCCAAGAGAGGTCGATAGTTTTCCCAAGGAAACCCCCAACTCTTCTCCCAGCGCGAGCGTTTGCGAAGCTCCTCGAGCGAGATGGCTCCCGAGGTATAGAGATCAAGCCACTTCTGTACGTTGACGCCAAAACATTCGAGAGCGAGCGTCACGGGCCGGTCAACCGCTTGAAGATCTCTAAGAATCTTCAAATGGGTTCGCTGCGACTGTCCAAGCGCATGAAAATCCGCTCCGTAAACAAGATCAGCTCGTTCGATTTCTCCGATCAACTCCGATTTACTCGAAAGCTTCCAGCTGCGCCGAAATTCCGACTCATAGCGCAGCCGGTAGGCGCGCACATCGTCGCTTTCGTCACCTAGACGCGACTGAACCTCCGCTTTGACTTGCGTCAACAAAGCTTGGCGTGCACGGATCCACGTTAGATCAGGTTTAACTCGAGCGGGCTTTCTCATCGTCTTTTTGCCTTGAGCTCCTTCTTCTCCATTGTGGCAGATCTTCTTGATTTAACAAAAAAGATTGGTTGTAATCCGATCGTGACAAACACCAACGAGACCTCCTCAAAGTATCCGGGTGCTTCTTCCAAAAATTCTGGCAGCTCGCGCGGCTCTCAGGCTTCGACCAAGACTTTCCTCTGGGTCGCAATCGCGAGTACCGCATTGGCCATTCTGGACCACGGCTATTTGCTCGCCGAACATTACCGTCTTCGCTTTGGCGAAGCTGGTGGCAAGAGTCTCTGCGATATCAGCGAGACCATGAGTTGCGCGGCTGTTTCAGCAAGCAAGTACTCTGAGTTTCTCGGCGTTCCGATGGCGATGTGGGGAGCAGCGGCGAACCTAGTTCTCCTCCTTCTGCTCGCTTGGTGGCCGATGACGGACGAAAACAAAAAGCCGGCGGCCCGCCGAAATATTTTACTCGTCTCAGGTTTCATCGCGATCGCCTCGATCGTGATGGGCGCCGTATCAAGTTTCTTGATTCAGAAACTTTGTCCCTTCTGTATCTTGGCGTACGTGCTTTCCTTCATCTCGTTCGGCGCTGCTTGGCTCGCTCTTCGTCCGAGCGCCTCGCGCGGCACCAAAGCTCTCTCGATTCCTGGGTTTCAATTTTCGGACCTTACGCCGGTCTTGGTGCTCGCTGCCATCGGGGCCGTCGGGTCGATGATCGCCAACGACCAGGTGAAAAAATCATACGGTTTCCGCGACATGGGTCCCTTTGTTCAAGAAAAAGTCGCAGAGTGGGCTTCAAGCCCGCAGGTGCAGATCAACACGCTCCAGCCTCTCGTAAAAGGCGCTAGTCCCGAAAATGCGAAGATGACGATCGTTGAGTTCGCGGACTTCCGCTGCATCCATTGCAAGCACGCCTCGCCCGTATTGAAAGCCTTCGTAAATGCGCATCCGGATACGCGCCTCGAGTTCCAGGCCTGGCCTCTAGATGGCGAATGCAACAGCGCCATCTCCCGCGCGAACAATGCTTCCTGCCTTCTTGCCCGTACAGTTTACTGCGCAGAAAAAGCGGCACCCGGAACCGGTAAAGGTTGGTCGGCACACGACTACGTTTTCGAAAATCAAGAACGTTGGGTTTCGGTCGATGCGATCAAAGGCGCGTACGCGGAGATTGCCTCAGCAAGCGGGATCGCAGCTGATCAACTTGCGACTTGCGCAGATTCCGACGAAGCGAAAGAGGCTGTTAAAAAACAGGCGGATGTTGGCGTTGGACTTAATCTTCAAGGCACCCCGACCATTTATGTGAACGGACGAAAACTGCAAGCCGGCCAAGTGCTTTCGGTTCTCTCAGGCGTTCACCAAAATTTGACGACTTCGAAGTGAAATGCTTGAAGGTAGCGTGAGCCTTACGGTTTCGCGCTACCTCACGAAATTCCGACGAGTGAACGGGTCATTACTAGAAGTCCCAAGAGGAATTTAGAGACCGAGCTTATCGAAGAGCCAATTTGTAAGCTCTCCGAAGCTCGAGTCGACGACAACAAAGGCGGCGGGCAAAACGCCGCGCGAAATCTCCATCAAAAATCCCACGACCAAGACGGCGAAGGCTGAATAGATCATCGCCTTTACGACCAAGACGGTTGAACGCACATCTTCAAGTTTTACTTCACGATCGATTTGCTCAATTTTTCGAAGCGTGGCTTTGAGATCGTCAAAGTGCTCCATCGCCCGATCGAACAATTCTTGCTGCTTCGACATCGCCAAATGGTGGAGCCCAGGAAAAGAACGCTTCGCTTTAACAGCGTTGATCAGATCGACTGCGTATTTAGAATAGCGCTCGGAGCGGACCGAGAACTGCGGATAAGCGGCTTTGGCATCGCAGTAGCGACGAAGCTCTTCGATAGCTCGCTCGTAGTTTTCGGTCGCAACGTGCGACAAAATCGTATGCCTCATCGTGTCGACTTGACCGATATCGCGGACGCTCGCCTTCATGCGGGCGGAGAACTTGGTAGTCAGCTCCCGTTCCTGCTGCTGCTCAACTTGTTTTAGTGCGACATCAACGGCCTTCGAACCCATGACGTCCTTATCGGCCGCCTGGACGGGAGTTGATAGATTCACCATCGAGAACTTCGCGCTAAGACTCAAAGCTAGACCTCGACCACGCGCCGTTTGGCAAAATCCGTTTGGTTTTGAGACGATTAAGGTTGAACCAGACCTAGCCCGTTTGCCGTCTATGTTTCGAATCGAACGCGGGCTTGATCGGAATTTTCCGGAGGATGCAGATGGGCGCAAGCTCACGGGACCGCGACCAACACTCACCACTTCCCATTCCGCTTCCGACCGAACTTCCCGCGGCGCCGGATCTTTCACGACTCCCCGCTCACATCCTTCACTCGGGCACGGTGGAAACGCTCATCGGTCAAAACGATGACCTCATGGCTCGATTGAAGGTCAACATTCGCCGCAACAGCGTTCTTGAGCAACAAATCATGGAACACGAGCGCGTCGGCGGAGAGCTGATGCGCGCAAATCAATCCCTGATGTCTCAGCTTCAAATTCTTCAGGAGAAAGACAAACTTCTCCGCGAGAAAACGGCCCGCGCCGAAAATCAACAAGACGATTTGAAAGAAGAGATCACGCTTCTAAAGACAATGCTCGACGCCGCCGAAGAACGCATCGAAACCCTGCGCCCGAGCGAGCGCTATCGTTCGCGGATCCGCTCCATCGTACGCCCCTTTGTCGATCGCTTGAAATCGCAACTCAAGGCCGAAAGGGCGACGGTATTCGCTCGCGAAGCGGCCGTGAGCGATTTGCGCGCCAAACTCAGCGAGGCCCTCGATGAAGTTCGCGAGCTCGAGAGAAAGTCCGCTCGCGATCAAACAAGACTTGTTGAGCATTACGAGAAATCGCAAACGGAAATGTCCGCGGAACTCGAGAAACTCCGGACCGAAACGCAGCTTTTGCGCGATAAGGCTTCGCGTTTTGAAGTCGCGACGGAAAAACGGGCCGATGCGGAAAATCGCAACATCTACCTCGAGCGACAAGTTCTTGATCTGAACGAAAAGTGCCAGCTCCTCAAAAAGGAGGCCGAGACTCGCGCTCAAGAGATCAATTCGGCAAAAGATGCTCAAGCAGTGGCTGAACTGGAACTCTCAAAACTCCGTGACCAGTTTGAAAGCCTTCAGACGGTGTGGGCAGAGACCGAGAAGAAAATGGAAAATTCGAAGTTGCAGCACGAAGCTCTCAACCGCCTCAATCAAGAGCTCAGCCGCCAGTTGAAAGAGAAGAAGTCTTTATCGCCATCCGGTGAGACCGGAACAACGCTCGACTGTTAATACGAGGACTCTGTTTCGTCGTCATCGGCCAAAGCTATTTTGGCCGCCGTGCCGGTCAAGGGTTTGGCTGGCGCCTCTGATCCCGCGTCCACTTTCAATGAAAGTAAACCATAGCTCGCAGGTGCCTGTTCTGAGACAGCATCATCTGCTACAGGCGCGGCAAACGCAGCTGCCTGGTGCCGAGGCTTAGGATTTAAAAACGCTTCAATCGCGCTCGCTTCCGTCTCGTGAATTTCAATCGAGTTTAGCGTCGTCGCAGAAAACACTTTCCGGAATTCAACACCAACTCCGCTAAATTTAAACGGCGCTTTATTTTTATCGGCGAAATCTTGCAGCGTCTCGAGAAACGGTAATATTCCGGAACTTCCGACAAAGCTCAGCGAGGTGAAATCAAAGATCACTTGTCGCCCAAGAAGCTGCGTCATGCAGGCTCGACGGAAAGGTTCCGCCGTCTCGACATCGACTCGGCCTGCAAGATGGAGAACGACGATGTCGTTTCTTTGGGTGATTCGAGCCTGCATGAAATGACTCCTGTTCATCGATCGAACGCGACCTTAGTCAGATCATAGCGCGATGTTAAGAGATCGTGAATGAGCTTTGAGGGCTAGATTTCGACTAGATGTTTTTTTACTAGGCGCTGGCGTGCTGCAACCTGGACTCCCCAGACCTCAGCCAGATGAGCGAAACAACCGATGTTTATTTAGATTCCTCGCTGAGTCCGCCGGGATAAAAATCAGGAGCCGCGGTTTTCGCCCATGAAAGCATACAAGAAATTCCTCTCCTACCTAGTTTCACCCTTTGCGCTCGGGCTTCTCGTGACGTTCGGGATGATCTACGCCGCTCTCGATTACTACTCAAGCCGCCATCAAGTCTCGCGCAAGGACAAGTCGCTCGCCGGGCTGATTCAACAGATCCACGAAAAGACCATCGATTGGCGACTCACCGACCGCGGGCAGCAACTGGGATCTGATCGCGTCGCGATCCTGGCCATCGACGAGCGCTCAATCGAACAAGAAGGCCGCTGGCCGTGGCCCCGCGAAAAGATGGCCGCGCTGGTCGAAAGAACGCTTGCTGACGGCGCTAAACACATCGCGTTTGATATCGTTTTCTCTGAAGAAGATCAAAACTCATCCATCCCCACACTTCGCCGTCTGAAGCGAGGACTTGCCTCGCAGCAAAAACTCACTCCCGATCTCGGCGGAATGATCGAGACCGAGATTGGTCAGACCGATGGGGACCGCGTCTTCGCGACCACAATCAAACGCCACGCGGACCGATTGATCCTCGGTGCGTATTTCGATGCGGCCGAATCGCGGCGTCCTTATTCCGAATTTTGCTACGACGCTCGTTTTGAGCGCACCTACGAGAGCCGGTATTGGAAAAAAGAAGCGCTCCCGATCACCGTCGTGGATCAGCCTCTGAATCAGCTTCGATTCCCGTCGCTGATCAAACAACATCTCAGTGATTACTTCGTTGTTCTCGACGTCGTCCGCGCCAACGAATGGTTTGAAGAAAATAAGTCGATCGTGCCGAAAATCCAAGAATCGCTTGAAGACCTCTCCGCACTCCTCCCGGCGGAAGCTTACCCAGGACTGTCGACTTTGTGGATGAATAACGATCTCGAAGGAGCAAAACCTTTACTCCAGCAAATCGACCCTTCATTGGGTACAGATGAAGCTGTCCGCACCGTATTCAACCGTTTCGGCGCGGCCTTTACAAAGCAAGAAGCCGCTCACCTGCAACAAACCGTAAAAAAAGGAAGCAGCACGTATTGCGATCACTTCCTAACGGACGCCGATGAACTCTTGAGTTTCGAGCGTTACAAGATCTTGTGGGGCGATGACGAAAGCTCCAAGGAACAATTTGCTTCTCACGCCTTGCAAAACCTTTGGCCGAAGATTCTCGCGTCCATTCAAGCTTCGTCCCGCGAACCCGCCGAAGCAAAGAACGAATCCTTCGAAACGGCACTTGAGCGTTATCGTCGCGACTCTCTTCCAAATCCCATCGAGAGTGTTGAGCGTTGGTGGGTGAACTTCCCGCTTCTCGGCGAAGTCACAAAACATACCGGCTACTTCAATGCCAAACAAGATACGGACGGGAGCATTCGTCGAACTATGCTCCTTGCGCGCGCCGGAAATGCGTACATGCCCTCACTTGCTCTCAAGTCTTTTCTTGTTGATAACGGCGCCTACGCCTTCGCTACGATTGATCTTGAAAACGTCGGGCGCAACGAAGCACGAGCCAAAATCTTAAAGTCGCTTGAGATCTCCGACAACCAAGGAAACTTCATCCTCTCGATTCCGATCGATAATCACGGCGACATGATGATCAACTACTCCGGCGGTCGCAACATGTTCCCTTACGTCAGCGCCGCCGATCTTCTCAGTGATCGCCCTGATCTTCTAGTTGAACAACAGGTCCGCGATGCTGAATCTGGTCGCTGGACCATCCAAACAAAACGCATCGACAAAAAGGAATTCCTCAAAGACAAAATTCTCATCGCCGGCGCAACCGCCATCGGCGTCTACGATCTTCGCGTCACACCTTTTGAGGAGAACTACCCAGGAGTTGAGACGCACGCGAATGCGCTTTCAAACCTGTTGGTTGAGCACGCGCGAGCAAAAGGCGAAAGGATTCCCGCCTCGGCGCCTGGTTTCTTGCGCTCGCACCCGGGCGAAGAGCGCATCATGTGGATCGTTCTTCTCGTCATGGGTCTGACGATCTCGGCGCTTCTTTCTTACTTTGGTTCAATCGCTGGGTTAGGTATCACCGGCGTCGCCCTCACGGGCGTGTACGCGTTCGATAAATACTATCTTTTCCGCTCAGGCATTGTGACAACGGTCCTTTTCCCAACGATTCAAATCTTCGGTACTTTCGTGACACTCACTTTCTTCAAGTACTTCACGGAAGAAAGAAAAAAGCGCGAACTCAAAGGTACTTTCGAAAAATACGTAAGCCCCGCGATCGTTAACGAGGTTCTTGCTGATCCCGAAAACATCGAACTCGGCGGGAAGAAGATGGAACTCACCGTGATGTTCTCCGACGTTCGGGGCTTCACGTCGATTTCGGAAAAGCTCGATCCGCGTGAGCTTTCAAATCTTTTGAATTCTTACCTCACCCCCATGACGGACCTGGTTTTTAAAAACAAAGGCACGCTCGACAAATACATGGGCGATGCGATCATGGCGTTCTGGGGCGCTCCGATTCATTTCCCGGACCATGCCAAACACGCGGCTCGATGCGCGCTTCAAATGATCTCGAAACTTCGCGAGCTTCAGGAAAACTACCGCGCAAAAGGTCTTCCCGAAATCGACATCGGAATTGGACTGAATAGCGGCGACATGAGCGTTGGCAATATGGGCTCGGATACGGTCCGCAGCTACACGGTCATGGGAGATGCGGTGAACTTAGGCTCTCGCCTCGAAGGTATTAACAAACAATACGGTACACGCATCATCATCAGTGAGTTCACACAGGCGCAAATCAAAGACTCCTTCGTTACACGCGAAGTGGACTGGGTACGGGTCAAAGGAAAAGCGCAGCCCGTGAGAATCTTTGAACTCATGGGTGAGGGAAAAGTTTCTGCCCAGCTCGAGGCGCTTTTAACCGCCTTCAACGAGGGCTTTACGCGTTACCACGAGAAGCGATTCGGTGACGCGATTGAATGTTTTCAACGGGCCCTGGAAGCGTCGCCGGATGACGCAGTCTCTCAACTCTACATCAAGCGCTGCGAAGACTACCTCGCCTCGGCGCCCCCGGAGAATTGGGACGGCGTTTGCGTGATGAAAGAAAAGTAAGCACGCACTCAAGGGTGCGCCTTGATCCCCGTTGGGATTTGATTCTCGTTGGGTGAGACCTTTTACGGTGACAGGCCTAGGTGTTTCTCGCTAGGCTTTCACTTCTTATGAAGGCCTTCTCATCCGGTAACGGCATCTTAGATTTTCTTGCCTTTGTTGCGCCCGCAGCTTCGCGCCGCGCGACTGTCTTTCAATTTGCCGCGACCTTGGTCTTTGGTCTTTGCTTCATTTTATTTTCATTCGCGCCAGGCGCACAGGCCGCAAGTAGTACCGTGCGTATCCCAGGCGGCGGAACCATTCAGATCCGGGCCGATAACCTCAATCGCGATTTTGATTTGCGCACCGTTGTTCTCGACGGAAACGTAAAACTCATTTACGACCAACAGTACATCAGTTGTGATCGCGCGGTGATTGATGAAAATACGCTCACGATCGAAGCGATCGGGAATTTGGTCATCAGCTCTCTTCAGGCTTACGTTGAAGGCGATCGCGCAACTCTCAACTACCGCGACAACACGGGCGTAATCGAAAATGGTTTCGTCAAAAGCGGCCAGGTCATTTTCGAAGGCGAAGTCGTTCGCAAAACTGGCGCAAATACGTATGACGCCCAAAACTCATCCTTTACCGCGTGCACAACTTGCCCCGCCGCTTGGACGTTTCTCGGCTCCCGCATGCGGGCCGAAATCGGCGGCTACGCGCACATCCAAAATCCCGTTCTGCGCGTCGGCAAGATGCCGGTCCTCTACCTCCCGTATCTGATCGTGCCGCTGAAGAGCGAACGTCAATCTGGTCTTCTCGTGCCTTTCATGGATTTCACGAACGGCGACAACGTCGTTTTGGGTTTTCCGTTTTTCTGGGCGATCTCACGAAGCCAGGACGCAACGCTTACTTTAAAATCTTATTCAAAGCGCGGTCAGAAGGGACATCTCAATTACCGTTACCTGCTGAGCGATACGTCATCGGGTGAGTTAAATACCGCACTTTTGAACGACGTTCAGTTTCCGCGCGAACCCGCGTTCAATGGACAAAACATAGGCTCAAAACAGCTGCGTTGGTTCATCAACTACGAGCATAAATACGATCTACCCTTCGACATCGCCCAAAAGTTGAAACTCAGCTTGGTCAGCGATCTTTTTTACTTGCGTGATTTTTACGACGAGCTCCCCGGACGCGGCGACCCCGCTCTCGAGAATCGCTTCAGTCTCACAAAGAACACCGAGCGTACTCACGCCAGCGTGGACGCGGCCTACTACATCAACCTTCTCAAGTCGGATCCCCTTGCCGACAACGATGACGCCGTTCATCGCTGGCCGGAACTTCGCTACGCGCTCACGGAACGGCCCCTTTTTGGAACGCCGCTACTTTTCAACCTCAACACCAACTACGTGAACTTCTCGCGCGATCAACTTGCTTGGGATGACGTGACTCCATCGAGCGGAACGTTCCGTGACGAAACGAATTACGATCGTACGCGAACGGGCCCCGGCGGTGGACGCTTTGATCCGACCATCGATTTGATTCGCACGGGTCAGCGCTTTGACCTCACGCCCGAAATTTCGTATCCGTTCAAAATCGGTCGGGTCATTGATGTCTTGCCAACCCTGCAATACCGCTTCACGCAGTACGCGTTCAACCTTGCGCCCAGCAACCCGGATCAGGCATTTGAAGCAACTCCTCAGCGCAGTTTCGCGCGCGGAAGAATTTCGGCTCGCACACGGTTTCATCGGATCTACGGAGATCAAGACGCGATACCGGCGCCAATCGAGCCGCGTGTCTCGACTACCAGCTGGGTTGATGCCGAAAGCCGGGCGCAAGAAGCCGGCGCGCAAGTTGCTCCCGCCAACCGCCCGAGCCTTTTCCGCCACGAGATTGAGCCCGAGATCATCGGGACGTCGACGCCCTTCATCTCGCAGCCAAATCATCCGTTTTTTCAATCGACGAGCCAAGTCCCGAGCTTTCTTGATGCCGAGCCCATCAGCAACTCTAGCTTCTTCGGAACCGCCGCAGGTGCGGGCTTGAGCGGAATCCAATTCGACTATTTCGACCGACTTTCGAACTACCAAGCGGTCACCCTCGCGATCACAAACCGTTTGGTTCGTAAACGCTGGCTGAGCGGCTCGCCTGAGTACCGCCAGATCGCAAGCCATCGACTCTCGGCAAGCTACGATTTTGCCGAAGCCAGCCGGGATCAGGCTCCCCGTTATCCGATCTCTGACATCTCAAGCCTCTTTGATCTTCGCCTGGATAACGTGGAGATGACGTCCCTTGTTCGCTTCTTTCCGTATCACCAAGTCGCCAAGTCCTCATCGCGCCTGCGTTTGAAGAATGAAGATGCGCGCAACTATTTCGAAGTCGGTTTTGACCAGGATTTCCGGATCACTCGCGAACGAGCGGAAACTCGCGAAGAGTCAAAGATCATCACTTTTGGGGTCGGCTACGGCGCTCGTTACTATACGGTTTTAGGCTCGGTGAATTTCGATCCCCGCCAATCCGAGCGCAAGTGGTACGAAGCACAGTCGTATTCGACCGACATCAGTCTTCGACCTCCTGGCAACTGCTGGGGCCTCATCATTCACGGCGAGCGACTTGTCGGTGGTGGCGGAAATTTCAAACTGAGTCTCGACTACAATTTCGGCGGAGAGAGCGGCTGACTTCAGCCGCCAGATCAAAACTCAAGAAGACGGATTTTGGCTTGGGCGCCTTCCCACGAACCTTTCTCGCCGATAACGGGAGAAACGTAAAATGCGGGCGCTTTGAATTCGCTTAGCTTGGCGACTCGCTGAGCCCCAAGTGTTGGAAGCGACGAGTTTTGAATGTAACCAGGCGGGAGGTCGTCGTCATCGTCCGCGGAAGGTCCTCCCGAGACGATGTACGCACCAAGTAAAATCCCGGCATAAAGACCCAGCGATGCGCCACGCGCGACCTTGTTGAGATTTTCGCCTGGGCGGTCGGTGAAGGCTAACGTCGCGGCACCGACCATCGTTCCGGCCAGAACGCCGTAACTGCAACTCACCAAAAAATCTCGCGTTGCATCGGCATGCGCGCGCGAGGATGTGCCGAGCGAGATCGTGAGAGCCGCTGAAAAAACGAGAAGATTTCGAAAACTGCGCGAGTGATTCAACATCGTGAATTCAGTCTCCGTCCGCCTGCTTGAGCCGTCAATCTCAACAAAGCTCGACGTACTCGATTTCCGCCTTTGGGCCAAGCTGCCTCACGAGAGCTAAGATTAAAATCACTTCCTTTTCGCTTGCCGCCTCGAGCGAGGCGCGCGCCCGCAACAGGCGCTGTCGCTGCGAAAAACTCAGCAGAGCAAAGTCACTCTCGGTTTTTACTTCCACGATCGTGTAACCAAGACGTGTTTGGAAGAGAAGATCGACTTCGGCAAACTTGGACCGTTTACGGTGAGCAATGAGTTCTTCGTGCAGACGCTCGACGCGGTCTCGAGCGACGAGCCACTCAGAAAGGATCCATCGCTCGTTCTTCGTCCAAACTCTCACTCCAGTGTTCGCGCACGCCCGCAAACGTGCTTCGATGGTGCACGCATGGTCCATGCTTTTGAATCGCCGCAAGGTGAAGAGCGGCGGCGTAACCTTTGTGCTTGGCGAATCCGTAGACAGGATACTTCTCCCCGAGCTTCTTCATGAAAGAATCGCGCGCCACTTTCGCGACGATGGAGGCCGCCGCGATCGGAAGAGCCCGCAAGTCGCCTTTCACGATCGGCGTTTGCGCAAAGCCCGGCTCAAGGCGCGGAACTTTTTGGTTCCCGTCAACGAGCACGTGCCCCATACCGACGCCCAAATTTTCAATGGCCCGGGACATCGCAACGAACGTCGCTTGCAGAATGTTGAGCCGATCGATTTCACCCACACTCGCAAATCCGATACCGACTTGCGCGACGTCGTGAATGAGAGCGGAGAGTTTCTCGCGACGAACTTCGGAGATGAGCTTAGAGTCCGTTACTCCTTCGATCGCGAAATCGGGCGGCAAGATGACGGCAGCGGCAAAGACTGGACCCGCGAGGCACCCGCGGCCAACTTCGTCCACGCCGATGACAGGTGAGGGTTCAAAGCGCGACCAATCGACTGGCTCCCAAATCACCCCTTGGGATTTCGCCTTTGTCGGAGCTTTCGTTGCTGGAGTTCTCTTCGCTGCGGACTTCACTCGGCTGCTCATAACTTTATCTCAGATGATTTCTAGCGAGGTGACAAGCCCCAAAAACAAAAAGCGCCTGGGTTCACCCACGCGCTTTGTTGCTTCGAATCTTTCACCGAACGTCGGAAGAATTATCTCCCGAAGCACGGCCGTGCCTTCGATTTTATTCTTTTAGACCGAATCGACCTAATCAATGGGCTCCGTCATTGACGAAGCCTTACGTCGTTCGTTCGTGCCAATTACTCAGCGGCCGGAGCGGCTTCTTTCGAAGCAGCTGCTGCGGAGTTGTCATCTTTCAAACCAACGAGGGTCGAAGTCAGACGAGCCGCTTTTCCTTTGAGGTCGCGGAGGAAGTAGAGACGGCTGCGGCGAACTTTACCGCGTGCAATCACTTCAACGCGATCGAGCGCGGGGCTCGAAAAGGGGAATGTTCTTTCAACACCAACGCCGGCCGAGATCTTGCGGACCGTGAAGGAGCGAGCAACGCCCTTGCCTTGTACTTTCAAGACAACGCCTTTGTAGAGCTGGACGCGGTCTTTATCGCCTTCGCGAATGCGGACATAAACGCCAACTGTGTCGCCTGCTTTGAAATCCTGGATGTTTTTGTTCTTCTGCGCTCTGTTCAGCGTGACGTCGCGGACGATGTCAGACATGGAAATCCTCACAAAATCTCGAATTATGGAAACTAAAGATCCTTGGAACTACCATGGCCCCAGGAGGCGGTCAAGACAGATACTGACGGCTGAGCGAACAGATAAGTGTCGGTAATCGTCTTGGGACGCTCCGCGAATCGGCTCCAAAAGGTAGGTACACCCTTTCATCACCTCTTCGGTGAGGCCAAAACCCGTTCCGAAGAGCAAAAAGAGCCGCTCATCGCTCTCCTTATTCTCTTCAAGCTTTGCCCGCAACTCACGGAAGCTGATCGCAGGAACGCCCTCGAGCGTCCGGGCGTGAGTCGCTACCAGCCAAGGTTTCCCGCCCCAGTCCTTAATGGCTTCCTCAAGGCTTTTCGCCGTGTGGACCATGGTAAGCGAAGTTTTGCGCATGGGATTGAATTTAGAGCCGTCGCCGATGCGCCAATGCTCTAAAATTCGGGAGACGAACATCAATTGATCATCCATGGGATGAATCAAATAGTAGCGCTCGATCCCGTACACCCGCGCTGCCCTCGCGATATCATGAACATCCAGGTTTGTTATATTGGTGGCCACCACCTTTTTTTGACGATCGTAGATGGGGTGATGGAGAAGTCCTATGGCGACTTTCATTTCTTTTTCTCTTTCTGAGAGGCGCTCAATTTTGCTTCGAGCGCATCGAGGTCCTTAAATCCGCACCAGGCCTTCTCTTCTACCGAGAGTTCCGAAAAAACGGCCCGCGCTTCTTGAAAAACTTTTACGGAAGCTGCTTGCACAAGCTCCGGGCGACGATCGAGGGTGACGAGAAAACGGAGCGCTCTCTTCCATCTCTCGATTTTTGCGTGGTTGCCGCTTAGAAGAGCCTCGGGCACGCCCTGCCCGCCCCACTCACGGGGCCGCGTAAATTGCGGCTCCTCAAGCAAGCCACTTGCCCCACCGAAACTTTCTTCTTCCGAAGACTGCTCATTTCCGAGAACGCCCGGCAAAAGCCTTGCGACGGAATCGATGATGACCAGCGCGGGGAGTTCTCCCCCACTCAAGACGTAATCACCGATAGAGATCTCTTCATCCACGCGCGTATTCAAAAAGCGTTGATCAAGTCCTGCGTAACGACTGGAGATCAGAACAAGCTCATCCAGGCTAGCGAGCTCGCGAACTTTTTTATCGGTCAGCGGTGTACCCCGCGGCGAAAGGTGAATCACGCGAGGACGCGCGGACAAGTTCGTTTCGATCGAGTCGAGCGCTTGAGCCATCGTGTCCGCAAGCATCAACATGCCGTCGCCTCCGCCAAAAGGTCGGCCATCGACTGTCTGGTGCACGTTGGACGTGAACACGCGAGGGTTTAAGGTCTTTATTGAAAATCGATTCTCACGTAGCGCTTGCCCTACGACACCGGCCTTGAGCGCCTCTTCGATCATTTCGGGGAACAGGGTCAGAACGTGAATGCGCATGAAGCTTCCGGAGTTTGAACCGCTACTGAATTTCGTCGCCGTCGAGCTCACCCAAAAGACCCTCGGGGAGATCGAGGTGAATCTCTTTGGATTCGAATTCAATGCGCTCAACAAACGCCTCGACGAAGGGGATTTCGAACTCTCCCCAGTTCGTCTGGATCACGAGCAAATCTTGAGCGTTGTTGGTCGCGAAGTTTTCAACTGTGCCAACCTCGCCTTTTTGCTTCGTGAAAACGCGAAAACCTTGGATTTCTTTCAGGTAGATCGTCTCACCTTTTTCAGAAACTAAGAACTCACCGGGAACTTCCATGAGCCAGCCTTGTAAACTCTCAGCCTCATTGCGATCTTTAATCTCGTTGGTTTTGGCAATTAAACCATTTTTATGGAGACGGACAGATTTAACCGTAAACGTCTTCGCCGCGACTTCGGGCTGATCTTCCTTGATCAAACGGATTTCGCTTAGCTTTCCGAGCCATGCCGCTTCGCCGGCGAAGAGCGCGATGAAGATTTCACCCTTAATGCCGTGGGCGTCTTTCACTTTCCCTACGCGAACAAAGTCTTCCGCTTGGTTTTTAGTCTCGTTCGTTTTCTCATTCGCCATGACTTAACTCCTCCCATTACCAGGAGCTCTCAAAAAATAAAAAAGGCGCCTCTTTGTGAAGAGTCGCCTTGTGAAGAGTCTCTTATCAAGAGTCGCCTAATTCTCGTCTCGGATCTCATCGAAGGTGATCACCTTCGACCCCTCGCAAATCAGCAGCCAGCCGGCCGAGCGCGCCCGCGGAAATTACTCCACGATTTCGAGAACAGAGCGCTTTTGGAGCTTCGTGCTTGCAGCATTGAGGATCGTACGCATCGAGCGCGCCGTGCGGCCCTGCTTACCGATCACTTTTCCGAGATCGTCTTTGGCGACCTTGAGCTCAACAACCGTTGTTTGCTCGCCCACGACTTCGTTGACTTCAACTTGGTCGGGATTGTCGACAAGCGACTTCGCCATGAACTCAACAAGGTCCTTCAAGCTGGAATGATCGTAGCTCATTATCTACCTCTTGCGGTGAGCACTCGCGGCCTCGCCAAACGAAGCCGCTTGATAAATCAGATCTCTTAAGCTTGGCCCGATTGAGCCATCTTCATCAAGGATTTCACGCGGCTTGTGGGCTGCGCACCTTTTTTGATCCACTCGTTTGCTTTTTCAAGGTCCAGAACGAGCTTCTTCTCTTGACCACGGGGATTCGGGTTGTAGTGCCCGATGACTTCGAGGAATCGTCCGCCGAGCCACGCACGCGAGTCAGCAACTGTGACACGGTACTTAGGACGCTTCTTAGAACCACCGCGATTTAAACGAATAACGACCACTTGAGAACTCCTTCACCGCCGTCCGGATTTCATGAGCCTATCTCGCCCTAGGCCTCGTTCCGCGCAGATGACTAAATTAAATTGAACAAGTTAAATTACAAACCGGCAGCCCCAACCTGGGTGCGATGAGAAGGCAATGGCCGCGCGGGAATACGAAGGTTTACCCGCACGACAAGGACTCTGGCAAGCGGTAATTCCCATGCTAGGTCCGCACGCATCGCGCGCAGACCCTGGTAATTTCTTGGGATTTGATGATCCCCATAGCTCTGCGAAAGTCAGGCTAGGTCGAGGAACAAAGCTTAGTAGCCAGCAGCCGTGATCTTTTCCACGATCTTGCGGATTTCGGAAGTATCGACCGTCTGTTCTTTACCGTCGCGCTGAGCTTTACAGCTCATGTTCGGGTACTTAGCGAGAAATCCGTTAGCTTTGGACTTACAAGTGCGCACGTCATCTTCCGTGAGGAAGTAATCGCATTTGAGAATAACGTCGTTGTAATCGAGGACCGTTTGGCTACCGCAAAGGCCGCTCGTATTCTGCTCGGGAGTTCCGACGTCAGCACTTTTCGCGCAAGCAACGAGTGAAGAAACTGCCGTAAGCAAAAGTAAACCCTGAAACACTTTCATGAATTGTCTCCTATATCGACATTAAAGCTGATAGCGCGGTGCATTGCGAAACCCGAGCCAGTTTCGGGCGGATCCCGAGATTTCGCGGACCTCAGCAGGTGCCATGATCGGAAGGGGCAATCAACTCGGAGGTAGTCGCGAACTCAAACGACCGTTCAGCTTTAGGAACAACTCACTCAAAAACAGCGATCTCGTTACCTGTGTCCGCGATCGCTTCTTCGCTTAAGAGGACTGTACCGTCGTTTCGACAAAGGACGTCCGCAGGGTTGGTTGCAAAGTAACCGGGCCCGCGCGAAGCGCAGCCTGATGCTCCCCAGCTATTCAGCGCTACAAAATAGCAGCGCTTTCCCACTTTTTCGCGTCCAACGATCGCCATGGCGTGGCCGACCCTAGGTTCAGCATTGCGATTCTCAGGAGCAACGAAGCCGTAAACGACAGGCTGATGACGATTCATTGCCTGGTGCATGACAAAGGAAAGCGGAAGTTCTTTTGCCTGCGACCTTTTCTGAATCTTGAATTTCGGGACATCGATCATTCGACCGCGGCAGTTTTTTTCTTCAAGCTGAGTCAGGAGCTCCGGGAAACTTCGGTCGCGTGCTTCCCACAAAATGCCCGCAATTTCGTGCGGGTAAAGGTTCGAAAACAAGCGCTGGACCGAGTGCTCCTTACAGAGCGCATTCTCAAGCTTCTTGCGAGCTTCTACCCCTTGTTCGTCATGAGGCAACGCCTGCGAGGCGTAAAGGTGAGCATGCATCTGGCGCAGCTCCAAGTAGCTCTCGGCCCAACTATTCATTTTTTCGGGAGTAAAGCGAGTCGAGACGAAAGTTTGCGGTCGTGTGGGAAGATCTTTCTCTAGACAAACCTTCTGCCCGTTGACCGCATCAAGCGCATCTTCGAGTACGGTTCCATTGACTAGATACTCATCGATGTCTTTGTCGCGCTTAAAGTAAGCTTCCATCGCTTTCGAATCGATCACGCGATTGGCGATACTCAACCGCGAAGGAGTAATCCGGTGCTTGAGTGCAGCGGCGGTACCCATCACGTGTGCAAAACAAAACCCAAGGTTGAGCTGCTCATTTGCTTGGGGCGTAAAGTATTGCTGAAGCTCAGCAGCTTTTAGGGGATTGGAAACTTTCTTTACCGCCTCGCGCCTCAGATCAACGTTTTCACATTCGTACTTCGCCTGCTGTGCAAACGCGTGAGTCGAGATCGACATTAGAACAAAGACGATCAAAGAATTATGGCGAGTGATATGAGAGCTTCCATTAAGCATGCTGCTCTAGCATATCAGCAAGCCGCCTAAGTCCCTGCCAGGCCGTGGTCCAGAAAAGTTTTCGCTTTGGGAAGTCGAAGAAAAAAAAAGGGGGCTACTTGCACCCCTAGTTCAGCCATTAGCTTTTAGAAGGGAAAGCGCATTCCCGGGAACCCGCCGCCGCGACCTCCGCCGCCAAGTCCCATCTTCATGAGTTGCGACATCATTTTCTGGCTCTGCTCAAATTGCTTGATGAACTTATTCACGTCGGAGACTTGAGTGCCCGACCCGTTCGCAATGCGCAAGCGGCGCGAACCGTTGAGGATGCGGTGATCGGCTCGCTCTTTTTTGGTCATGGACTGAATGATGGCTTCGATCTTCTTTACTTCTTTATCGGGTGGAGCCATGTCTTTCATCTGCTTCATCATTTGGCCCATGCCCGGAAGCATGCCGAGAAGCGATTCCATTCCGCCCATCTTCTTCATCATCTGGAGCTGCTTGAGAAAGTCTTCGACCGTAAATTGATTTTTCGCGATCTTCTTGGCCGATTCGCGCGCCGACTTCTCGTCGATCACTTCTTGCGCTTTCTCTACGAGGGAAAGAACATCTCCCATGTCGAGAATGCGCGAAGCGAGGCGATCTGGGTGGAACACTTCGAGCGCGTCGGATTTCTCTCCGACACCAAGGAATTTGATCGGCACGCCCGTCGCCTGACGGATGGAGAGAGCTGCGCCACCGCGCGCATCACCGTCGACCTTTGTGAGCACGAGGCCCGTGAGACCAAGACGTTGATGGAAGCCTTCCGCAACGTTCACGGACTGCTGACCGAGCATGGCATCAGCAACCAAGAGAACTTCTTTAGGTTCCCAGATTCCTTTGAGGCGCTGGAGTTCACCCATGAGATCCTCATCGATCTGCAGGCGACCAGCGGTATCGACGATGACAACATCAATCATGTTCTCTTCGGCCCACTTCTTCGCTTGCTCGAGGATCTCCTCGGGCTTTTGCGTAGGTTTCGAATCGAAGACAAGAACATCGTTTTGCTTACCGAGGGTTTTTAACTGATCGATCGCCGCTGGACGATAGACGTCGGCCGGAATTAAGCCGGGTCGTTTTGCGTATTTCGCCCGGATGTGTTTGGCGAGTTTCCCGGCCGTTGTTGTTTTACCTGTTCCCTGTAGACCCACGAGGAAGATGACGCCAGGTTTTCCGCGGACGACGAGTTCTTCCGTCTCTCCACCTAGGACGTTTACGAGTTCGTCGTGAACGACTTTAACAAACTGCTGACCGGGCGAGATGGATCCCATCACCTCTTGGCCGAGCGCTTTTTCCTTCACGCGGTCCATGAAGGACTTCACAACCTTGAAGTTCACGTCCGCTTCGAGGAGACTCATGCGGATGTCTTTGAGCGCGTCTTGAATGTTTTCTTCCGAAATTCGCGACTGCCCGCGGATTTTTTTTATGCTGCCTAAAAGTCTATCGGAGAGTGAGTCGAAGATCGCCATCGGGTTACCTCATCGGACGAGAGTCGCGCGATTATGTTTCATGCGAAAAGTGCCGTCAAGTGAGTGAAAATTCACAGGTTCTCTTGTCAAACTCAACGTCCTTACCAGCGTGTATAGCTTCCCTGCCTGAGGGCCCTCAAGCCAAGGAACTGGAAGAGGACCAGTGAGGCAAGAGAAACACCCGCCGCCAAACCCACGTCAACGTCGCTAACGCCTAGTAGGCCGTAACGGACGCCGTTGATCAGGTACAACACTGGGTTGAAATGCGCGACGCCCTGCCAGAAGGGGTGAAGACCTTTCAGCGAAAAGAAAACGCCCCCCAAATAAATGAGTGGAAGCAGAATGAAAGATCCGATCGCGCTCATCTGGTCGAATGTTTTCGCCCAGAAAGCTACCGCAACGCCTAAATTCGCGAATGTTAAACCGCCGACCGCAAGGAAGAAAAGAAGATGAAAAGGATGCGCAACGGCAGTGAAACTTCCGTCGATGACGTACTGAAAGACTTCTCCCACCGCGTAAGTAACGAACCCGACGAGCAGTCCGCGCGTGAGCCCGGCAATGGACATCGCCCAAAGAATCATCTGGGGCGTCAGCGGAACAACTTTGAGATCCTCGAGATCGCCAGAAAACTTCCCGGAAACGATTGAGCTCGAAGAGTTTTGAAAGGCGTTGTTCAAAACACCCATCATCACTAGACCCGGAATCAAAAACGCCAAATACGATACGTTATTCTCAAGTTGAATGTTCGCGCCCAGACTCACGCCGAAGATCAGCAGATAGAGCGTTGAGTTCACAAGGGGTGTAAACACGGTTTGAAAGATCACTTTCATGAACCGCTTCATCTCTCGAACGTAGAGAGAAACAAAGGAATCCCACGGTCGCAGCTGAACTTCTTTGCGGAGGATTTCCGTTTGCGTCGCGTTGCTCATGACTTTGCCTTTGTTAAACCGTCCGCTGAAACGTTATTAGATCCTTCGCCGAGTACGCGTCTGAGAGCGTCTTCAAGATTTCCCTCGCGGATCACGAGATCTGCGATCGACTTCAGATCCATGCCGAGTCCGCTTAATAGATCGCCGGCACCCATGTTCGACGGCACCTGGAAGATGAGTTCCTCCCCCTGACGTTTTACGAAATAGGGACTCAAGAGATTTTCGGGAACTGCGCCTTTTACGCGAATCACAATTTCACGTTTGGTTAATTCTTTGATGAGTTCACGCGTTGGCCCGAGATGGCGAAGCTTTCCTTTTTGCAAAATCCCGATGCGATCACAAAGCTGCTCAGCCTCTTGAATGTAATGAGTCGTGAGTAAAATCGATAGACCGGTCGCTTTGAGTTCCCCGACAAATCGCCACAGCGACTCGCGAAGCTCGATATCGACACCGGCCGTCGGTTCATCCAACAAAAGAAGTTTAGGCTCGTGAACGAGAGCTTTTGCGATGAGAAGGCGGCGCTTCATTCCGCCAGAGAGCTGCTTAACTTTTTTCTTCCGATGCTCCCAAAGCGAAAGCTTTTGCAAAAGCCAATCAATGCGGTCGCGATTTTTTCGCCTTCCGAAGTAACCCGAATGAAACTCTAAGATCTCTTCGACATCGAAATAGCCGTGATGAATAAGTTCTTGGGGAACAAATCCCGTGAGCATTTTCGTGCGCTCAGGATCTTCTGTGACATCGAGTCCGAAAATCCGAGCTTCACCTGAGGTCGGTTTTTCAAGTGTTACGAGTGTCGAGATGATCGTCGTTTTGCCTGCGCCGTTGGGTCCGAGCAGGCCGAGAATTTCGCCAGGCCGCATCTCGAAACTGACGTGATCCACCGCCTTCAAAGTGCCGTAATCTTTCACGAGATTTTTGAGCGCGATCGGTGGATGCGTGGAGATCTGATGCGTGGATGAAGACGATGAAGAGATTGAATCAAGAGGTGCTGTCATCATTCACCACCATCACCCAGAGAGTTTTGGTGAGTCAATGCGCGTGCGTCCGCACAACCGCGCACCGCTGCTGATCAAGATCGAACTATAACTATTATGTTTCGCAATCTTGCGACTCTAGGAATGATCATCTCGACTAAACGAGACGATCTAACGTCTTTAGAGTTCGAGCTGAGCCTTACCGGTCCTTGCCGCCGTGATGGAGGATGCAAAAATGACATCTGGGTTTTCTTTTTTCGCCCAGTTCAGGTCCCACTCTTTATCGAGCAAAAGAACGGGCTGGTCGTTCATGTCACGATAGAGTGTGAAGTTGCCGTTGAGGTTGGTAACGGGGTTACCATCTTTGTCGCGCGGCCAACGGGCGACGGTGAACCCGAGTCGATTCAACCTTACGTCGATGTTGTATTCATCTTGAAGACGGTAAAGCAGAACTTCAAATTGCAGTTCACCGACGACGCCCACGACAGGATCTTGCGCTCCAATGAAAGGATCAATAAAGAGCTGAACGGCGCCTTCTTCGGAGATCTGCTTGAGGCCTTTTTGGAGCTTCTGTCGCTTCATCGCATCCGAAACACTAAGCTTCGCAAAAAGTTCGGGCGGAAACTTCGGAATATCTTCGAAGTGAACGATCTTGCCTGAAGTGATCGAATCCCCGATTTGAAAATTTCCGGTGTCGTTCACACCGACGATGTCGCCTGCGTAGGCCGTGTCGACTGTCTCACGCTCCTGAGCGACGAATTGCGCCGAATGCGCAAGCCGAATCTCGCGCCCGAGGCGGGCGTGATTGACTTTCATCCCGCGCTCAAAAGTTCCTGAGCAGATGCGCACGAAGGCCACGCGGTCGCGGTGACGACGGTCCATGTTCGCTTGGATCTTGAAGACAAACCCCGTGAAAGTTTTGTCGAGTGGCCTCACTTCGCCCTCTTTGGTCTTTCGAGGAGCCGGCGGCGGCGAAAGATCAGTGAAGAGATCCAGAAACGTATCGACCGCGAAATTTTGCTTCGCACTTCCGAACGTGACGGGACTGATTTCACCGCTTAAGAATTTCTCTTTCGAGAACTCTCCAAGTGTTCCATCGACGAGCTCGATCTCTTCTTTCACTTGCGGGAGAATGTGGGGCGAGATGTATTCTTCCCATTTCGGATCATCGAGACCGGAGACGGGAATGATCTCGCCAATTTTTTCTTCGTGCTTAGGATGATAGAGCAAAATTTCTTTGCGGAGCCGGTGGTACAATCCCTGAAATTGCCCGCCGAGGCCGATCGGCCAAGTCATGGGATAGCAGTTCATCTTGAGTGTCGATTCGATTTCGTCGATCAACTCGAGAGGAAGTTTTCCCTCGCGGTCGCACTTGTTGATGAAGGTGAAGATCGGGATGTTCCGGTAGCGGCAGACTTCGTAGAGCTTTTTCGTTCGTTCCTCGACGCCTTTGGCGACGTCGATCAACATCACCGCGCTATCGGCAGCGACAAGCGTCCGGTACGTGTCTTCGGAGAAGTCTTTGTGACCGGGAGTATCGAGCAAGTTGACGCGTTGGCCGCGGTAATCAAACTGAATGACCGACGACGTGATCGAGATTCCGCGCTGCTGCTCAAGCGCCATCCAGTCACTGGTCGCTGCTTTCGTACCCGCTTTGCCTTTCACCTCACCCGCTTCGTGAATCACGCCCCCGTGATAGATGAGCTTTTCCGTAAGCGTTGTCTTACCCGCATCCGGGTGAGAGATGATCGCGAAAGTGCGACGTCGTAAAACTTCGTTTTCAAAATTCGGGACATTCAGTTCTGACATGATGTCGACGAACCTAACAAACGCAACGCGTGAAAGTCTACCATTCCTTCGCCGGCACATCAGGCAGCGACCCTTAAACGATCTGTAGTTGAACCTTTGGGCTTGCGGGCGCATCATCGAGAAACCATGAGTATGACATCGTCGGATTCCGCAGCGCCTGTTTCTTCAGCACCTCCCGTTTCAAACGATCGGGCGACGCCGCTTTTGAGTCGATCCTCCAAAGTTGCCGCAAAACTCAATGAGCGTGGAAAAAAGCTTGATGCGCGCATCCTTCGCGTTCGCAAGAAACTCCGTCTCTTTCAGAATATTCGGCTCTCGATTGCCGGCCTATTTTTCTTAGTCTTGGCGCTTCTTACGACCAAACCCGAATGGCGCTTGGAGCTCCCGGTTATTGCCGCCTTTGTCGTGGTCTTTGGATTCTACGTCGCTAGAACCCGCCGCATTGATCGCCACTTGAATTTGCTTCGGCGCTTACGTGTTTTCTGCGATCGACAAGAAAAGCGCGCACGCGGCTTGCCTTCTGGTCGCAGCTTCGAGGGCGCCGAAAAGGCCGCAACAAACTTAGCGTTGAATCATGATCTCGGAGTTCTCGGCAGCCACTCGCTCTGGACCCTTCTCGACGAGACCCTCACCGAAGGCGGCCAGTCGCGTCTGCTGGAGTGGATTAGCCAAAAACCGCTCTCGGCGACCGACATCAAAAAGCGACAATCGCAAGTCCGGGCTCTGCGGCGCGAGCGGTGGTTTTTCACGCGTCTCGCGCTCGTGGCGGATGCCGATGACTTCCGTCTCTCTAGCTCGCAGATCCTCAAGTTTTTGAAGAAACCTTTCGTTGCCGGCCGCTTCAACCTGATCGTCGTGGGAACCTGGCTGATTTGGATTGCGGCGATTGTCTTGATTGTTTTGAGTCTCCGCGCGGGCTGGAAGCTTGAAGGCTTATTCTTCGTCCTATTCGCGGCGTCGAGTCTCGCTTTTTTGAACAAAGCTGCGGCCCCTTTCGCAAAGGGCGTGGGGCTTTCGCATCACTTGAGTCTCCTTGCTCCTATTTTCGAAGCTCTGGAAAACCGCAGTCAAAAGAGCGAAGCGCTTCAGCAGCTCTGTCCAGTGACGAGCGGCTCAGGCCCTTCTCGACAGGCACGGAAACTCAATGTCGTCTTAGCCTTCATGAGCGTACAGGCGAATCCGCTCGTCTATCTCATCGTCAACGCGATTGTGCCGTGGTCATTGACGGGTACGTACTTTCTCGAACGCCGTCGTAAGCGAATTGCGTACACTTTTCCGCAGTGTCTGGAAGAACTCTCGGAACTCGAAGCCCTCGCCTCTTTGGTGATTTTCGAGTATTACCAAACTGACGTGTATCCGGAGGTCAAAGACGCCGCTCGTAGACCGCCGCTCGCTTTCAAGATGTTGTTTCATCCGTTGATTGATCGCGAACGGGTCGTGCCCAACGATTTCCATTTTCCCACAGGTAAAAATTTAGGACTCCTTACGGGCTCGAATATGTCGGGCAAATCGACTTTCTTAAGGACCATCGGCGTCAACCAGATCCTCGCCAACATTGGCGCACCGGTCTTTGCTGAGAAGTTCGAGACCTCGCCGCTGACAATTGAAACGTGTATCGAAGTCAGCGACTCCCTGCGCGACGGTTTTTCTTACTTCTATGCTGAAGTTCGACGCCTCAAGGCCCTGCTCGAGACATCGAAACACGACCAAGCGATGCTTTATCTGATTGATGAAATTTTCCGCGGAACGAACAATCGTGAACGCCACATCGGAAGCCGTGCGGTCATCCGAACGCTTGCAGCTTCTCCGCATTCCATTGGCTTCATCTCGACTCATGACCTCGAGCTCACCGCACTTGAGAGCTCAAGTCCGACTGTCTTGAATCTCCATTTCCGGGAAGAAATTTCACCCCAAGGCGAGATGCTTTTCACGTACCTCCTTCGCCATGGCCCCTGCCCGACGACGAATGCCCTTAAAATCATGGCCGCTGAGGGCATTGAGGTAGAGGACCCTTAAGTCAGGGCTTTAAATTTGACTGACCGGCCTTGAGGCTCGTAAAACTCTGGGCTTATATGACAAGCGCTTTATCTTCTCCCGAAATTCAGATTGCGGCTTTCTACCATTTTGCTTCGGTTGCGCCCGAGAAAGTCGATGAACTCGCAAAACGACTCGAAGAAATGGGTGTCGAACGGGATCTCCGGGGATTGATCATCTTCGCTTCGGAAGGCATCAACGGTACGATTTGCGGCGCAACGCAAGCTGACGTCTTAGAGTACCTAGTCGCCGTTTCATCTTTGCTCGATTTTCCTCGCCTTGATCCCAAGTGGAGTGAGGCGCCCTCGTGGCCGTTCAAAAAGTTCCGTGTTCGCGTGCGAGAAGAAATCGTCACTTTAGGGAAGCCAGAAGTTCAACCTCTCGCGCCGAAATCGCCGACTCACCTCTCACCTGAAGAGTGGAATAGAGCGATGGAAGAAGACGATACCCTCGTCCTCGATACGCGCAATTGGTACGAAACACGCATCGGAAAATTCACTGGTGCGATCGATCCGAAAATTTCGGAATTTCAAAATTTCGGGACTTACCTAGAGGAATCCGGAATTCCCAAGGATAAGAAAGTTTTGATTTATTGCACGGGCGGAATTCGTTGCGAGAAGGCCCTTGTTGAGATGAACAACAAAGGCTTCTCAAACGTCTACCAACTCGACGGCGGGATTCTGAATTATTTAGCCCAGTTTCCGAACCAAAAATTCGAAGGCGAATGTTTCGTTTTCGATCACCGCGTAGCGGTCGATCAGAATCTGAAGCCCACGACTTTCTACAAGATGTGCCCTCACTGTGGGCAGCCGGCGGACCAAACGATTCAATGCTTGCGCTGCGACCAAGATGCGCTTGTTTGCGTGGAGTGCATCGAAAAACCTCAATATAAGACCTGCTCAAAGAACTGCTCTTACCACTACGAAATCGCGCCCGGTAAAAAGGGACGCAGCCAACACCAGGGTTATCGTTTTGTAACGATCGGCAAGGCGAGAAGCGCGCGGATCAAACCCGCCGAATCCGCTGGCGGCCAGGACCCTCAACAAGCTTAACTCCGAACTTTAGAGTTTTCCGAGCCACGTCGCGAAGTCGCGAACGTGCTCGAATTGATGGTGGGCGCGTTGGCACTCAACTGCGCTCCAGTAAGGGTTCCATTTTACCCGCACGGCTTGCGCCCCTACCTCACGCGCTGCCATCATATCGTGGTCATGATCGCCGACCATATACACTTCATCGGCTCGGCAGTTGAAGCTTTTGACAACGCGAAGTAGCCCTTCCGGATTTGGTTTGTTGATCTGAACGCAAGTTCCGCTCGTGCAAGACTCAACCAACGCTCCGAGACCACTCGATTCGATAATGATTTGCGCAGACTCAAGATCACGGCCAGTCCACACGGCTACTCGTGAACCTTGTTCACGAAGATGCGCCAGCGTCTCGACAATGCCTTCGTAAGGGCGAATGCGTCGCGCGTCTTCGTTCGCGCGTACGCGCAATTTAGCCATGCATTCGGCCACCGCATTCGCCCCGATATAGCGCTCGATTAAAACAGCAGGCGATGTAGAGAGAGCCTCGATGAAGTGCTGAGCGCTCCACTCCACTCCTTTTTCGGCGAAGATTTCTCGCATCGTCGTGTCGTATGGTCCGAACGAATCAACGAGAGTGCCATCGAGGTCGAAAACCCAGTGCCTCATTTCATTTTCCCTTTTCCTCCTGCTTGTAGGCCTTGGCAGGAGGGAGGGTCAAGGAATGAACAGTGAGCTTTATATCAGTGTGCCGGCGCGAGGCCGACGCCCGGATTGATGGGATACGACGCCGATGCACCAAACTGATTGGTCACATGCGCTTTGATCGCGTCCGCGCAACGGATCTGGCTCTTAACTAGGAGATTTGCGAGCATCTGAGCGGCTTTATGCATTTTGTCTTCCGCAACGGACGTGATAAACCGGCCGGATTCCTCTTCAGAAAGCTCAAGCTTTTGCAGAATCGTTGCGTATGCGGCGAGCGAAAGCTCTTGTTTATTCGAAAGTAGGCGGCTTAAAGAACTTGGATCCAAGTTCAGGTACTTAGAGAAAGCTCTAAGAGAATAGCGTGGATTGCGAGCTTGCCTCGTCTTCAATTCTGTCGCAAGTAGACGGATGTGGTATGGCGTGTTGGAATCATTCATCTGAGCACCCTCCTTCAGATCAGTTTATGCACTCCTGAATTATTTATAATTCGTTAAGACCGAGCCAGTCGAATGACAAAATCTGTTTCATTCACCGGTTTCGTCAAGCCTGTTCGGTGTGCTTCGAACCTTCCTTGGCTCAACAGACTAAACCAACTTCAACTAAACAAATTTGACTGATATTGCACGAGTCAAAAATTTATCTCCGAGCCAACGAGCCTCGATTCGTCGCCAGTTGTTTATAAATAAGTTTTGATGATGAGGAAGGAGAACAAAAACTGTCTGCGCCAGCGGGCCGGAACAAACCCTCTAAACTCTCACAGGTTCTGTTGCGCCACGAAAGACAGGCGTTTCACCTCGTAACGAGGCTCGAAATGGTTCACTTTACTGTTGCGCCAGAAAATCAACAGTCGTCAAAGCAACGTGCTTTACGTAGCGAAGATTGACCGCCCCAGCTCGTCATTAGTCGGGGGAATTATGAAATTCATGAACTCTGACGGATTTTTTCCCAACGCCTGTGCTTGAACGGCTTACGATTAAGTAATGGCAACAGCCCGAATTCCACGAGTTCTACTGGTCGACGACAGCGTTGACCTGATTAACTATCTCTCCTTCCAGCTCCAACGTGCGGGCTTCGAAGTTTGCACCGCATTTGGTGGCCTAGAAGCCGTTAGACTGCTCGAAGAGGATGGGGCCTTCGCCGCGGTCGTCGTTGATCTTCAGATGCCTCACGGAGACGGATTAGGCGTTTTGGAAGCCATTCGCTCAAGCGGAGGCGAGCTCCCCGTCTTTTTGATGAGCGGAGATTCCAAGCTGAACGATGCTCACGCCAAAAAACTAGGAGCCACGGGCTTTCTCGCCAAACCTTTCGCTCCGTCCGCTCTGACCTTCCGGATCATGAGCGCTTTAGCGAAATCCGGCTGAGATTTAAGAAATAAACGGTCGGTCTTAACCGATCATCAAGGTCGTCCAAGCATTTGGTTAAGCCAATGTAAAAGCTTGAGATTACTGGCTTTAGCCTGATTGACACCTCTCCTCATTCCATCTACCCCAGAAGGTGTAGCTTAGTTTCTCTTAACCACACTTCTCCGGGTTTACCACTCTGTGAAGTCCGAGAAATTTGGACGCAACGGTCAGATGAACATCTTGATTGCCGCCATAGCACCTGACGACACCCGAGAGCTGTCGCAAATACTCGCTCCGTACTCGGAGTTGACGCTCAAAGAAGTGCAACTTCCTGCAGGCGAGGTCTTCGACCGAGCCGCAGTTTTTGGCGCCATGGAAGAACCGCATGTCGTTTTAGCCAAGGTTCAGAAGGCTTCCGCTGGCGGAACGGCTTTCATCCGCGCCCTCCGTGGGGATGAGGATCTCAAATCGGCAGGACTCATTATCTATTCCAAGGGCGGAGAATCCGAAGACAAAGCGCAGCTTCTTGAAGCCGGCGCCGATGACGTCGTTTCTTGTCCCATTTCTCCCGCAGAACTCCGTGCGCGAGTGTTAGCCCTTGCACGGCGCCTTGCCTACGGCACGGATGCGACGACTGAAGACGAAGATATCATCAAGGTTGGTCCCCTGAGGATTTACACATCTTCGTTCCGGGTCTTCGTTGAGGACCAGCCAATCAGTTTAACTCTTACCGAGTTTCGAATCTTGGAAGTTCTTGCGAGAAAAGCCGGCGGCGTCGTTAAACGCGAAGATCTTTTAGCGTTAGCCCTTAAAACACCGCGCGTTTCAACACGGACGATCGATGTTCACATCACGTCGCTGCGGAAAAAGCTCGAGAGACCAAACCTGAAAATTGAAACCGTACGAAGCCTCGGTTACCGGCTGCAGATCGAGTCTTAATCTTCAGCTAGTCGCTCTCAGATTGTTGAGATCTCGGCGAAATCTCAAAATGAAATCGGCCGAAGTTTTTTCTTCGTTCAGGCGCTCTTAAGATCTCGTGCAGAATCGCGATCCCCACGCTCCGAAACCCCATAAATACGATTTAGACGGCAGCTCGGTCGAAGCTCTCGCCTTCAGACACGAGGCAAAAGTGGTTGGCTTTGCTGTGCCAGATTCTGATCCCTGGTAGTCTTGAGTTAGAAGTTCAACAGGCAAAAAGGCTCGGAGCCGGCAAATGTTAAAAATCGTCAAACCTTGGGCATGCATCTTAGTCGCGAATACACGCATTGGTCAGCTGCGCCGAGCGCCCGATGGTAGTAATCACTTTGAGCTTCTCGGTGACGGCAGCGAACTTCTCAAAGGCGTCCCGGTGATGGCGATCGGAAAACCGATTTTCGCCGTCGATGCGAACAATCAAACAATTTTAGTTGTGAAGGCGCGGTGCCGCGTGAACCAGGTTTTACTCAAAGACATCTGGCTCCCGTTTGCGCGCCTAGAGAATTCGCCGTCAGTTGCAACATCAAGCTTAGCACCAGAGCGATTCAGCGCGGCTTCCTGAATCTTTCGTAAGGCCATTTCGGCATCGATCGAAGTTTAACTTCGAACATAAGCAGCAGATGCCGCCATCGCATCGATAATGGATTCAATAAGCGCCGATCGTGTGGTCGGTTTTGATAGATATCCGTCAAACCCCGCTTGCCGAACTCGGTCAAAATAGTGGGTAAAAGCCGTCACCGCCACTGCGGGTGTGTGCGTCCCTCGCGATTCTTCATGCTCACGAAATCTCCTCATGAAGGCGCAGCCGTCCTCATCCGGCAAACCGATATCGCTAACGATCACATCGGGATCATAACCTGGCAAAAGCTGCCAAGCCTCTTCGGCTGAAGCTGCGGCCTCCACTTCACCGCCGGCTCGACGAATCATCCGACTAAAGAGGGCACGAGCATCCAGCATATCTTCGATCAACAAGACTTTCAGACCTCGTAGGGCTTCACTTGTTGGCGTAGTCGATCCTCTTTGTTCAAATTGCATGGTCTCGTCGCTTCGTTATAGGGCTTCTCTCATCAACTTGTTTTTCTATTTCTCTCTTAAGCTTCTCAGTTGAGCTTTTCATTTGGTTGGGCGTTGCTTTTAGCGAACCCAATGCGCGGCTGTCGCTCACTGCCTGCACAACAAACCTTTTCGACTTACTCAAGCTAACTCTGCTAACAACTCAAAACCATTGATGCTTTCAAGGTATGGAATCTTCGAAGCGACTCTTCGGAGTCAAGCCTCGAAAAAGCTGCTTGCGGCCTGAAGTGTGGTGATCCGCAAAAGAAGTGCGCACTTTTGCGCAGGGTGATTAACATACGCAAACATCTCGTTAACTCGGCCCTCGAATCATTCTGACTCGTTGAAGCCTCTTCCTCGGCCCGCGGCCATTGATCTTTGCAGCTGCTCAGCGTAAAACTCGTTCCACCTCACTAAAATTTAGAAAGACAGTGCGAGCTTTATGATCAGCACCTCAAATATCAGCCTGCGCTTTGGCGGGAAGAAACTCTTTGAAGACGTGAACGTTAAGTTCACTCCCGGAAATTGTTACGGACTCATCGGCGCCAACGGCGCGGGGAAATCGACGTTTCTCAAAATTCTCTCTGGTGAGGTTGATCCGAACACCGGTGAAGTTCACATGAACTCTGACCTTCGTTTATCGGTGCTCAAGCAGAACCATTTCGAGTACGACGAAATTCCTGTCTTGAAAACCGTCCTTCGCGGCAACTCGAAATTGTTCGCCATCATGGAGGAGAAAGACCGTCTTTACGCCAAAGCTGATTTCAGCGAAGCGGACGGCGTTCGGGCGTCTGAGCTTGAAACTCAATTTGCGGAATTGAACGGTTGGGAAGCGGAAGCTGAGGCCGGCTCCATGCTTGAAGGTCTGGGCGTTCCGGTATCTCTTCACGAGAAGCTATTGAAAGAGCTTGAACCCGCGCAGAAGATCAAAGTCCTCTTAGCGCAAGCTCTCTTCGGCCAACCGGATGTCTTGCTCCTAGACGAACCGACGAACCACTTGGATATCTACGCCATTCAGTGGCTTGAAGAATTCCTCTTCAACTTTCAGAATACGGTCATCGTCGTTTCGCACGATCGGCACTTTCTAAATAAGGTCTGCACGCATATCGCCGATATCGATTTCTCAAAAATCACAGTTTTCACCGGTAACTACGACTTCTGGAGGAAAGCAAGTGAGCTCAACATGCGTTTGCGGTCTGACCAGAACAAGAAGAATGCGGACAAGGCCGAAGAACTCAAGAGCTTCATTCAGCGCTTTAGCGCGAACGCCTCGAAATCGCGTCAAGCTTCTTCTCGCCAGAAGCAGCTCGAAAAGCTCGACATGAGTGAACTTCCCGTCTCGAGTCGTAAACAACCTTTCGTCGGCTTTGATCCGAAGCGCGAAGCCGGAAACGACATTCTCACGGTCGAAAATTTGAGCAAATCGATCAACGGCGAAGTTGTTCTGAGAAATGTGAGCTTCCGGATGCAGAAGGGCGAGAAGATCGTTCTTCTCGGGAGAAACGACATCGCAAAGACGACTTTGATGGAGATCCTCGCTGGAGAACTTCTGCCAGATTCGGGGACGGTTTCCTGGGGTATCACGACCACTCAGACGTACTTCCCAAGTGATAATTCAAAACTTTTCGACTCGGATGCGGCTACACTTGTCGACTGGCTCCGACAATACTCCGAAGAGAAAGACGAGTCCTTCATTCGGGGATTCTTAGGCAAAATGCTGTTTAGTCGCGATGAAGCTCTCAAAAAACCAAAAGTTTTCTCTGGAGGCGAGAAAGTTCGCTGCATGCTCGCAAAGATGATGCTCTCGGGAGCAAACGTTCTTTTGCTTGATGGACCGACCGCGCACTTGGATCTAGAAAGCATTAGCGCCGTAAACGAAGGCATAGTCCGCTTCAAGGGCAACGTGATCTTTACTTCGCACGACCACGAGTTCATCCAAACCGTTGCGAATCGAATCATCGAGATCGAACAAACGATCATCGACGATCGAACGATGAGCTACGATGAATACATCGATCTGAAAAAGCCGGTGGCCACCGCGTGAATTGGAAATCGCTGAAGGCTTTGACACTCACCCTAGCCTGCCTCATGGCAGGCTATGCCTTTTACAAATTCGATGGCGACCCCATCGTAGCCGGATTTTTTACCTTCGGTATTCTTGGCATTGTGCTTAGCGCTTTACGTGAGAAGCCCCCTGTGACCAAAAAATCAAGTGCGACGCCTGAGGCAAAGTCTTAGTCTCTGCTTTCCAACCGGGAGGCAGCTGAAATGAGACCCCATCCGAAACCGAAACTCGCTCTCCTTCTCATCAGTTTTTTCTTCATCAGCGCATGCGCCCGCGGGAGTGACCAAGCAAAGTCCAACGAGAGCGGCCCGACGGCAAGGCCTGCAGAAATACCGAAGGCTCAGCCCACGTCAAGTGAGTGCGGTTTTGTTCCACTCGAAGGCGAGCAACTTCAGTATTGCTTCCGAGACCTGACACGCCAAGCGAACGCCAGCACTCCTGAGGTTACGATTATCTATTACTTCCATGGACTTTACGGGAGCGTGGATGACCTTTTCTCCGGGCCCGATCAAAGACTTTTTGAAGCTTTAAAAGCGATCTTCGGATTACGACTCCCGATCATCGCCAGTTTATCCCTTGGTTCGACAGGAGTGTTCGGCCCCAACACGGAAGAGATCGTCGCTCGCGGCCTGCCTTCGGTTGAGAACCTCATCGCGCCAGGAAAGACGGTCCGTCGCGTAGCGATCGGCGGCTCGATGGGAGGGCACAACTCACTACGGATTGCCGCAGAAAAACCGGGAACCTTCAGGGCCGTCGCGGCTCTCTGCCCTGCACTCGCGACCTTCAACGGTCACCGCCAGAGTGAAGTAGATGCGTACATCGAACGGAACAAAAATGTTCTTGATCGGGAGTTCTTCGAAAAAGCGCTCGTCTATTATAAACAATCTTTGTCGACCGACGAAGTATGGACCGCGAACAATCCCTTTACCCTCTTAGACCAGGGTCGGTACGATGGGCTGCCTCTATTTCTTTCCGTGGGGCGCCAGGATCAAGTCGGCTTCCTTGAGGGATCGCGGGAGTTTAAAAGGCGCGCTGATTTACGTCCTGCCATGTCGATCGATTATCACGAGGTCACGGGTCCGCATTGCGCCTTCGATATCCCCTCTTTCATTCGATTCGTTTACGATCAAAGTTAACTGCGCGAGCTCTTTCACTCATTCCCAGCCGATGGGGAAATTTTCCACTTCGGCGCAGCCAAAGTGGGACGAACGTACCGCTTCTGACCCGTACTAAATTCGTTTTCTCCGTTTAAATTCGATTTAATCGCGGCACGCTTGCTGCTCATTCAGGTTCTGAAAGCACAAATGCGCTTGATTGCGCTCTGCTTAGCTCTTTTGCATTTTCCGACTTTCAACAACCTGGAGGTTTCTCGTGTTACGTGCTGCGATCGCATTTTTCGTATTGGCTCTTGTTGCAATGCTCTTCGGTGCAACTGGCTTTGCCGGCGTGTCGATGGACATCGGCCAAACCCTTTTGATGGTCTTCCTCGTTCTTGCCGTTATTAGCTTTGTCGCCAGCCTCGTCACGGGTCGCAAAACGACTCTCAACGGTCTCGCTTGGATCGGCCTCGCAACGGCCATGGGTCTTGGCGGCGTTGCGTGCAGCAGCGTAGAAAAGAAAGCGGACGAAGTTTCCTCGATCCCTTCGGCGGACACGGTAACTGCTGCTCGCGAAGCTAAAGCTTCGAACGTTGTTGAAGTCAATTTCGACAAAAATTCGTTCGTCCTCTCAGAAGGTCATCGTTCAGCGCTCGCGAACATGATCAACCAAGTAAAAGCACAGGGCCAAATTGAAGACGTAAAAGTTCTCGCGTGGGCTGACGCCGCTTACCCTTCTGACGCAAAGAAAGCGCTTCCGAAGGCAGACCGTGAACTCGCAAAGAAACGCGCTGACGCGATCTCGAATTTCATCCGCTCGGAACTCGCAGTATCCGACGTCGATACGCTCAACATGGCTGAGCGTTCGGGCGCTATCTCTAACTTCTTCAACACAGATGACGCTCGGTTGAAGCGCTCAATGGAAAACGCAGGCGTGACAGGTAACGACGCAAACAGCCTTACAGGCAAAGTGTCGCGCGCTGTCGTGATGGTCATCACGAAGTAAAAACGATTCGACTCAGTTCTAGGGCTTCAGGAAGATCCCTTGTTTGAAGAGAGGCTGCCATCACGAAGATCGCAGCCCTTTTTTAACGGTCGTTTTGACCACCGCATATGAAACTCGATGAAATTAGAGGACCTTGAAATGTCAACTAAGACCAAAAACGGTAAAAGCCCTCTTCAACGCAGTAACACGAGTCGCCGCGGTCGCGGCTGGATGCTCGTCGTCACGGTCGTTCTTCTTCTGATCGCGACGGCAGCTTGGATAACGACCTACACGCGCGCGGTGCTTCCTTCTTGAAGCTCGCTTCCCATTCTCGTGTCAATCAGCTAATCTCTCGCCCTCTTAACCTGCTGGAGCAAAGTTTTGAGGGCGATCGTCTTTTGTGCCTGCCTCATTTGCATATCTGTTGTTCCGAATGCGATGCTCGCAGCGGAAAGCTTCTCGTTTAACTCGGAACTTCCCGCGCTCCTCTCGAGTAAGGCTGCTTCAACTCATCGTTTGTCTGTGAATTCGGAATCAGGTTTAAGCGTAATTCTCTTTCTCTCTCCCGATTGCCCGGCTTCAGTTGCGCATGAACCGTACCTAGAAAAACTGCGAGCTGAATATTCTTTCGCCAAGTTCTCCGCCATCTACTCGGGCTCAAATGAAACTCTTCCGAAGGTGCGCGCTCATTTCAATTCTGCGAATTTAAATTTTCCGGTGCTCCACGATCGGCACGGAGAACTGAGACGCAAATTCAAAGTTCTAAAGACGCCTACTGTAGTAGTTCTTCGCGGCCCACGAAGAGAGTATTTCGGCGGAGTTACGGACAGCCACCGTCCCGATCGCGCAGGCATAGAATACTTACGCGCGGCGCTCGAAGATTTGAAAGACGGTCGCACCGTTGCGACTCCGCAGGGTCACACACTCGGATGTTACATTGGTTCCTAAATGTTAAATGTTAAATGCAGACTGCTAACGAAAGGTAGAACGCAGATGATCAGACTCGCACTCAGTTACGCGGCCCTCCTCTTGGCTCTTCAGCTTCCCACGGGTTGCGCGAAAGCTGATTACGTAGATCTTCAAGGCACCGTGACCGACACGGAAGATGCCAAACCTGAGGCACGTTCTTGCGATCTGCGCTTTCCCGCACATGGCCTTTGCGCAAGCTTAGTCTGGAAGAAAGCCCCTGCGAAAAACGTAGATTCACCTTTTACTCTTTCGTTCTGGAAAGAAGCGAATGGACCCGCTAGCGCGAACGTGAAAATCGATGACGCCCTTGCCGTAGAACTCTGGATGGACTCAATGGGGCACGGAAGCGCGCCGGTTGAAATCGCCGAGAATACCAAAACTTCGAATTACGACATCACTCGCGTCATGTTCATCATGGCGGGAGACTGGTCAGTCCGAGTCACGATTGGATCAGGCGCCGAAAAAGAGCGGGCCGCACTGTATCTCTTGGTGCCCTGATGCGGCTTTCGAGTTCGCAAGTGATCCTCCAAGCTGCTTTCGTTTTAAGCGCAAGCTTGGCTCAAGCCTCAGCCTGTTGTGGCGGAAGCTTTTCGCTTCCCGCCTTCATCCTTACGGATGAAGCCGCGCAACTCACGGCGACCTATCTCGTCTCCCGGCCCATAAGTGATGTGCTTGCGTCGGGAAAATGGGTTCGCCGAACAGATGACGAACTCCAACAGACGTTGCGGCTTGATTCGGCGATTTCAGTGTCCGACCGATGGCAGGTCAATTTCAGTGCGCAAACGTCCCGTCGTTCGCGAATCGTTAGTGGCGACTCCCAGAGCCATGTAAATCTCGGTGACATATCGCTGAGCGCCGCCTACGAGCCGTGGTTCGAAGATGGCGAATCGCTTCTTCGGCCGAAAACACTCTTCTTTGCCCAACTTCTCCTGCCCACCGGCCGGTCCATTTACGAAGCAGAAGACCCGTTGGCTCTGGACGTAGCAGGACAAGGTCACTTCAATTTAGGATTCGGCGCGATTTTCATGAAAGTCTTCGCGCCTCGATGGGATGTCTTCGTTTCGCCCGAAGTTCATCGCGGACTACCTCGGACCTTTTCGACTCCAGAGGGTGATCTACAGACTCAACCTAAGTTCGGCGGAAGCTTGAGTCTCGGTGGGGGCTGGAACTATTCAGCTTACCGCTTAGGTGTAACGCTCACGTCCCTTTACGAAGACGGCATCGAAACTGACGGCCGAGTGACGACGCAGCCGACTCCCCAGCGATATAGTAGCTTGGCATTGAGCCTAGGATGGTTGATCACTCCGGACTGGACGACCTCGATCAATTACGCTGATCAGAGCCTACTCGGAGCTCCGTTGACGACTGTCCTAAGTCGATCCGTGAGCCTCACGCTCCAGTACCGCGCCCTTCGTTGATTCGCTCCGGAGAGCATTGCGCTGCTCTCCGACGCGACTTTCACGTCCGATCAAGGACGACTCATGCATTCATTGAAACAGCTTGTGAAGTCATCGCCGTCGCCGCCTCCACTTGTTGGCTTACACTCGAGGTAGCATTGAGCCGGATCCGGACGAAGCATTTTTTCAGCCTGAAGGAAGGAGACTTCGGTTGCTGCTTTCTCAGCACAAGCTTTCGAATCAGTCGAATCAGCGGCAAATACTGAAGCCGAAATGCTCATTGCCATTGCTAAGATGATATTTGATGCGACCTTCATGATGAACCTCTCTTCGTTTAAACGGTTTTTGTTGTCTATTTTTTCTTTGGCGTTTCTTAGGCCCGCGTTCGACTCGCATCTTTGGCCGACGGTAAAATCGAACTTGAGATGTGCGGCGCTCGTTCCCAGAACATCCGTTTGAAATTCGAGCTTACTCCTTCGCGCGGAGCAAACAATTTAAGTGTATGTGGTAGCCGTGTGTATATTCCTATGAAGGTACCGCGTCCCGACGCTGTCGAACTTTTTGACGATTTCATCGTCTGTGAGTTCCGTCAGTGCCGCAATTTGTAAGCCCGTGGCTAAAAGTTACAAATCACTTTTGCTACGGCAGACAATCCAGCCAGGCCGAAACCTTGCTCTTAAGCCTCTCGTACGGTCGGGGCGACGTGCGCCTTAGACTTCAATTTACAATTTAAGCCCGGTCTCCGGGCGTGACGGGAAGATTTATGAACTTCAGATTCGTTCTTCGGGGCGGACTCGCGATCCTGATGCCACTTAGCGCACAGGCTACCACGGTCGACTCCATGATCACGACGCTCAAATCACAACCTTATCAAACGTCGACGTTGAACGAAGCTGAAAACAAAGCTCTCTTCAACAATTACTGTGTTGGCGATGCGAGCTCGCCCGAAGTTCCGCAACCTAATTACTCAAATCCACTGGTTAAGGGAGCGGCTCAGAAGCTCTCCTCAACACAAACGGAAGCGAGCTCTCAACTCGTAAAAAAAGCGCTCGAAGAGTTCGACTCCGTCGTGGAAAACGCGAAATCCAGCACTCAGGTTCTGCTGACTTCGACTCATCCTCAAGTGAAAGCACTCGCGCAACAAATCGCGCAGGAGGTTGCGAAAGCAACTTCGCAAACTGGATTTTCGAAAGAGTCGAAAGCACTTTCTGAGCAAATGAGCAGCGCGATCGTTAGCTCGGTCGGCAGCATCGCAAACCCGCTCATCACGAATCTTCCCAACGAACTAACGGATGTCGATTACAACAAACTTCTTTCGATCGCTAAGGCGATGCAAGCGCATATGAAGATCCACTTCAAAGGCGTCGACTTCAATGCAATCGCGCAGGCTGCTGAAACCCTTTCCGCTTCATTAGCCCAGGAGTTCGGTCAGGTCGACAACCAAGTAGTCTCTCAGAGCGCGGCCGTCCTTCTTGCCGCGATGGGAACAATGAAGGTTGAAGACGGAGATTACTTAAAGCAACAACTCAAGCAACTCAAAGAGACGATGGAGAAGAACCCGAACGCGAAGCCTGGCGATGTGGTTATCTACGCTTCAGACGTGATTTGGAGCTGGAATACTTACGCCATCGAAGCCAAAGTTGCGGTACCTCCGACGGCTGCGCAAGCCTTCACGGCTCTCAAAAAGCAATACTTCAACGGGCAATCTGAAAACGGCGCAGCTTACTTAAAACAAATGAACGATGCCATCGCCGCCATGAAGAAAAGCCCTGGCGTCGATAGCGAGCAAGAAGTTCTCTACTCGCTCAGTTCGATGGTTGAACTTCTCAAAGGAAATTCGAGCTTGAGCGCGAAGTCAGCCTCAGCTTTGAGCATTCTCGTAACGGAAACGGCAAGACAGTCATCGACCGAAGTGATGTCGGCCGTCGACCAAATCGTTACCCATTTGCAAGCCGGCAACAAACCAAATGCCCTCAGCTACGCGCAATCACTTTCATGGCGCATCCGCTCACTGCTTGAATTCCCAGCCAATAAGCCTCTGAAGGATCTTTACGCTCAAATGGAGAAAGAGACCGCTAAAGCCGATACGGCGACGGTTATCGCTTCAGGTAAGTCACTTCAAGAACTCATGGTGAAGCAAGGCGCAACTCAAGAGGAGATTTTGAGCGGGCTTAGCAACTTCCGCTACAACTTGAGCGAAGTAAAAGCAGCTCTCCAGCCCGAAACGCAAAAGCTCGTTGATCAGCTTTCGGCCCTCGCGGATCAAGCCGACAACGTCAGTACTCTCAAATCTTTGGTGGCAACGGAAACTCCTTCGAGCAAAAAAGCTGAGCACTTCTACTTCTATTCGCCCGTTGCGAAGATCTATCGCAGCAAGGTTCCGGCGGAAGCTCCAAAAGGAACGGTTTCGGACGCACACACATTCCTCACGCAACTTTGCGGTGAATTCCGTGACCGCGCGACAATGATTGAAGCAAAGCTCAAGTGGGCAAATAACATCTTCATTCTGCCTGCGAGCCAGTCTCAAACGTTCACGATCGACGTGAAGAAAAACGTTTGGGCGCAGATCCCGGCTACGGCTTACGATCCTTACTTGCGTCTCTCGGAATCAGTCTGGGAAGCCAAGCGTGAAGCAGCTCCCCGCTACGTGACGATCGGCTCGGACACTCAAGTCGACAACCCAGTTCTCGGCTTTACCGTGTGCGAAACGAAGTACATGATGTCGGAGTACGTAGGGAAAGAGAAGACGTTCGACGACTTCAAAGCCTACTACGAAGGTTACAAGACTTACCGCGAAGGCTGCTCGCAAGCCGATCGCAAAGACTACTATAACTTCCGCGGCGACTCGAACTTTAAGCACTACTCGCCTGAGTCCAACGGCATGATCTGGTACTCAACGAGCCTTGCTCGCGCATGTGCATCGCCGACTCAAGCGAAGCCGAATCAAAACGGCTACACCGATGAGGATTGCAAAAAGTATTTCTCGCGTCCGTTCCACTATCGTTACAACGCGGCTCGTGCAGGTCTTGCGACTTGGATGTTCCGTGACGATCGACATGCCGAGAAGTTTGCAGCTCAAGGTCAAATGGTTGCGATTTATCCGCACCGTTTCCCTGAACTTGCCCCGCTCGGCTTCACGTTCGAGAAAGAGTCGACAAATGATCTGTTCGAGTTCGACACGAAGTGGCTCCAGATTCCTGGTGCGTGGAATACGCCTGACTTAGGCTTCAACGCTCTCTTAGGTCTCGGCACGCCTTCGGCTGATCAGTATACGACTTACCGCCGTCTGCAAGATGCGGTAGATCGCCACACGGATTGGTACAACTCGGGCTATAACGACAAAAACGGAACGATCAAAGACCAAGCTTACTCTCCGTTTGTTGCTTCAAGCTACGAAATGAGCGAGTCGGATAACTTCACTTCTTGCGGAACAACAGTCCAGTGTCCTCCGGATGGTCTGAAGCGCTGGATGTTCGTCTTCCGTATCAAGCCCGAGAACGTTTACAATGCGGCGAGTGTCTTGAAGAACGAGCCGGTCAACTTCGACAAGCACTGGTTTGACGAAACTTCATTCGGTAAGAGCCATCTCGCAGACAGCGAGAAAGCTTGGGACCGTCTCGGCTCACCGATGGAAGAAGAGCTCGACTCTGTCCTCTACCTCATCAACGTCAACGATGCAGGTGGTGGTCATTTCGGCGAAGAGGGTGACTGATTCTAGCTGCCATGTTCTGAGCTAAGTAAGGCGCCGATTCTTCGGCGCCTTTTTTTATTTTGACGACTCCTTTGCCTTTTGAACTCCAAGCCTAGTGCGGCCGAAGAGTGATGCTGCGCTGCTTGAGTGTCTCGTTCATCCTCACTTGGGCCGCCTTTGACTTGAACTTCGTAGGGCGCGGCTTGGTCCTACTTTTCCGGCAATTCGCATTATGTTACAACGCACGCAGTTGATGAACTGCTGCCTTGTCTTAGCCACACGCAGTGGCTATGGTTTTTCCATGCACAAGTTTATCTTTTCCCGGAAAGCCGCAGCCACGCTGCTTTTTTCGAGCCTCATTGCATCGAGCGTCTTGTTGTCTTCGAGCGCGGAGGCAGATCTACCACCTGAATTATGGCGCGAAGGCGTTGATGTTCCCGCGGGCGGGCGGGCGAATATTCTGCAGAGTCCGATAGCGGATTATTTTAAAAACGTTGAAGCTGGACGGTTGCACGCGCAGATCTACCCTGTGAGCGTGACGGGCATCCTTCCTCCTTATGAACCTTTCAAAAAGCTCACTGAAGTCAACAAGGGTGGTTTTCTTAAGGAACTCTTCGAAGCCATTTTCCGAAAGCTCGTGGGCATTAAAAGTTTCGGCGGAGTTCTGACTTACCTCGGGCTTCATCCCTACCCGCAGGCGAGTGATGAAGGCGTCTACCAAGTTCCTTTTCCGGATGGAGTCAGACCGGACTCACCGGTGGGATTCGGTTTGATCGAGCGCGGAGGTGCGCAAGGTTTCACCTTCTCGTGCGCGGCCTGCCATTCTTCAAACCTCTTCGGAAAAACCGTTTTAGGAATGAGCAATCGCTTCCCGCGGGCAAATGATTTTTTCGTTCACATGAAGCCGGCTCTCCTCGCTTTAAACATGCCGCTATTTAAAAAGTGGACGAAGGCGAATGCGGCTGAGATGGCTTTGCTCCGTTCATCGCGCGAGAGCCTTCGCCAAGTGGCAGCGATCCAACCCATCACTCTGGGGCTCGATACGTCGCTTGCGCAGGTCGCACTTTCGCTCAATATGCGAGAGGATGATGCGTGGGCAACGCCTTCGGAGTGGGCCCAAGCGTTCCCTCGTGAAGATGAGTTCTTAGATGAGCATCCAGCCGATTCCAAACCAGCTGTGTGGTGGAACGTTAAATACAAAAATCGGTGGCTCTCCGATGGCAGCGTTGTCAGCGGAAATCCAATCTTCACCAACATCATCTGGAACGAAGTCGGACGCGGAGCTGATCTGCGGTCTCTGGAAACGTGGCTCGCCGAAAATCCAAAAATCATCGATGAGCTGACAAGCGCGGTTTTTGCGTCCGAAGCTCCGAGATTTACGGACTTCTTCCCTGCCGAAAAAATCGATCTCGATTCTGCAAAACGGGGCGAAAAACTCTTCGTCCAATCTTGTGCTGGTTGCCATGGGCATTATGAGAAGGCGTGGCATTTACCCGAGGCTCAATCTCTGAGCGCTGCTGATAAACTGAAAACAACTTTGGTGCGACCTCCGGTAAAAACCTTTGTGGTCGATGTCGGAACCGACCCGTACCGCCACCGCGGAATGAGGTCGCTTGAGAAACTCAATCACCTCGCGATCTCGCAAGCGAACGGGATCGTGATCAAAGCGCAAAAAGGGTACGTGCCGCCACCCCTTGTGGGCATTTGGGCCCGTTGGCCGTATTTTCACAATAACTCGGTTCCGAGTCTCTGCGCCCTACTTACTCGGTCAGCGAAGCGTCCGAAAGTTTACTACTCTGGCCACGCTCATGATAAAGAGCGCGACTTTGATTCGATCTGCAATGGCTATCCAAGCGGGACGCGTGTTCCCCAGAGCTGGAAGACCGACGAACATCGTTATGATACAAGCCGAGCGGGCATGTCGAATGAAGGTCATGACGAGGGGATCTTCCTCAAGAATGGAAAAGAGATCTTCACGGGTGACGAGAAGATCGCTTTGATCCGCTTCCTCCAAACGCTCTAAAAAAAAGGGCTGGTCGACCAGCCCTTTTTATCGCACTTTTTGTACCTAACCTCAGAGATCGCGCATGACCATTTCGCTTGCGGTGACCGACTGCGAGTGAATGTCGTGGAACAAGATGATGCCGCTCCCTTGGGATGCCATCTGTTTCTTCACGCGCTTGTAAATGCTCGTCGGGCTTTTATCCGACCAATCGAGACTATCGACGTTCCAGAACATCGGAGTCATGCCCTCAGCCGCGATCATCTTCCGCACCGCTGAGCCCGCTTTGCCGCAAGCACCGTAAGGGCAGCGGAACCACTTGGGGCGGTAGCCGTAATACTTTGTCAGAAGAGTTGTCGAATCGACGATCTCCTTTTTGAGACCGGCTTGACCGAGCTTCGTTAATTGAGGGTGCGAGTAAGAGTGGTTACACAAAGTCATGCCTTGAGCATTAGCGTTGTTCACAATACCAGAGCGGCTCGGTACGTTCTGTGCGAGCCAGAAGAACTTTGCCTTTAGACCGTGGGCACGAAGATTCGCCAAAATCTTCGGCGTGTGCGTGGAATGCGGTCCATCATCGAACGTGAGCTGCCAGCTTCCCGCGCTGCGGTTAGCAATGGCGTGTTGCTCAAGGAGAGGTTCTACGATCTCTTCCACAACGCTCGGCACTAGCGCCTTCACTTCTTTCAGCACGGCTTGCTTTTCGCGGAGCGAGCGTGGAGCAGCGGCAACAGCTTCTTGTGATGTCGCACGAGAAAGCTCTCGGCCGAGATCCGCGATCTCCGAATTTTCGAGCTCCGCGAGTTCAGCGTACAACGTCTCATATTGAGCCGCGCGACCCGAGGTTTCTTTCATGACCAACTTGAAAGCCTCGACGAACTTCACTTGAACTTCGGTCGATTGATCTTCTACAGCTACGAGCGATTTCATCAAGAGATCGCGGTCGTGTTCAGCCAATACTTTTACCGCAAGAAGTTGGTGGTAAGAGTTTTTCGCAAACGCAGGTTGTGGAATCTCACCGCGCTCACGTGCGGCGACATCGGTATCGAGGCCCGCATCGAACTCTGCGAGTGCAGATGTCTTAACTTCATCGAGCAAATCGATGTGGCTCACCAGAGCTTTGAGGGCCGAATAAGGATCCTCGGAAGAGAGAAGAGCTTGAACCTCGGTATCGGTCGCAAGCGCTGCGCGCTCGATTTGACCGTGAGCATTGACCTGTGAACCGTATGCGACGATCGCTACGGTAAGAAGCGTGAGAAACGAGCGGGCTGTCATAAGACCTCCGATACTGGTTTAGATGCCCTGTCGATAACGCAGAGATTTTGGAGAGTCACGCGCCAACTCTCCTTATTTGCGGCGGCCCCCGTAACGGAGTGGTGAGCGTGAGAACTTTCAGATATCTAAACTTGATCTGTGGATGCTTTCGGTCTCCAAGATCGAGATGGCATCTTCGATCACCTGCTGTGCAACTGACGACGGGAATCCCCTCATCTCGAGGGCTTGCTCGGCCTCATCGCGAAACGCGTAGTTCCGTGTACGTGCATCGAGCGGCGCCCCTTCACCAGGCTCAATGATAAACCTCATAAATTGCGGCGTTCCCATGAATGCCGTCACGGCCCAAACTTTATCCGGTGTATATGCTTTCATGGCAACTGATCAGATCACGGCGTTTGGCCACGCACTAGATCAGGGAACCAAAACCCGACCAAAGTCGCCGCGCTCAGGGCACCGGCCGCGCAACTTCCGTACTGACGATTGATCCAATTAATTCTCTTTAATGCCGTGAATTGTGCTCCGGCTAAGAGATGCATTGTGAGACTCTCACCCGCGTTTCCATTGCGATCGATTTTCGGCGGAAGGAAAATGAACACATGAAAAGACAAAGTGTTTCGATCTTAAAAGCGTTTCTAGTGTTCGCTGGTTTTGCAATCGCCACTATCGTGCTGATCGGAGCTTATGCGGCTCTCCGGAAGGATGAGCCGCTCACGCCGGAATTAGCGTCCCTTCTGGAACAGAAAGCTCAGCCCACCCTACAGGAAATCGCAAGTTTCAAGTATCTCCTAACTCTGCGGCTCCCGGCTTCAAGGCAGACTGACAAACGCGCTGATCAAATTTATGCGCAAATGGAGCAGAATTTAAAGCTACCTTACCTTGAAAGAAAGCGCGTTACGCTAAACCGGGAAGAGCTCATCGAGATCTACGAGCCTCCGACTTCTTGCCTGAAGACCGTTTTCTGCGCTGAAACGAATTTCCAAAAAGAGAGAGACTTGATTTCAGAGTTAATCGAGAAGAATTCCGAGTTGCTCCGTAAATTTGACATCGCCATTGGAATGGGCCCAGCGTACGTCGAACCAGCTCTCGCGCTTCAAGCAACGGCTCCAAGTATTGAGCTTTATCGCTTGTCGCGAGTCAAATACCGGGAGCTTCAGCTAAAGTTGTATCAAGGCAGATACAACGAGGTACTAAAAAGCGCTCTGGCAATACACGACTACTTTTCGAAAACACTAAAGCAGAAAGCCTCGCTTCTTGAAGTCACCCTCGCCTTCCATATGCTCGCTCAGAATCGAGAGTTCCTTTCGAGCGCCGCGCAACATGTCTCGGAATTTCGTAAAGCCTTAAGTAAGAGCGATCCCGGCAAACTTAAAGTGGATACGCCTTTCAAAAAAGTAGCTCTCAATGCCGCAACCTTTGAACTTCAGTTTTCTCAGGCAGTGCTCGCCTCCTCGGGCGATCTCTGCTTTTTTGAAGCCGCATCTCTTGGCGGTGGACCGGACGAATTTTGCCGTCCCAACGTGATTCGACTGACTTTGCAAAAACTCACGCCTTATTTTTTGAAACCGAATCGCACGCTCAATGAAATTTACTACAGCCATGACCGAGCTGCGCATGAGGCCGTCTCCGTGCAGAATGAGTCGAGAATTCCTGATACCTCTTCAGACGTAGCTGGCGTCAAACTTTTACCAATCGATAACATCATCGGCGAGAACCTCAAGAAACTGATCGCGCATCACTACGATCTGCAACTACGCAAACTTTACCAGTTGCACCAGAAGACCTCCCCGCCTCTTGAGATTTAGAGCTCCTTCCTTGCTGCCAAACGGGGGATGGAGCAGGCTCTACCCCCTTCTATCTAGGCTCCGATCAATTATGATCATATCTTCTCCCCACCACGACGTTCCGAACCGGGAGGAAGACCCATGATCCGCGCTTTTCTAGCTTTAACCATCTCGTTCGCCTTTGACTCCGCGTCCGCCAACGACTTTGATCACGACATTAAAAAAGAGTTCCGTGCCTTGGCTCTTCAAGCAGCTCAACTCAACTCCCAAATCGGTCAGAAGAGTTGTTCTACGTCCGTGAAGAATTGGAGGATTGTGAAGGAGTCCTTCAAAGTCGAAGATCCCCATGCGCTCGGCACTTTCAAAATCGCTCCGAAATCCGACGCATCAAGTCCTTTTGTTTACTTGATTGAAGTCGTTGACGGCGCCGTCCTCCGCGTAATCGCGGACTGCCCATCTTGTTCGTAATTCCCTGACTTAACAATTGTTTAGCCCCGTTTTGGGGAGGATGTGACCGCCCATTTGACACCCCCGGCTCTCAGCTGGCATTCCTTCGATCCTACGAAAAGCGGACCCGGTATGGGTCTTGAAACCTGTTCCCTGTGAACGGCCGGTATCTTGAGCGTGAGTAGCCGTCACGCACCGCCAATTAACGGGAGAAGGTTCATGCAGACTAAAAAAACGAAATTGCTTTTATCTATCGGTTCCTTCGCGGTGCTTTCGACGGCGGTCGCTCAGTCGGTCACGATCGAGTCGGTGCTTGGTGTTGCAAAATCGATGGGAGCCTTCGACATCGAAGCCCACCCAAATCTTGAGAAAAAAGAAAAAGACGAAGCTGACTCAATTCTCAAATCAGCCGCAACCATGTTCCACATCCAAATGGCAACAGAGAAGCAGTCTCGTGATGCTCATGCAAAAGGTCACGGCTGTGCGGTGGCTGAATTTGAAATCTCGAACAAAGTTCCGACGGAATACCAAGTCGGTGTCTTGAGCCAACCCGGAAGAACGTTCGACGCTATCGTCCGCTTCTCAAACGGCTCGGGCACAACGAAGGCGGACGGCATCCCCGACGGTCGCGGCCTTGCGATCAAGGTTCTCGACGGTGCGGCAAACGGAAATCTTCTTGGCACAGGCACCACGCAAGATTTTTTACTCATCAACGGAAGTCGCTTCTTCATTCGTTCGGCAAAGGACTACGCCCTTTTTAACCAGATCGTAGCGCAAGATAAAAAACCTGATCGCTTCTTCCTTGAACGCGCGATTCGCGAGGCTTTAAGCGAAGCAGGACGCAGCGATAGTGAAGATCTCTCAAGCGAAACCGTTATCGCACCAATGATGCCGGGAGTCCTGCAGCTCGCCAAGGATCCCAGCATTTTACAAAAAACGATTGCGACTCTCTTCCCGCAGGCCTCTGCTACTGAACAACAGCTCATCTTCGGATCTCTCGCGAAGAAAGCGATGGCTATGACAAAAGCTCAAGCTCCTCTGGAGTTGAAAATTGCGGCAGCCCTCGCGCGCCCCATCGGATCAGCGGTTACCGAGTCTTACCATTCAATGGCAAGCTACCTCTTAAAGTCTGGTATCAGCGCTAAACGCGACACGGCCGTTAAATACAGCGCACGACCTGTCGACTGCCAAACGCGCGCGCAACTTCAGCCTGAGGCTCCCATTGATAACTTGCCTGAAAATGGTTTGCGTCTTGATCTCGGGGCTAAACTTGCTTCGGGTGAGCGTTGCTTTGACTTCTTCATTCAGCCGCTTCCGGAGAATTTAGATCAATTAGCAAAGGTCAAACTCGTTGAAGATCCGCGCTTGGATTACGGCACGCCCGAGATTTTGGTGGCGAGCCTTAAGCTCCCGGTTCAGAACTTCGACACACCCGAAAAGCAGAAAGCTTGCGAAGATCTGAGCTTCAATCCTTGGCAAGCTGACCCGGCTCACCGCCCATTGGGCGCTTTGAACCGTGCTCGCAAAGCTGCTGTTACAGCGAGCTCAATCCGTCGTCATTTCGTGACGGGCGCTGAGCGCGTAGAACCAACGACTCTCGAAATTCTGAAGAACAAATAATCTGCGATCGGCAGGAGCTAAGCTCCTGCCTTCTTAATTGAGATTTGCTTCGACGGGAATCGACACAAACGGCGTCTCGCTGTTGAAGCGTAGTTTGATCTCATGTTCCGAAAAGATAGACCCTAGCGGCAGTACGCGGGAAAACTGCGGAAACAAATTGCTAGTCACCGTAAAACGCAAAATTTCGCCGCGTTCCACTTTGTGAAAAACCGGGCAGTCGCTAGTTAGTTGAAGTTCTCTCCGGCCATCAGCGAATAAGAAGCGTCCCCCCACCAGACAGTTGGAAACGAAAACTGACTCGCCTTTCAGATTGGTTTTCGAGATCACGACGGCCAAATCCATTCGCGGCGCATCGGTCTCAACGACCAGTGAATACTTAAGCTCACCGAAGATAGCGAGCGAACGATCCACTTCCCAGGAAAGGTTGAGATGCTGACCGGATGCGAAGTCATTAAAAACTTGCGGTTGATAAAAATACGAGGCCATACGAACCATCGGTGAAGCCGGTTGCGCAGATAGCTTCACTCCCTCCTGGCCGACTTCTGTAGCAAACAACTTTTGACGAGGGAAATTCGAGAACGGCAGCCGTGCGTGCGCTTTCAATCCAGGCTGATTGTGGCTCACCAATAAGATTTGAGAATCTTCAAAGCCCAACGCCTCCCCTTTTAAATAATGTTTGAGAAGTGCTGGAATTCTCTCTTTCAGTTCTGGCGCTAGGTAGTCGAGGTCTCGCCCAACGGGCGTTGAGCTTTCGTGGTTCCAGTAACCAAGATAGAGGTGATGGTTTGCGGGACGCCGAGAATGCGCTTGGACTTTGCGAAAGTTTCTTAGAGTGTCCGGAAGGTCTCCGTCTACGGCCATTCCGGCAATATGGTAAGTCGGGACCGTGATCTGCGGCAGGAGATGAAAAATCGAACGCGTCTTCCAAAAGGGATGTTCGGGAGTATTGATGTAAGGAGCAAGCCGATCCCATTCTCGAACGTTGGTCCCAAAGAGCACGTTATCGTACCCGCTGGGATCTGGCTCCGAGAGAAGCTGCATGCGGGCTTTCTCTTGAAAGTCCGCGCTAAAAGGCAGGCCTTCTTGAGTCTGGATGTAACGGAGGTAATCGAGCAAAACGAGCTGAACGATTCCGTTGGAGCTAAAACCATCGGTTCTCGCGTTTGTGGGAGCTCCGCCGGCTAGAACAACCTTGAGTGTCGGATGATTCGTAACGCCTGCCGCGAGGGCCGCGAATCCATCATACGAAGTGCCAATGATTCCAACGTTTCCGTTTGAGAAAGACTGTTGATCGAGCCAATCAAGCGTGATCTTCGCATCTTCAACATTGATTGGCGAAAACAATTCGAATTCACCACCTGAACGTCCCGTTCCGCGAACGGATTGAACAACGTAGTGATATCCTTGAGTCCACGCCCACTGCGCCGTGGCTGAGTACGACACCGCATCAAGATCTAAAACTCGTGTGTAGGGCGTCCTTTGAAAGAGGACCGGACGAGGCAAACCCTTACCATCTGGATGCAGATAGAGCCGCGTCTCAAGACCGACACCGTCTGCGGCACGAACGTGGCGAACTTGAGGCATTGGAGAGCGGTCTGCGGGAAACTCTAGGACAAAGGCGAAGGAGGAAAGCTTACCGCGCGAGTCGCTGGCAAGATACGCAACGCCGACTTGCTTGTGCTCGGAGTGAAACTCGAAGTGCCCAACTTGTTTTTGGGGATTCCACTCAAGCTGTCTAACGCTCTCGCAGCGCCCTAGCCGGTCAGCTCTCGCCGAAAGACTACTGACCACTTGTTGAGGAACTTCGCCGGTGAAATACGACTCAGAGAAAATCTCCCTGAGTTGTTCAGCTTGCACATCGGGACGGAAATTTGCGCAAAGGTCTTTTAAAACCGATGGTATCGTTGATTCTGCCGCTTGGATTGTGAGTGCCGCCATCAACGACAAGAGAAAAACTAAAATTCGCATCCTGCTCCTCCAGCCCTGAGACCGGGGTTCTCTCACAAGATGAGTTCGAGGTAAACAATGGTTTACGGCTGCACTTTGCCCGACCAATCGTTTATGAAAAAGCCCCGAATTGACCTTTATTGATTATGAACCGTTTCCATTCTTTTTCAGCTTCCATCAAATTCATCTGAAAGATTGACTTCAAAGACTCTTCAAAGTTTTCGGTTCGCCCAAGATCTGTAAAGAAACGACGTAGATTCGTTTCGCCTCCACGATCGAAAAGCATCATGATGAAGCTAGCACCGACTGCATAACTATAAGAATTGATGCGTCCGCTGCTATCGCGTGAGTAGGCGCGCCAGTCAAACACGCGATCAAAACCGAGATTTCCAATCTTGAGTTGCTCAAGCGAGAGCCTCAAGGCGCGCTCGCGAAACTTTTCGGTCTGCCTCAAAAAACGAAACTCCTCCAGAGTCGCGAAACCCTCATCAAGAAATCGAAATTCTGTTTTGAGGTTTGCGCCATAGGTCAGCTGACAAAGCCCTAAGTGAGCGGCTTCATGAGCAATGACTGCAGACTTTCGCGTTGGCGGGACTGCCTCATCAATCACGATTGTGTTGGTTGCGCAGTCAAACTTAGACAGTCCATTGCCTTTTTTGGAGAGCACTCGAATCTTCGTTGGGAATTCATCTCGGAAAAAGACTTTCATTTGCCTTGCGACCGGCTCGAGGTGTCTGAGTTGAAGATTCTGCTCGTCAACGAATTCGACTGATTTTGCTGTCGCCTTTTCGCTGCTCACGCACAAGCCGAAACTAATAAGTAAAGCGCCCAACAATTCGCGCACGGAAGCTCCTTGAGAAGATCTCGCGTTTTCCTAGGGTCATACGGCCGCAAGCCTCGCAAACCCTTAGCTCTGAGGCAACTTCAGAGTTGTGTCTCGAATCGAGATTATTCGTCCAAAAAATGACCGTCGGATCGCTCCCATCGTTTGTCTAGACTGAACTCAGATCGCATCGCGGTCTTTGTACGTCTTCATCATTGGGGGTATGAAATGGGGTATAGATTCTTGAGTACGACATGGCGGAGCACGGTTGCCGTGGCTGCCTTGACCTTGGCGATCTTCGTAAAACCTGCGCACGCCCAGATGCCGTCTGGCGCTAGTGGTGCGCTTCCCGACCAGCCCGCAAACGTGGTTACTGAATCTTCGGACCGCGCTGCAGTTCAGCTCGGAGTTAAATTCCAAAGCCGTGTCGCTGGCCAAATCCTCGGCATCCGATTCTATCGCGCCGTTGGAAGCAGCAGCGGTTTCACCGCGAGCTTGTTTAATTCATCCGGTACTCGCCTCGCTTCGGCGACTGGAAGCGCAGAAACATCTGGCTTCCCGAAATTTGTTTACGTGATGTTCCCGTCTCCCGTCACGATCAGCGCCAATCAGACTTATGTTGCATCGTACTCCGCACCCGCTGGTCAGTACTCTTATCAAGCACGCGGACTGGCTTCCGCTATCTCGAAAGGAGATTTGACCCTTCTCGCAAGTAGCGCCAGTGGAGGAAACGGCGTCTTCGCTTATACAAGTAACGTTGTGATGCCGACGCAAACTTACCAAGAGTCGAACTACTTGGTGGACGTAGTTTTCCGTCCTGGAGTTGCTTCCAATGTTCAATCGGCACTCCCGAACTCACCTTCAGGCGTGACCACCGCACAAAGCGATATGGGCTCAGTGAACTTGGGCGTAAAATTCCGCAGTAACGTAGCGGGACGCATTCAAGGGATCCGCTTCTATCGTACAGTTGCAAGCTCGTCGAACTTCAACGTGAGCCTCTACAATGCTTCCGGTTCGCGCTTGGCGAGTGCCTCGGGCGGAGCTAACAGCGCCGTGCCGGGATACGTCACGGTACGATTCGCTAATCCGGTAGACATTGCAGCTAACCAAACTTACGTAGCTTCGTACCTCGCACCTCGCGGTCAGTACTCCTACGTCTCAAATGGTCTCGCGAACGCAATTTCATCTGGTAACCTCACGCTTCTCGCAAGTGGCGCTAACGGCGGTAACGGTGTTTACGCGTACTCTGGTGGCGAGGTCTTCCCGACTAGCTCGTGGAACAGCTCGAACTACATGGTCGACGTTCTCTTCGAAGCAGGTGGCTCAGGCCCTAGCCCGACACCTACTCCGAATCCGACTCCCACGCCTACACCGGCACCAACTCCTACACCCACTCCTGTTCCTGGAACACGTGATCCGTTCGAACATCCTTTCAGCAGCACAAGCTTCTGGAACACTCCGATCGGTTCAGGCGCTACATACCAAGCTTCGACTGGTCAGGAAACTCGCGACATGGTGAACGCTGCTCTTGGTTACCGTTGGATTGGTGCAAACGCGATTCAAGTGAGCCGTTCAAACTCAGCTGCACCTTTGCGCACTTGGAATATCACTGGCGGTGCTGAACGCAACAGTCTCTGGACTTACGGAAACGGAAACTCCTTCCAGATCCGCACGCCTGATAATCTTCAGTTCCTCACGGTCGACGGCTGGTCCATCACCGTAGAAGATAACGGTCGCTTCTTCCTCGAGACTTGGCTTGCAGAACGACGCTCGGATATGAACGTAAACGTGCACTACGTAGTGCGAAACGACTTGCGCGGCGAAGGACGCGTGAACGATGGAAGCCACGCCGGTATCCGTGCAACAGGCTACTCGCTCCTCGGTGGTTTGATCCGTCGCAGTGACTTGGCTCAAGGTCGAATTGCCCACGGCATTGCAATGGCGATCTCAACTCGCCAAGCTAACGCCGGCTCTCCCCGTCACGTATGGCCGGCAACTTTCTCGGATTCAGGTATCGGTTACGAAGGTTCCATCCCGCTCGGTGGTCTCTTCGCGATCCCTGCTAACGTGAACCTTGATAGCCTTGGACTCACGACTCCTGAAGGTCGCATGTTAGCCCGAGCGTTCCAAGAATTCGGTGGCTACGTATCAGATACAGCTGGTCCTTCAACGAACGTCATTGCCTATACGGAGACGGGCATGACTCAAGCACAGATCGATGGATTGTTCGCTGACCTCGATAAGATCGTCCCGCAGCTCCGCTACGTGACGAACAACTCGGCGGCGGCACCGGGTGGACCAGGAAACCGCATCGCGGCTCCTCCGGCTCCTCTCGCTCCTTAATGTGACCCTGACCTGACCTAACCCTGATCTTGACCTTTACGACCTCTAACCACTAGCCCCAGGCGCTCCGCGAACACGGAGCGCCTTTTTGTTTTCGGATGTCAGGTCCGCTCAAGTGCCGCACGAGAGAAGCTTCAGCTCCTGCACCAGCTCGTATTTATTTCCTTTTATTCGACCTATGAAGGCACCTTGCCCGAGCCCTGGGGTCAGAGAGTAGGTCTCGCCATCGAGCTGAAAATAGACCGTAGAAGCGGCGTGAGTCATTGCTTCGGTCTGGAGCTGCTTTTCTAAGCCTTTGCCGATCGCCGTCTTTATAGCTTCGGTGCCTGTACTTTTCTGAAGAACCTTCGTGGAATTCGGGACCGCAATTCCGTACGTTTGAGAAAGACGTTTGGAATAAGCACCTGAGAGGTAAACATCTGGATAATTGGTACAATCGCCTTTTTTCTGAAAATAGATCTTCATACCTTTGAGACTGACGGGTTCCGTAAGAGTTCCATCCAAAGTGAAGACCCGCGCCTTTTCTTCGAGTCTGAAAGCTTTGCGAAACGCGGCAAGATCTTTGATCTCTACAACACCAGGCTTTTTTGATTTCATAAGACGGTCTATTTCTGCCTTTGTTTCGCTTGGCAGATCAGCTGTCCTCATAACTTCGAATCGACCTTCATTAAATTCTAAGAATCGAAGATCGTCTGCGAAGGCCTGTTCTCCGAAGGAATGGCAGGCCGCAATCGATGCAAATAAAAACACTTTATAGTTCATAAATAGCCCTTTTCAAAAAAGAAGCCGCTGTCTCAAGCGGCTTCTTTCAGAACTTCTCTTTTCTGATTCTCTTACTTCTACTTCGCCGGCGCTGCAGCCGGAGCGATAAACGTTTCAAAGTTCTCTTTTGCTTTTCTCATTTGCTGGTTGAAGTCGAGCTTTGCTTCCGACTTGATCTGCGCCCACGTCGCGAGATTCTGAACACCGGGAACAGACTTCATGCGCGTTCCAGCCGTCGCGTGACAACCTAAGCACGACGACTCGGGGTTATCGACAGGGCCATTCAATCGGTACTCAATTTCGTTCGATTGAGCGCCTTTAAACACGATGCTGTGACCTGTGTGCGATGCCAGGCGAGAATCCGGACCCGCAGCCAGTTTCGGAGCTTCGAAGTTTGTCACGATTCCCATCGGACGCATTTTCTTGAGGCCTGCCGGGAGATTTTTAACATCCAGAACCGGGTGACGCTTACCTATCGATTTCATCGCATCAGCTTCTGCATCGTAAGCAGGATCAAAGTAATACGTGATCATGACCCAGTTTGCTGTTTCAGGATCGGTTCCTTTAAGTGTCGTATCACGGACGGAAACGTCCATCTGCACATGGCGAACTTCGTCCAACGCACGAACGTTTGAGCCAGGACCACTTACGTTGCTCGTCCATTTAAACGCACCTTCCGTACCTGGGACCTTCGCGTACGTGAAGAGGAATTTTACGATCACACTTCCATCATTGAAGAGCTCTGCTTTCGAGAAGTCGGGAGCAGCTTTGCGCGCCGTCGACGGTCCGAAAACATCTTCGAGAGTTTTGCACGCAAAGGAGTTGTAGTACGCCACTCCCCAGTTTGAACCTGGGTAAGTTCCTTTGTACAAATCCATCGTCGGGCTTGGCTTCAGGTCGAATTCTTTCGTCATGCCGTGAACCCATTCGCGTCCCTTGGGACCCGTCGCCTGCCAAGGCATGTGGCACCAATCGCGCACTTTGTTGTTCTCAGCGCGCAAGTTGATATCTCGGCGAGCGCCGCTCACGTTCTCGAACATGCCCTCGTAGACGTACTTTTGAATCAAGAGCGAGAACTGGTAAGCACCTTCGGCCGTGCTGATATCCATGCCCTTCCAGGGGCGATCATTCTCGCGAATTTTCATTCGCTCATAATCGCCAATGAGCTTAAAGCGCACCGGGACTTTTTTCTCATCACCATTCTGCGGCTGATCTTCGATCACAAAACCTTGCTCGCCCACGCTGGCAGCGTTAGCGGGAGCGCGGCGTGCGTTGGCCATCTCCGGCCATTCGGGAGCATCGAGTTTAGAGACCTCGTTTTTCAGCGTTCCACCTACGCCGATTCCGCCTTTATCCGCTGTACATTGCGACATGCGGAAGAAGAACTCTGGATCTTGCTTTGCGGGAGCAGCGCCCTTTTTGGTCGCGGCCTTCGTGCGATCGACCTTGAAGCGAACGCCGAGAACCATGCCGTTTTCACTTGCCGCCGTTTGCGGAACGCGAGCTCCTTCGGCGAGGTTTGCTACAGTATGTTCGGTGCGCTCAGGGTTCATATACTGATCGCGAACAGCTTGGGCCGAACCCGTGAAACAAACGACGTGGCCCTTTCCACGATTCGATTTTGTGTTCACGTTTGCGAAGTAAAATTTTGAGAGAAAGCTCGTTCGTCCACCATCGCGGAACGAAGCCCAACGCTCAGGCGTGATGACGTCAACGCTCGTTGCGAGTCCTTTTTCGTAAGTGAAGTACTTGATCGAGACAGGTTCGTTGTCGACTGATTGAGCCGAACCCGCCGAACCAGTAGCCGGCACTTTTTCTGAAGCGACGCCTCGTGCTGCGGTCGAGATTTCTTTTTCCCCGCTCGTGCACCCGTGAGTCGCAAGCGCAATGACCGCCCAGCCGGCGACAGATCCCATCCATGCCTTTTTCACTCAACACTCCTGTGTGGTTTACACCATCAGGATAGCTTACGGTTTTGCGAAGGCAAAACGTCTTGACCGGGACTCGACCTTGGTACCCGTTTCCCTTTGCAGAAGCGGTGCGTTCGCGCACCGCTTCTGCAAAGGGAAACGGGTACCACCGTCAAAACTTTTGACGACCCTTGATTACTTACAGCCATCGGCCCAGAGCGGAGTTCTTATGATACAAACTCCTTTGTTCCTAAATCTCGGCAATCCAGCGGAGCCCTGTATGTCGCTCACACGAGTAGCTCAACTCAAACTGTTGACATTCGCATTTGCGACGCTCTCATTGGCGTCGGTGGTGCATGCGCAAATCCGGATGGACGACCCTTATCTTTCCGGTCGTGCGAAGTACGAAAAGTCGCTGAAAGAAACGAAGCTATTCGAACAACTGGCGGCAGAGCAAAGAGGTTTCGTTGACGTTCCTCTCGATTACGAAGATCCAAGTGCGGGATCGACATCCATCTTCTATCGCCTGCCAAAGGCCTTCAACGCTGCTCAGCCGACGCTTCTCTTCTTCTACGGCGGCCCCGGGATCACTTCTCTTTCAGGTTTTTTTGAGCGGACCCTTCCCGATTTCAACGTCGTTTACTTCGACCAGCGAGGCACGGGGTTCTCGTACCTACCGACACTCGCTGATCAGCTAACACCTCGCTACTTTTCCTCCGAGCATTCAGCCCGCGACGCCGCCCGGGTCCTGGATCATTTGGGAATCGAAAAAGTGGGCGTCTACGGGCATTCTTACGGTTCCGTCGTCGCTACGATCTTCGCGCATCTCTTCAACGACCGAGTCAGCGGAGTCGTTCTGGAGGGTACAATCTTCGAGGGAACAGCGAACAGCCGCGCCGATCTCCACCGAATCAAATTAATTCAAAAGGTCTTCGATTCTCTTTCTCCCGGAACGCAAGATCGGATTCTTGAACTTAGTAACGACGGAGAACTTCCCAAACACTGGTTCTCAAGTTTCGTAAAGCCCAACATGTACGGCCCAAACTTCGAGACGTCTCTCATCGCGCGCATCGAGAATCTGATGAAGAACCCGGCAGCCTCGATCGTAAAAACCGTACGGGAAGAGATCGACGAAAGTTATCTGCGCGTTGAGAACATTTACTTTGCCTCGATCATGCATCATCAGATCAGCTGCCAGGAATTGTCGCTTGGTCAGACTTTCGGAGGCTGGCGTTCTCAATTCAATGGCCGCAAACTCGCTCCAACCGAAAATGCGGACGCACTCTATTGTGCGAGTATCCCAGGTTTGAAAGAGAGATCAAACCGCACCTTCAAAGCCTCACGCTACCCAATTCATGCCCCCGTAACGTACATTCAAGGAACAACCGACGGCGCCACACCCGTCGTCGGAGCTATCGAACATTACCGTCATGTTGCTAAGGGCTCAGCGCATCTTTTCCTCGTAAAAAATGGCGGGCATAATCCAGCGATCACCGAATTGTTTGAATCGCCTGAAACTCAGTGGCACAAAAAGGAACGTCACTTGATCAGCGCGATCGTGCGCGAGGCACTTCAAGGTCGAAAAGCCGATTCCGCAAACATCAAAGCACTCGGTTGGCTTGAAACGTCGAAATAAAAAGGCGCCCGAACCAACGGCGGTTCACTCGGCGCCCCGCTCCTATAGAGAGAATGACGAGGCCGCATTAGTGGCGCGACTGACTCATCGATCGTTGCTTTTTCTTTTGGGATGAACTCAGCGCTTTCGAGTGGCTTTTGCCCTTTGATTTCATCTCAGACTTGCCGCCGCCGCGAACACCTGCGGTGATCTTTTTGTCCTTTGTCGCGACCGAGATGTTTTGGCCTTTCTTTTTCGAGGAGGCGTTCTTCTTTTCAGGCTGGGTCAATTCGCTTGCTTCGCGTGCCTTCAAGGCGAGTTTTTTGATCGCATCGCGAGCGTTCGATGAATCCGCATCAGCCCCTGAAGCTGCGGTCGCCGCTTCGCTGCTATTTGCTTCTGAGCCACCATCTTCCATGCGGACTTCGTCAAGGTGATCAGCACCCGATTCAAGCGACGCGGCCTGAGCTCCAGATGCATCCAAGACGTTGCCGGACTGAGCCAAGTTCATCGAGTCACTCAAGTTATTCGCAACGGTCGTTTCCGATTGGTTTCCGGAAGACATTCCCTGATTGACGATCTGCTCGTGCTCCAAACGTCCCGCTTCAATCGCGATGGATCGCCGCTCGGTCAAACGGGTTTTCGGCAAGATGATCTCGAGAACTCCATGATCATGATGTGCTTTGATTCCAGTCAGATCAATATCGGCACCGAGTGAGAATGAACGACTAAATCGCGCAAATTCCCGCGATTGTTTCGAATCGCCTTCGCCATACTCATGACGGCGTTCCGCCGTGATGGAAAGAACGTTGTCTGCAAGATTGATTTTCACATCTTCCTTTCGGACACCCGGAAGATCGATAAGCAAAAAAATTCTTGATTCGTCCTCGTGGAAGTCAATTCCCGACTCGGAAGTCTCGCCCTTAGAGGATCCAACTTTCTGGGAAAGAAATTGCTCAAACTCGCGGAACAAATCTCCGAGGGAATTCTTCAATCCTAGATCTGAAAGCAGGTTCTTATTTGACCGGAACATTTCGGGGATACTTGCCATGTTGATTCCTCCTGTTGCTAAAGCCAGTTGGCCTCAAGATCTTTTCTCCGATGCGGCCTTTTGAGCAAGGCCCACACTCAAGATCTCGCGACAACGGATGATTTCCGAACTCAAAGCCAAGCTAAGCGCGAACAAAGGTCTCGCATGCCCGGTCCATGGATAGACGTTGGTGATTTCTGATGACTCGCAGTTTATGAGCGCGAGATTTAGTGACTCACATTTTCGCAAGGTCGTTACATCTCGCGTTTTGCTTCCATCGAGTGACGTAAATCCATGCGTCCTTCACCTCGTCTCCTGAAGAACGCCATCGATTAGTAGCAATAAACTCGGCGAGCGGCGCGGGATCCGCCAGGATCAGCCCAAAACTCGATTTGGGTCGTTAATTTAGATCTACAAAGTTGCGCGGTATCGAATCGATAGTTTTGGCTGTAAGGCGCTTTGCGAACGTAAAAAGTCGCCAACGAAGCCCCTTTGGTTTCACTCGGTAACGGTAAGACCTGAATGCAAAACGGTGATCGAATCATTTGAAGTTCGACTTCCGTGTCGCTGCCAAGTTGCTCGAGCTTCCTACAGAAGCCGGTTACCTGCTTCTGAATTTCATAAGAAACCTGCAATCCCGCAAACTTCAGATGCTCAATCTCGTTAGAGCGACTTCGAAGAATGATGTTAGCAGACTCATCCGTAATCTCTGATTTTACGGTCTTTTTGTAATTGAGCCTTTTGATCAACTCTGAATCGAGAGTTCCTCGATTTTCTTTTGTCACGGTCATGAGGAACCGGGTGATGCTGCGAGTGACTTCAGGGTCTTGACGGCAATTTTTACCTACGCAGGTTGGAAGCTGGAGAGCATAGATCGCTTCATGAATCAACAGGCCTACGCGATCTTCAGGTGTCAATTGCAGCCACGATCCGCGCGCAACCGAGATTGTTTTTAAAAACGGAAATCCGCGGACCGCAACGGGAATGCGTTGGAAGCCCTGTGGAGCGACATCGTCATCATCGGTGAGCCACAGAAGCAAATCCTGCAACTCCCATTTATACGAGAGCAAAACCGCGTAGATGTGGATACCGAGCCCTGGCAGATTAGCGTCGATGTCGGTCATTTTACGCAACAGAAGAGACGTGTCGACACCAATGGCTTCAAATACGAACAAGGTCGACATCTTACTGATATTTGGGTCAACAGTGAAACCCACTTGAGGTTGCTGATATTCGCCATCAACAACCATATCACGTAAAACGATTCGACCCTGAATCTGGAGTCCCTCACCGCCGTTTCCGTGTGAATGACCGGCCTGCGCATCGGTGTTCGGCAAAAGAAAACAGACGACCACCATCCGAAGAAAAATGGAGAGACTGCGCTTAGTTATTGCTTGCACCTTCATTCACCCTCGAACGCTTTTTTTGTGGTCTTCCGGGATTTCACTTTCAGCCTCAAGAGCGAGGCAACCCGAAAAATAACCAGCTCTCGTAAAATGTTCCAGACGCTTCTTGGAACGCACGTTATTTGTTGTCTGAATCCACTACAATTATTAGATCAAGTCATGCGCAATCGACTCTTTCGCGATCTACTGAAAGCTCATATCAAAGAAATCCAGCAGCGAAATCCTGCCTTTAGCCTGCGGTCGTTTGCGCGTAAGACCAAAATCAGCCCCGGAGCGGTGCACGAGATCCTCAAAGGGCAGCGCGCCTTGTCACCGGAGATGGCCAAGAAAATTGTCTCGACTCTTCAGCTCAGCGAGACCGAGCGCGCAAGTTTCGATGAGGCTATCGATGGAACCGACGTTGAACGCATCCTGCTCCCCGATGAGGCCGAAGAGCTGATTCAAAACTGGAAGTACTTCGCGATCCTGTCATTCTTCGAGCTTGATGAACCGGTGACCACACCTGAGGAAGTTTCTCGCCGCTTAGGAATTTCGGCCACTGAATCGCGGAAATATTTCGATTACCTCGAAAAATTTGGGTTCGTAACACGCGACTCCCAGGGGGCGTACCAACACTCGGGCCAGCAATGGGCTACGCGCGACGGTGTGCCCTCAACGCTGCTAAGACAAGTGCATAAAGACGGGCTCTCGCTCGCGGAGAACGCGCTTGAGTCCGTACCGGTTGATGAGCGAGATTTTTATTCTCTCACTTTTGCCGGCTCACCAGGAAAACTCAAGATCGCCAAAAAAGAGATTCGAAAGTTTTGCGATAAGCTTGAGCGTACGATGGGTCGAGGGCCTATCGAATCAGTTTATAAGCTCTCTCTTCAATTGATCCCTTTGGACGAACGGATCTCAACTCACCCAACTCGATGAAGCCCGCACGGGCCTATTGCCAACCGCCACCACGAGAGGCCTAATCAGAGCTCTTTTCAGGACATAGGTCGCGTGCTCCAGAATCCTAGCGGATCAAAATAAACGACTCTCAAGCCTGTCCCCACTTATCATTTTGATTCAAATAGGAACGAAGTGGCCTTTAAACGGGCAGCCTTCTTCAATGCCGCTGGAGGGCTTCAAACAATCAGGTAAATCGATTGCGGGCTCCGGGTGATTCCATTTAACCTTGAGATATGAATTCGACTCATTCTCGCGCGAAATTAGCGTTTTCGATCGTCTCATTCCTGCTCGTCCTTACGCTTTTGCCCGACGCCGCGAGCGCGGCCCGAAAGCTCCATCTCACTCCTCTTGAGACATCGACCATTCACGGCGGAACCATCAATGAAACCAGCTGCGGATCAGCCGACATGATGAACGCGGACATGTACGGCACGCGCTCCGGTGTGCGTCTCGCTTATCATGTCTACAAGTTCGTCTTTAGAAATCTCTCGCCAATTCCCCAAACTGTGATTTTGCGGGTGCTTCCCGAAACGCAACTTCGAACATCTAACTCAGGTGGAGAATTGCAGATCAATCGTTACGCGGGACCACAACGAAACGTTAGAGAGAACCACGACATCAGGATCAATCTCAGACCGTACGATACAAGCTCTACGAGCGTGAAGTTCGTGGCGACTGGAGACCGATCCCAGATTGTGCCCCTTGACTCAGAAATCATCTGTGAGTCGACACCGCCTCCGCCAGCGCAGACTTGTTTAGTGATCGACTCCACTCTGGTCGCAGAAGTTGAAATCTTAGAAGACCGCGGAGCCGTCTCCGGCTCGGTCTCGACGGTTTATCACCGCTGCTACGGTAAAGTTGACGTCTTAAGATCAACGCCGGTGAACAAAGACCTTAACGGCGGCCGTCCGTTTTAATCACCAAGTTAGGCCCTGGTGTCCGCGTTCGTCGGCAGCCCTGTCGAAGGTATAGTCACCTTCTCCTCAAAGGTTTCCGTCAAGACAGGCTCTGAAGCATCCGCAAGAGACGCATCCGGGCCTCGAGTTTGCACATCTTATCCACGTGGCACACGTGGAGATAACGACCAAATACCAAATGCTTACGCGGGCCCGATTGATGGCGCTAGGAGCGTTATCAACCATGTTAGCGCTTATTGGGCTAACTACGAGCCGCGCATACGGTAACGGACCACCACCCCCGCCCACGATCGTTGAACCCTACTCAAAGGCAGCGGTTGCGTTCGATGACGAAGCTAATCATCGAGCGCGCACGAGTCTGAAACACTTCCTCTCAACTTTTGAAGTTATCCGAATTTACTTCGTCGAGGCCCCAGGCAACGGCCACCAGAGCGCAAACCTCCGCATGATGACGCGACTGCGCGAGCTGGGATTTAACGGAGAGTTCCAAGCCGTCTATCACGAGTCAAATGCCGCAAAATTCTCTTACCTTCTTCCGGGCTTTGATCCTGCGGCGGTAAAAACGATTCAGCATCTTCAGCCCGAAGGAATTGGCTCATTAGCTCTGATCGGTGAATCCGCAGCAACAGCACTGGTGAGTGAAAAAGCTGAACTCGGATTCAGCGGCGCAAACGATCGCCCAACCGATCTGTTCTTACTTCGTAGACTCAATGTGAACTCACTTGTTCAGCTCCAGCCGCGCAAGTGGAGCCAACGTCATTCCAAACGTGAGATCCTCATTGCTTCAACTAACGAAGCCGTCTCTTTAGACCATCTGGCACCACTGGGCTCGGCAAGCCAGCTAAGCGAGATCTCGGATTGGGAGACGCTGATAAAGCGTGAGCTAGCGGTCTCAAATCAGCTATCCGCTAAGATCGACGGGCTACGGGAACTTGTGAAGTCCATCGACTCCGCCGATGTTATGCCGGCCTACTCCCTCGATTTTCCGTTTGCGCCGGATCTCTTGATGGAGAAGATTATCGGCGGAATCCAACAAGCGTTCCTTTCCCAACCATCTCTCTTTGAAAAACCTGTGATCATCCCGATCTTCACCGAATTCAAAGATCTAAAGAAACGCGAGGCCCTCGCGAAGAAACTGAATGAACTCGGCGTCACTTATTTGGATCTTTCGTCGGCGGAATTACGAAACACACTTCATTCGATGGGAAGGCAGCAGATCGTGGCCGTGCAAGTCGGGGCCATGCCGCCACGGATCTTTCAGGGGATCTTCGCCCGAGCTACTTTGCCGGCTCTGCTCGAAGGAAAAAACCTTTCAAATACGATGGTCGATCTCGGACTCCCCTTCATCAACGTGACGGGAAGCGGAGTTGATGTTGAGAATGAATTGATCAAGCTCAAACTGCCCTCCAAGAGCTTCGACGCTTTCATGTCGATCAACCATGCGCTCAAAGAAACGAGCGGCTTAAAACCGAAAGCAGCCGCTCTTTCGGTCGCGAATTATTTGATTGAGCTGAGACGCACCGAGAGTCCGCTGCGGTTGGCCTACGCTGCCCTTGCGAACAATCCTCGATCTCTTAACAACGACCTCGTCGGTCAGTCGTTGTTAGAGCTTCAGCGAGCGATGGAAAAGCGTGGACTCACGATGAACCGGTGTGCCGCGTTTTTGAACGGGAACTAATGACTGCTCAGCCTTAGTTCTTGGCCTCAGCGTTCGACATAAGAACTAAGTTGATCCAGTCGAGATGATGACCCAGGTTCACGTAGTAATCATTCGTAAAGCTTTCGTAACTTGTGAGCGCCACGAGCTCCAAGCCAGATTCAGTCTTAAGGAAAATCGGGCCGCCGGAATCCCCAGGAGCAGTCCCGTACTCCTCGATTAACTTCATCACGACCTCGGGATCCCTAGGCATCACCGAATCTTGAGGATGGTCCGTTGATAAAATGACCGGGTACTCGACAAAGTAGAGCTCGTTGAACAGTCCCTGTTCGTTTGCCTCTTCACTGTCTTTTGATCGATCTCCGAAGCCTGCCGCGACTAAGACATCTCCGTTTCGGTACACGAAACCAGAGGGCGCAACCGGAAGGGCATCATCGGGCGCTGATTCTTCTAAAAAAACGATGGCGAGGTCAGCACTCCGAAGATTGAAGTCGGATTCGCACGCATTGAAAGACGGCGGTGCACAATCAAAAAGAGACCCGTGATACCAGGGATGAACAACGATCGACTTTACGTCGCGGACTCTTGAAGCTTCAGCCTCTTCATATTTCGTGATGAAAGCGACTAAAGTGGCCTTGGGATCAAACTTGCTTTCACCTTTTTTGCCTGAGAGCTTCTCGAAACAATGTGCTGCGGTTAAGACGACGTCGCGACGGATCAGTACGCCAGTACAGGTAGTTAGGTTACCCTGGGAGCTCTTTGTTTCCAACAACACGGTCATCCGCGCAATTTCAGATCCAGGCTCAACCGGCTGACCCCCGACGATCCGCTGTGAACCGTTTGCTGAGACGATGCTGCCAACTTCGTTCGAGCTTCCGCAAGCCCCGAGGGCGAGAGTCGAAATCAAAATAAGAACGGTATATAAACCATTTTTCATTAAAAAGCCCTTGGGTTGAGTGCCGACAATGTACAGAGCGTGCCGTCACCCTTCAACTTCTATGACATTTCGCCAAATTTTTACATTCACCTATGGTACCCATTCAACTTCGTACGATCGCATTGCGACCGGGCAAGCTCTAGAGTAGAACCGCCGCAATCCCAGGAGTTTGGAATGATCAAGTCCCGTGGACGCCGATTGGCGTTGGCCGCATCGCTTTTCTTTCTCGCGTTTCCGTCAGCATCGAAAGCTGAAGAAGCCTCGACCGATTGTTTTAAAGAATCTCGTGTCCAGAAAGAACTAGCGAAGGACTTTAAGCTCGACTGGGCTTCAAGCACTTACGCTCATTGCAATTCGCAGAATGCCCCCTTCTCGATGGCGAAAACATTGCTCTTTCTGAAGGATCTTCCTTCTTTCAAAAAGAGTAAAAATGGCTTTGGGCAACCGACTCTCGGCTCGAGTCCCTATTCCTATTTAAAAAAGAACGTGAAGAAGTTCTCCTTTCGGCCCGACGATGATCCCGAGTGCCTAGATGGCTCTCTCGTGTTCACTTCATCTGACGACAAGGAAACGCTCTTCTTTTGCGAGAAAACTGCAAATTACCGTGAGTTTTACGTTGCTGCCGCAATCCTTCACCAGTCTCGACATCTCAAAGGTAAAAAGCATGTCGCGTGTGTCCGCGTGGGTGCGAGCGATTGTGACGAAAGCTTCGAATCAGGCGGAGGTCTTTCCGTTGAGACTGAATTCTATCTCGGATTAAGTGAGCTAAAGGAAACTGACGAAGACATTCGCGAAGTCGTAAGACAAGACGCCTTCAATAAGCTACGAACTCGTTTCAACACTCTCCACAAAGATTTGAAGGAAGGCGCGGTCTTTGTCACTGCGACCGAGAACAAACTTTATTTCTTCGACGGAAAAAAAGCAGTCCCTCTCACGAGTGAAAAACCAAACGGCATCCCGGTCTTCAACGGGACAAGTGTTGCGTTCCTCGAGGCGGCTGAGGGGTACCAACAAATCGTCGGCGTTGATGGAATTCTGGATGAAGATACGCTCAAAGATCCTTTTTTGCATTCTCTCCCCGAGGATCAAAAGAAGCTCCTAGTCGACCGCTACTTCATCAACGAACAGGTTTGCTATCTCCTGCCGAACAGTGTCAGCTGTTCCGATCCAGCGGATTCTAAGACTTTCGCATCTCTCACTTTTCCTGAAGCCGCCGAAAAGGGTTTGAGATTCGTTCGCTTCAATTACGCCCGCGAAGACAAAGACCCCTCACGCCTCTTTGTCGCAACGGAATCGGGCGGCTTTTACGAAGTACCGAATGACTGGGAGTCAATGAAAGCTGGGCTACCACTTGAGCGGGTTACACAACCGTACCCGTTTGGCCTCCGCGGCATCGTGGCGCTTGGTGAACGCGAGACACTGCTATTGACGACTCATGGAGTTGTCGTAACTAAATCCGAGGGCAAGGCGCCAGCTTACAAAGTGAGCCCGCTGTCATCGTACGGACCGATGAAAATGATCGCACCCTATGTTTGGTCGGAAAAGTTTCGCCCGAAGCCCTGAGAATCTGAAAGAGAGCTGGATGGCGCTTAGCTAGGCGACGTCTCAATTCGCTTATTGACCGCTCTTTCAAAGCTTGTCTCGAGTCGATTTTCATTGCAGAAAACTGCCTCATACAAGATCATGTTCACTCATCTCTGGAGTTTCTAACTCCAGAGCAATACATCATTTAACTTATGGGTCTGGCTGTCCGCAAACCAGCTAGAGTATTGCAGTGGTAGGGTCACCATTGAACGGGTGACCTATGCGTACGTTCCCTTTGGGCCGTCTCCAGGCTGTTACAATTACAACCTTACTGTTCTTCATCCTCACGCCGCGGTTCGCTTGGGCGATCATCACCGCTGAAGAATTCAAACGGAAGGTTCACGACCTAATGGTCATCTTTATTCCTGCAATCTTAGTCGCTTCGGTTCTTCTCGTCTCAGAATTCAAAAGACGAAGAAGGCTAAAGAACCAAAGCGATAGAACGCGAGTTCGAGCGAACTAACTACACGGAGTTCTACGAACACCGAAATAACTTCTGATCCAAATTTTCAGATGGCCTCAGGGAGGTCCAACATTGTGGCTAATCAAAAACTTCGATTTCGGCCTTCGCAGCCACTTACCTTAGGCGTTGATGTCGAAGTTCAATTACTGGTTCGTGATACACTTGACCTCAAGCCAGCATCACCAACGGTACTGAGTCTCTGCAAAGGAGAGAAAGAAAAACTCAAAGCAGAATACCTTTCTTACTTTACTTTCCTGGAGAGCCTTTTCTCAAAAGTCGGCAGCTACGAGCGGCAACGTCAAATAGCAAAAAAAGCTCCGGCGATTTGAGACGGGTAGCTGATTTCAATTGCAGAAAATTTGAGGCCGGGCATCCCCTTTTTCGAAATCCCTCTTGAATCGAAAGAAAGTACGACCGAGAAATGACTTTAGATATCGCCGAATCTCTCGCGACCTCACTTTTTGCTCTTGCGGTCATTCACACGTTCATGTGCAGCCGCTTTCAACACCTTGCCCACAGATTTCCCAAAGGTTCGGTCGCAGAGAACGTCTTTCACCTTCTTGGAGAAGTAGAGGTCGTTTTTGGCGTATGGGCTGCGGTTTTGATCGCGGCGCTATCGGCGCTTCTTTCTCCGACAGAAGCTGTTCGTTATGCCGAATCTCTCAATTTTACCGAGCCTATGTTTGTCTTTGCCGTTATGACCGTGGCAGCGACAAAGCCAATTATCGATTTCGCTCGGTGGGCCATCTTCACCTTCGCGAAAGCAATACCGGCTCATGTTGAAGTGGCCATCTTTGCAAGCTGCTTATTAGTTGGTCCTCTCCTGGGGAGTTTCATCACCGAACCCGCCGCTATGACCGTCACGGCGCTGATCCTCCGCGATCGTTATTACCGAATGCCAGGCCTCTCGACGCGTTTTAAATACGCAACCCTCGCCGTGCTCTTCGTCAACATCTCAATAGGCGGTGTACTCACGCCTTTCGCAGCACCACCCGTGCTCATGGTGGCCTCTAAATGGAATTGGGATATCCACTTTATGTTCTTTAACTTCGGTTGGAAAGCAACAGCCGCCGTCTTCATCAACGCTCTGCTCGCGTCAGCTTTTTTGCGGACGGAACTGAAGGCTATTGCGGGCGCTGTCCCGCCTCCGGTCGCAGCCTATTCTTCACCGATTTGGATTACGATCGCACACCTCTGCACATTGGCCCTCGTGGTAGCGACAGCTCATCACCCGGTCATCTTCATCGGGGTTCTGCTGCTCTTTTTTGGCTTCACCACCGCCACGAAAGAGTACCAAACTGAGCTTTATATCAAACAAAGCCTGTTGGTTGCTTTTTTCTTAGGAGGTCTAGTCGTTCTTGGCGGTCTTCAAAGCTGGTGGCTGGCGCCGCTGCTCGCTGACCGGCCGGACTGGCTCCTCTTTTTAGGTACCACTGGCCTTACCGCGATTACCGACAATGCCGCCCTGACCTATCTGGGTTCTCTTTTACCGAACACCGGAGAGTCCTTCCGTTACAGCCTAGTTGCCGGAGCGATCGCGGGCGGTGGGCTCACTGTCATCGCAAATGCACCGAATCCCGCAGGGTATTCGATTCTGCAAGAAGGATTCGGCGATGACGGAATCAAGCCGCTCTATCTTTTCCTCTTCGCTCTGCTGCCGACGGTGGTGAGTATGCTTGTACTTTGGTTCGCGTCCTAAGCTCCACGATGATGTAGAAAACTTCGAATACGCTTGATCACGAATCAATGATTGAGTGCCCGAAGTGTCATACCTTTCGATTCAAACCGATGGGTTCTGGGCGCCCGTGCGCCACAGAAGTAATTCGATGGTAGGGTCGCCGTCGCCTAACAAATAGGTGATGGTGTATGAAGAGAACTCTGCTTCTGACCTGCGTTCTTATTGCAGGACTCGTATTTTCCCAAATCATTCCTCTGATGTCCGGAGCGCTTCCGCCTTCGATTGTATTTATCCGTCAGTTCCTCACTTTGGCTTTACTCGCTTTCATCATGATCGAAGTCGGCAGGGAATTCGATATCGACCTGACAAACAAAAAACAGTACGCCGTCGATTACGGAGTTGCGGCTACAGCAGCCGCTTTCCCGTGGATTTTCGTGACCGGGTATTTCCTGCACTTCTTAATGCCAGAGACTTCCTCAACCGGCCGAGCTCCGTGGATGGAAGCTTTGCTAGCCGGTCGTTTCGCCGCGCCGACATCGGCAGGCGTGCTCTTCTCAATGCTTGCGGCGGCTGGCCTTGCGGGCACGTGGGCCTATAAGAAGACGCGAATCTTAGCGATCTTCGATGATCTCGATACCGTTTTGCTGATGATCCCTCTGCAGATCTTGATGGTTGGTCTCGTCTGGCAACTCGGCGGCGTAGTTGTTGCGATGGTCATGATGCTTTTGCTCGGATGGAAGTATTACGGCAAGCTCAATTGGCCAACAACATGGCCCTGGGTCTTAATGTACGCCGTCGCCATGACAGCTGTGAGTGAGATCATTTATGCATTTTCCAAGAGCCCTGATTCTGGAGTCGGCTTACACATCGAGATTCTTCTGCCGGCTTTCCTTTTGGGATGCGCGATGAAGAAGCATCCGGCTGAAAACGTCACGGTACCCGGCGAAGATGAACCCGGACTCAGCGGCGAAGAAAAAGCAGGTCTCACCATTTCTGTCGCCTTCATGTTCTTAGTCGGTCTCTCGATGCCCGCCCTCTTCGGCGCTGACGCAACGATGACCGCCGGAATGAGCGGTTGGGTGCTCACGCTTCACGTGCTCGCGGTCACCGTAATTTCGAACCTCGGGAAGATGTTCGCGGTGTTTTTCTACAAGAAAGAAGCCTCGCTGCGCGAGCGCCTTGCGGTTTCAATCGCGCTCTTTCCCCGCGGCGAGGTTGGCGCCGGCGTTCTTGCAATCTCTTTGGGCTACGGAATCGCAGGTCCGTTCGTGAGCGTCGCCTTCCTCTCGTTGGCATTGAATCTAGTCTTGACCGGTGGATTCATCTTCGTGGTGAAGAGACTTCTCACGGCCTCCCCAGAAACGGCACAGACCGAAAAAGCGGGAGGCGCATATGCTCATTGAGTCACTCCTCCTGGTCATCGTCAGTGTTCTGCTTTCTGGGATCGGTGCTAGTTTTTTCCACGAAGGTTGCGCCCATACGCGACAGAGCGATCGGCATGATCGAGTCGTGGGCTTTGCTGCTCTTTTGGTCTCGGTCAGCACTCTCGCAATCGGTTGGTCGCGATATCTCGAAGGAGCAAACCAAAGTTATGGCTCAGCCTCTACTTTGCTTACGCTTCTGAGTTTATTGTGGCCGGTGTCTTTCGTATCTGGTTGGTTCTCTCGGCGAGTTCGAACTCTTCGACAGTTCCTCGTGATCGTGACGGGCGCGCTCTCCACGGTCTGGTTGATTGCTCACGATAATAAATTGAGTGCGTCTGATCTTATCCTAGCTTTAGGCCTTATCTTTTGGCTTGCGAGCTTTGCCTTGGCCTCAAGGCGGAGGCCGATGAATTCGCGTGCGCCGTGATCAACCTATAGGCATTTATAACGCATAATGAAGAACTTCCTGCAGTTACAGAATTTCTTCCCTCGCAATATCTTAGACGGATCGGCAAAGCTAAAGTCGTTTCCACCGTTTTTAGGAAGCAGCATCACGTCCGTAAACGTCCCGATTTTACCAATCAGTTCATCTAATCCTTCAGGTTAGCTACGTTAATCACGACGCCGGCTCACGGGCGACTTACATTTCCTCACGCCACAAAAGCTGGATGCTCATAAAGTAGAAAATATGAAACTGATTTTAGCCGCAGGCTTCTTGCCGCTGCTAGCGTTCTCAATCATCGCCGACGCCGCAACTTAACCTCCGAGAACATCCGGCGGCCAACGGTCGAGGGCGGCTGCGTTGTTGAATCCTATACCTGGAACGGAACCTTCTTTTCTCGCGAAGAACTTCCTTTATCACTGGAAGGAAGCCAACTTCGCAGTGAACTAGATCAATTCTCTGTGCGTGTTGGTTATCTGCTCCCTTATCAACAGCCCATTCAGATTGGGATTACAGCTACCCACGTGAACCAGACTGAAAACCGTTCTGATTCCAGCGCTACCGCAGCCCTTGAAGTCTCTGAAGTCAAGTTAGGCATACTGCTTCGATTGTCGCTCAACGAAAGCACAGGCTATTCACCGAGTGTCTTCTGCAAGTTCAGTCCAAAGAAGTAAGAGGTCGGCGACGCCGTCTCTCACGGCTGAGGCAAAAACTTCTGCGCCTCGGCCGCGAGAAAGTCCGTTTCTTCCGGATCGCAGTTGGACTGGCTCACCACATAAATGCGGTGATGACCCTGATCTTTAAAACCACGCGCACGCGTCGGCACAATCTCCACGAGGCTCTCGTCGCGAAGTGCCACCCGGCGGGGCAAAACGGCGACGAGCGAGCCCGCAACAGCCGAGGCGCGAAGAGCTTCGAAGCTATCGCTCAATATGAAAGGCTTGATGCCATCGAGCTGTTTTACAAACCGTGTGAAATATCTCGGCAGTCCATCTTTGCCAGGAGCAAGCGATCCGTACCCGTATTCGATGAGCGCTGACCAACCTTGCTGCGCAATCGGATGGCGAGCCGACGCAAAGAGTCCCAGACGATCTTCGGAAACATCTTTTATGTAGAAGCGATCTAGATCATCGACCTCGGTGATGAGAGCCGAACAAAGTTCGCCCTTGCGGACCATCGTGAGTAGATTTGCCGTGCGGGAAATCCTCAGCGTGAGCTTTAAATTTGGCAACCGCTCACGGAGAGAATGGATAAGTCCAGGCAGCACGTCGATCGCGATACTCTCGTACGTTCCGAATTTCAACCATGACATCTGCGGAACCGGCGCATGGTTGATGTTCTTGAGTCTTTCAAACGCATCAAAAGCAGGGCGCACGATTTCGAGAATCGCTAGCGCATCCTGGGTTGGAGTGATGACGCCGCGATCACGAATGAGAAGCGGCTTTCCGACTGTACTCTCAAGGGATGACAGGGTCTGAGAAATCGCGCTCGGCGAAACTTTTGCTTCGAGGGCTGCTTTCTTCAGGCTTCCCGACCGAATGATGAGGTCTAACGTCCAAAGCTTTTTAATTTGATCGACATTGAGATCACGCATCCCCGAAGTCGTAACAGACTGGCCTCGCGAGGAAAAGACAAAGTTAACTCATGAGTAAGTTTAACTAAACGAGACTTTGCTCAGCGAATGTTGCATTTTCCACGATGAATTAGGAGCTCGGACCTTCGTGTCTCGTGCTCGAACTTCAATAGCGCATCAGATCCGAGATCTGGGCGCTTTCGCCAAAAGGATTTAGCCGTGCTCGATAACGAAAACAACGCTGAGGCAGGCTCCGCGCAGAGGGAGCCGCAATTCAAAGTTTTGGAGGCCTATAGGCCTCCGTCAGACCCAAAGCTGTTCACTCGTAACTTCTACTCAACTATGAACCAACGACGCTCGATTCGAAATTTTTTGAGTCAGCCGATTGATCGAGAAATACTAGAAAATGCAATACGCACGGCAGGTACTGCGCCTAGTGGCGCGAACGTTCAGCCTTGGTACTTCGCCGTTATACAGTCTTCAGATTTGAAAGAAAAACTCAGACGAGAGGCTGAAGAAGTTGAAACTGCTTTCTACACCTCTACGGCCACCGCTCAATGGCAGCGAGACTTGGCTCACCTCGGTACTGGTCCAAAAAAAGACTATCTAAGCGTAGCTCCAGCAATCATCGCGGTTTTTACCCGTACCGAGGTCGACTCTGAAAGAAGTTACTACCCACTGGAATCGACAGGGATTGCGGTCGGTTTCTTGCTTGCGAGTTTACATCAAGCGGGACTTGCAACTCTGACACACACGCCAAGGCCCATGTTCTTTTTGAACTCAGTGCTGAACCTCGACCGCACCTATCGTCCCTTCATGCTTGTAATCACTGGCTATCCCAAAGAGCCCATCTTGGTACCCGATATCTCTCGGCGACCGTTTGAAGCCATTTGCGATTTTTTCTGAGTAAAGACGAATCGGAGGCAGTCCTTTACCGGGCGCTTCCGAGCGTTTAGGATGCACGCATGCAACCGGCTCAAAAAACCTTCGGGACATTCTTAGCAGCTACTCTCATCTCAGCCTGCGCCACGACGTCCGTCGCCGCGCAAGCACATCAAGCAATACGTGCTCCAGCAGAGCAATCAGGCTCATGGTGCAAGAGACTGATGCCGGGTGCAGCGAGCCGAGATGGCGTTGAATTGTCCCTCTCAAAAGCTCATGCGGTACGGCGCTTTTTCGGAGTGAACGCGAAATACTCCGAAGTCGATCAAGTCTTAGCGCGAGTCCTTGAGTTTCGGTCCATGCATCAAAGAGTTGATCTTGGTCTCTACGCCTCATCGCTGCCGGAGACCTGCACTCATGCTGCCGCCACCGTCAAAGCCGGCCGACTCACGCAAACGGAGATCAAGGACGAGGTCGCATGGGTCAAGCCGGGCCTCACGATTCCTGATCTTCCCGGTCAGCTTCGCGCCATTGTTCTTGATTTGAGAGACTATCCAAACGCGCCCGAAGCGCGAAGTCTTCTAAAACAAACGATCAGCGCCATCGTTAAAGGCTCCTTGACGCTGCCTGCGAGAAGCGCACGTCACCATCTTGGAATGACGGACGAACATTTCTTCCCCGTCAGTGTTTATACGAACGCGATTCAAACGGTTGACGGTGTAACAATCGAGGGCGCGAGATACGAAGCAACCCCTCTTTTCGTACTTGTTGGAAAACAGATTTCACCGGATGCAGCTGAATTCGCCGGCGCCCTTCGACTTGCTCGAAAAGCCCATCTCGTCGGTGAAGATTTGCCATCGTCGATTGCCGAATCTGTTTGGTTTGGCGTCGATCAAGAAGGCCTTGCCTTCCGAATCCATGACTTGCATTCCGAACAGCAACGCTGGCCCGACGTAATTAGAGCCGACATGACGATCGACGAGATGTCACGCCGACTCATACAAGCGGGCGCTGCGCTGACAGCAGTTCCTGAACCCGTAACGGCATCAAACGATCGTCCTTCCTTTCAATCGGCTACGCCCTATAAAGACATCCAGGCCGCCAAATACGGTCGCGGCGATTTGCGAGCAGCCCTTCTCGTCGCGCACGGAGCACTTCGACTCTTCTTTCCAAATTTCGACGATCTCGGTGATCGCATTGACTCTCGCCTCCTCTACCTGCTCGAAAAGGTCGACGCGACAACGGGTGACCTTGCACTCGGAGAACGACGCAAGTTCCTTCGATCTCTGTCGGCTTCCTTGAGAGATGGCCATAGTTTTGTGTTCGCGCAGCCGAAAGATCCGGACGTGAAAGGATATCTCCCACTCGTTCTTGAGACGATTGGCGGCCGACCCGTCGTACGTAGATCAGGGGTCGACGGCATTTTGCCAGGCGACACGATTGTTGAAATTGACGGACGCGATGTCCGCGAAATCTACCGAGAGGAACTGGCACTCTCCTCGTCATCTAGTCCGGGCTATCGTTACGACATTGCCACCCGCGAACTGATCCGCCTCAAGCAACCAATAGATTTGAAAATACGCGGTCTCGGAAATAATGCGAAGATCCGCACGCTTCGCGTTGATCCCGTGCCTTTCGAAAGTTTGCTACCTCTGCAGCCAAGTACGCCGATCATCCGGAAAAGCGGGTGGCTTTCCGATCTCGGCGAAAGCAAAACTTATTTTTTGAACTTGAGTGAAGAGAGCGTCAACTCTGTCGAGGTCTTCAAAACACTTCTTGCGGAAGCGTCTTCGGCCGAGCATCTCATTCTCGATGTGCGTGGGTTTCCGCGCATCGATCTTTACGAGGTTGCGCAAAGACTCATCTGCACGCAGGCCGGGTCGCCGGTTCTAAAAATCCCCGTTCTCTCTTCTCCCTTCGATCGAGATTTTGTCGTCCGCACGCGTGAGCTAGTTCCTCTTGCGGGGCCGAACTACTGCGGTCCGCTGACGCTTCTCATCGGACCCCACACAGTTTCGTCGGCCGAGCAGCTCTCTATGATGTTCGTCGACGCAAAACGCGTTCGTGTATTTGGTGAAGACTCATCAGCAGGTGCGAACGGAAACGTCACTGGAATCCAGCTTCCGGGATCCCTTGTTTTAACCTTCACCGGGATGAAGGTTCTGCACGCAGACGGTTCGACCTACATTGGGCGAGGCATCCGACCTGATGTTGTTGTCCCGCTGACGGCTGAAGATCTCGCAACTGGTCATGACACCACTCTTTTGCGAGCCAGCGCGGACTGACACCAATAGTTTTCGTTTTGTTCGCAATCGTTTGTAAAACCTCGTGAAGTGATTGTTCTTTAAGCAGACTTTCCCAAAGTTCCCTCGCACGAATTTGGCACTGAGTTGGTGGCAAACAGAAAACATTTTCTGACTGGTGTCAGAAAATCGTCCCGCTCTTCCACCAACAACCAACACTGGAGGTGTCAGTGAGTCATTCCAATGATTCAAAAAAGAAACTCGTCATGGGAGCGATCGCCCTAGGCAGTCTAGCAGCGAACAATCAAATCCAATTGACGATTGAGGAAATCGTTCGCGCGTGGGAGTCGCCCGAATACCGACAAACTCT
>SYLX01000007.1 GCA_005808505.1 Bdellovibrionales bacterium | reverse complement strand
CGCATTTTTCGAAACGGGTACCATACCGTGACGGGAGCTGGCGGCAGCTTTGGCTTCTTTTCACCGAACGTCGGGAACCAAGTCATGATTGAATTCGAAGTCGACGGAAGAGAACGCCACCGGCTTCATGAACTCGTTAGCTCCGAAGTCGCATTGAGAATCGGAAATATGTACCGACTCTTTGTGCAAACGTATCCGAACGAAGCTCTTAAGCGTTCGGTTGCGGCAAGCCTTTCGTCACAAATTTTTCGGCGCTACCCGAGCGCTGAGAAGGTCACGATGATCGTGCTCGTCTATAAACTGCCTTCACTTGTGGAATTCGGTGAAGGAGAGCGACCTCAAACAAAAGAACTTTACCGTATCACTTTCACGCTCACACCCCAAGGGGACTCAGAGTGAGCCCGAAGAGTATGAGGGAGCAACTGAAACGATTTTTCCTCTCTCCGCAGAGCGCACGCCCGCTGGCCGCGGCCCGGGTCGTCTTAGGTCTCGCGATGATGGCCGAAGCTGTCTTGATTTGGCGTTCGCTCGACGATCTCTTCGGTCCCTACGGGTTCTTGCAGGCCGACTTGATGGATGTCTTTGAAGGGCCGAATCTGCCAAGTCTAGGCCTCTGGCTTGAGCAAGCCGGTTTTGATTACTCCGGGATATTGCACGTTTTATTTATTCTTCGTTGGATCTTTCTGATCACCTTCACTCTCGGATACCGCACGCGAACGAGTGCCGTGGGACTTCTGCTATTTCAAATTTTCATCCTCTCATCGGGGGCGCTGTCGAGTTACGGCGTGAACCGTTACTTCCATGTTTTTCTATTCTTGATGGTCTTTATGCCAATCGGCGAAAGCTACTCGCTCGATCGTCGTAAGCGAGGCGAAGCAGAAACGCCTACCGTCTCAGCCCGCTTGAGTTTACGTTTTTTGCAGGTCGCGCTTCTCCTGACATACTTGAACGCCGGGGTTGCGAAAGCAGCGGGCACAGAGTGGTGGACCGGTGATGCGATTTGGCGGGTGCTCAATCTGCCGGAGTTTACAACTGGCAATTTTTTCTGGCTCGCGAGCGTTCCGCTAATTCCGAAGATTCTTGGCTGGGGAACACTTTTTCTCGAAACGTTCTACATCGTCGGAGTCTGGATCCCGCGCGTGAGCGCCCTTTGGGTTCTCGCGATCGTGAGCATGCACCTTGCGATCGCGGCGTACATGGGTCTCATGACGTTTGGATTGACGCTCGCGTTTTTGAATCTCGCACTTTTCTGGGATCAGCTTAAACGGTCACCTTCGTTGCGCTGATGATTGCGTAAACCATCGCGCCACTCCGGTAAGCCGCATTGATTCGCAACAGGCTCTTTGCGAAATCCGCGCTTGGAAGTTCGCGAACCGAAAGATCTTTGATCTGCTGCGGGTTCTTTAGAAAGTGACGGAAGGTTCGCGAAAGAGTGACGGTCCATGTGCGCTGAACGCGTTTTGAGAGATCTTCAACTTCGATTTCCGCAAAACCGTTCTGACGAGCGAGTTCGACGTACTCCGAGGGCGAGAGCATACTCGGAAGTCGACCCTCGCGACAAATTGGTTCAAGTAAATGGGTGACTTGCCAATCGCTCGGAGACTCCGATGACGACCAAGCACAAATCACGAGCCGTCCACCGGGTTTCAGAACTCGGAAAGCCTGCTCAAAGAACTTGGCCTTATCACGCATGTGTTCGGTGCTCTCGATGGCAATGACCGTATCGTAGGTCGAAGCCGGCAAAGAGTTCTCAAGCCAATCTTGCTTATGGAAGTCCACCGAGCCTCGCGCCGGATGCCGAGAGTTCGCGACGACGAGTTGTTTCCCGGAAAGCGTGAGACCCGTCACGTTTGCACCGAACGTTTCTGCCAAAAGCTCCGCGGTGGCGCCGTAACCGCAGCCCACGTCGCAAACTTTTGATCCACTTGAAACGTAACCTTGCTGAGCAACTAGGAGAGAAAGGCCTCGCACGGCTTCGAGAAGAGTTTCATCTCCTCGTTCCCAGAGCCCGTGATGGAGATGTTCGCCCCAGATCTCGCGGTAATAACGATCTAGCTCGTCATAATGATCGGCCACTTGCTCATGCTGAATCGGGAGCGAAGCTTGAATCATGGTCGAACCTCCGGGGAAACTCGGTGAGAAGTCTTCGTCGCACGCATCGGACCATCAACGCCTCGGTGAGGCGAGATCCAGTAAAGATCAAAACGATTTTCGTCAAGAACGCGCGCTCGCATGTAGAAAAGTGGATTCTCGTTCATCTCAAGATCGGCAAGTGGCGTCGAAACCGAGATCAAGCCGTTTGCATTGAACGCCGGACCGTTGAAGAGTTTAATGATGAAATTGTCGTTTGTTTCGGCCGAGACGATCGGACCACCCGAAATGACATCGACGTAAATTCGCGAGGGACCAGCGCCTTTCTTGTTTACGACGTAGTCTCCTTGGAACCAGCTTTCTTTCACGTTTGAACCGGGTGAGAAATAGGGAAACTCCTGATCTTGCTGGCCGGTAAGTTTTAAAGGTTTCAGTGCGTTTCCGTTTGCGTAAGAGCCCTCAAGCTTCTTGGCGGTGAGCTTTTTCACGTCGAGTCTCATGTAAGCTCCGCGATAGTGGGACGGGATTTCATCTCGCTCATCGGGATCTAGCGAGTAAGGCGAGAGAATTAAATCTCCTTCGTCAAGCGCGGCATGGCGAAAGGTAAGAACAGCGTCTGCACCCCCCGGTGCGACGTTGGAGAGGAACGCGATGCTTGAAATCAAAGTCGCTTCATCTAAGCAAATGAGGTTGATCCGTACGTCGAGCTTTCGGTCGATGCCCGCAAGCTTTCCAAGGTAGCTTCCCTCAACATAGTTAGCGCTCTGGCGTGCGCAAAAGTTGGTATCGGATCTTTCCTCAATTCGAGGATTTGCGACAACTTGCAAGCGCGCTACGAACGACAGCATGAGGGAGAGAACTGAAAACCATCGAATCAACGTTGGCGTTGGCAAAAAGTGAGCCTCCTGAATGATCAAAAGGAAATCGCCTCACTTGTCTCAGGTCAACGGAATCTCCTGATTAATGCGCTTCGCTGTGGGAGAAAATGACTCACGCGAAAAGAACTGCGTGAGCTCTTTGTTGATTTTTAAAGCCTCTTCACGGTGAAGCCAGTGTGTCGATTCCTGGAGAATTTGAAGATCGCTCTCCGTACAATATTTCTGACTTTCGAAAGCCAAACCCGTTTGCAGGAACTGGTCTCTATCCCCCCACAAAATCAGGGTTGGCGAAGTCACTTTGACGGCGCGATTTTTAAAGGAGAGGAGCGGCAGCGCGCGATACCAGTTCAACATTGAGGTCAGGGCTTGCGGCCTCTTCCAAGCCTGAACGTAAATCTTCATTTCGCCTTCAGAGAAAGCTCCTGGGCGACTCGATTTCAATAACGAATTTCTAAGCGCCATGAAATCCTTTTGGCTCAAGAGCCATTCAGGAATTCGCGGCAGCTGAAAAAAAGCAACGTAAGAGCTCTGCAAAAGCTGACGGGGGTGCCGGAGCACGTACGTTCGAGTCACTGCTGGGTGAGGGGCGTTCAGAATCGCTAGGCGTAGAATTCGGTCAGGCGCGTTGCAGGCCATCCACCACGCCACGATGCCGCCCCAGTCGTGACCCACTAAATGAAATCGGCGGGCTCCGTAGCTTGTGGCGAGATCAAAGACATCGTTGGCCAAGAAATCGAGTTGATAACTTTCAACACCGCTCGGCTTTTCACTCTCACCGTAACCTCGCTGCTCGGGCACAACGACGAAGAAACCGGCTTTCTGAAGCGCTTTCGCTTGGGTGATCCAACCTTCTGGCAAATCGGGAAAACCGTGAAGAATCATCACAAGCGCTGCTGGTCGAGCGTCCTCAGAAGCATTTGTGGAAGCGCTGAGCGGGGCAAACTCGAGGACACGAAAAGTTCCAGTTTTGATCTTGCGGTAAACGGTGCGATAGGGAGCTTCATTCTCCTCTTGGCGTCGGTGATCCATTTGTACTTCCTTGCCGATGCGGGTGCAGGCACATCTCTTACAATTTGCAGTGACAACGATTCCGACACAAACCTAATCTGGTTGTTGTTTTCTTCAACGAAGGACCAAAGGATGAGCGTCGATCCCCAGCAATCGTCGAAGTCACAGATGTTAAAAGAAGCGCAAGAAGCGCCCGAGCGCGTGCGCGAGTTTCTCGAAGGAGATCTTGCGCTTTACCACGAGCTCGGAGCTAAACTTCGCGCTCTTCGTCCTTCGGTGATGGGAACGTTTGCGCGAGGAAGTTCGGATAACGTGGCGACTTATGCCTCTTATCTTATTCCTCAATGTACCGGCACGGTTGTAGCGTCGCTTCCACCTTCGTTAGTGACGGTCCTCGAATCGAAATTGAATCTTGCAAAACAGTTTGTCCTCTCGATTTCGCAATCGGGCGGAAGTCCCGACATCAACGGAGCGCTCGAACACGCACGCCAACAAGGTGCCCTGACGGCAGCCCTCGTCAACGACGTCAACTCATCCCTTGCCAAGCGTGCGGAAGTTTTGCTTCCCCAGCGCGCGGGAGCTGAGCTCAGTCTTGCCGCAACAAAGACGGTTCTCTGTTCGATGACGGCGGTCGCACGTCTGGCGGCTGAATGGTCGCAAGATGCAAGATTGCAGGTAGCGCTCCGAGAATTACCTGAGACAATGTTTGAAGCCTACAATCGCGGTACTCTGGTTGATCCCGGTTATGCCGAAGGCGTTTCAAGCGCTTTCGTCTTATCCCGCGCTTATGGGATGACCGCTGCGCAGGAAGTTTCGCTCAAAATCAAAGAGCTCTGCGGTCTGCATTCGGAAAGTTTTTCTTCAGCGGAAGTACTCCATGGTCCCCGAGAGATCGTAAACGAAAAATTCTTGATCATCGCACTAGCCCTTCCCGGAGCCGGGGAAAAGAACGTCATCGATGCCGCCCATCAGATGAAAGAGCAAGGAGCACGCGTCGTGCTTTTCGGAAGCAGCACAGCGCGCACCGAAGCCTTGCCGTTCGTTGAAGTGCCCGTCACGAGTGATTTAAGACTGGCACCAATCGCCGCTTTACAACTGATTTACCCATGGCTTGAGCGGATCTCGAAATCGTTAGGCCGAGATCCTGATCGCCCGCGCTATCTAAAGAGCAAGGTCGTTAAAACGCTCTAGTGGGGAGCTCTGTTTAGTATCTGCAACATCTCGCCCGCACCGTTGACTGAGACTTCTCGGCCGCATCTTACTTATTTGCCATTTTCGATGGCACTTCATGTGGTGAAAGCAGTCTTAAGGGAGGCGCTATGGCAGGTTCAAGAGAACGACGCACAACTCGGTCCCTTCTCCTTCTCTTAGGTGTTTTCGGAGTGATTCTCGTAATGGGAGCCGCTCTTTACTTGATCTCAAAAAGTCCGAGCCCTGATGGTGAAAGGCTAACCTCGAGCAGCGCCAATTCCGGAAGTGTTTCTGGAACAACCCAATCTGCGCAAACGCCGGCAGTCAACGTGAAGGTCGGTGTCGCGCAGCTCGGATCGTTAGAACCGGCGATTCAGTCCGAAGGTGCCGCCGCGGCTTACCGGGATGTTACTCTGCGAACGAGCGTTGAGGGTGCCTTCGATAAACCAATCGTGCGACTCGGCGAGAAGGTAAAAAAAGATCAGATCATCGCAAAGATCGACGATGAATCTTACCGTCAGGCGATCACCGAAACTCGTGCCGCTCTCGAAGGAGCAAAAGCCGAAGAGGCGCGAGCTCGCGCTGGCATCGAGCGAGCACGACTCGAAAAAATTCAAGCCAATCTCGAAGTGCCGCGAGCTCAGCGAATGCTCCGGCAAGGCATCATGTCGAAACAAAAAGCCGATCAGAAGCAGCTTGCGAGTCGAATCGCGGATCGCCAGTTTGAAGCTGCGCTCCTTGAAGCCCGTGCGGCGAGGGCCCGCATTGAAATGCATCAGTCGCGCTTGAAGCGTGCGAACGATGATCTCGCACGCGTGCAAATTCGTGCGCCGTTTGACGGGCTGGTTTTAGAAGAGCTCGCCGAAGCTGGAAGCATGCTCGCTGCTGGCGAAGGCGTTTTACGAATCGGGGATCTCAGCACAGTCGAAGTCTCTGCATTCGTGTCGGAACTTGATCTAAAGCGATTGAGCGTGGGTTCAGAGGTGAAAGTTTCCTTTGAAGCGTTGCCGGATCGGGAATGGAAAGGGATCCTCACGCTCATCTCACCCGAGATCGATCCCGAATCGCGTAAGGCTTCGGTCACCATCACGGTTCCGAACGAAGATGGGCTCGTGACGTCAGGCATGCTCGCGCAAGTGGAACTCGCGCCTCCGGGTGAGCCGCGACCGCTTGTACCGGCTAGTGCGCTCGAGATTTCGGCCCAAGCAATGAGACCTCAGACTCGACCTCAAGCGACTCCGGCCGCTGAGGAGGGATCAATCTCCGGAGCAACATCAGCTTCAGCGCCGACGCGAGGGGAGAGAGCTGTCGTTTACGTTCCTGTGCGACAACCCGACGGTTCTTTCGTTGCGACTCAGCGAGAAGTTATCATCGGTAAGCGCACGAAAGATTCGGGTGAGAACGATTCAAGTGAGAGAGTTGAAATATTGGAAGGGCTGCGACCGGGAGAAACGGTCATCACCGGAGCGAGTGGAAACCTTCGCGCCGGAATGCGCGTGCGTCCGCAGCGTTGAATTTATTTTTTCTGAGACGCCGTCGAACGACCCTGATTCCGAAAATCTTTTGCGAGCGCTTTAGCTTCCTCATTTGAGCAAGCGTGCTTCTTCTGCGCTTCGCAGCCGAGCTTGAAGTATTTGAGCGCGAGCTTTTGATCACTCTTTTTTTTCTTCGCCATGTGACCGAAAGCGAGATCCATACAGACGTTGACGTCTTTTTTCTTCGCGCATCTCTCATCGAGTGCAGGAGACTTCGCCCAAGCCGATGCGCTGAAACAAACCGTCATGAAGAGAAGAGCCAGTTTCGTCCCGCTTCGAGATAATTTCATTCGTGCACCTATTCCGAGGATCAAAGCTCAACTCGATCGCCTCTCTCTATATGGTAATGCTCAGGGCTTAAAAAGACGAGACCGGGTCCTTCAAACAGCTCGCGACGGACGGCACCGGAGCGACTAGAAGTTTGTCGAGGTTCAACACAGGCTGATCAACTCTTGTTCACAGGGCCTTTTTTCGTCGCCAGTTTGTTTCAGAACAATCCGCTCACGAACCGTTTATTTCGCCCGCACGGCAAAACCTCCAAAGCGCCTTAGCTTGAGACAGGCATCACACGTGCAATCCCTACCCATCATCGACGCAATCGGGGAAGAGGGGATCATCATGCAAAGCCGTCTTACGAAGGTCATCGGTCTAGGAACTCTGACTTGCTTACTGGCTAGCTGCTCGGGCTTTACGGGCGTAACTGGCGAGAAGGCTAAAAAAGTTCTCGGCCGCAGCGTCTTCGCAACCGCAACTGAAGAGCGCTGCATGGAAGATGGTGTTGAAACCCTCTGCCCTGAAACTGTTCAACCTGAACCTGTTCCCGAAGCGCCGCCTCCGGCACCCCCGTCTCCTCCAATGGAGACGCCGGCAGGCGCGATCTGCTCAAATGATGGCGTCGCTCATAACGGCGGCAGTGTTCAGGACGCGATGGATTTGAAAACCCTTCTCGTCAACGATGCAGGCGCAACCGTTTGTGATGCGAGCGATGCCTCGATCAAAACAAAGCTCGTGAACGAGAAGATGCTCGTCGTTAAAGAGATCGATAAAAAGTGCCCGACGCTTGCGGAAGGCGAATACACGCTTCAGCTTCGTTCAGGCACGTCGAAAAACTTGCTGTCGGGAACACCGATCAGTTCCGTGAGTCAGCAAGGCTACCTCAACATTCCGCAGGCGTATTTCGACTTCTATTACGGTGCAGCTACGAACTACCGCGTGAAGGTCACGAAAGAAAACGGCACGATGAAGCTCGCGCCGGCCAGTCAGGGTGGCCCTTCGATGCTTCTTTCGGTCAACCCGGGCGGCTATAACAACACGGGTCCGACAGGATCTTGCGACTTCGCCGGAAGCCCGCTTCTTGTCCAGATCAACAAAGCTGGTCGTGCTCCCGCACCGATCTCTTTGACGGCTCCGCTCGATGGAGTCCTGTTCGATATCCTCGGTGAGCGTAGCTTCCCGCAAGCGCACTCGAAGAAGAAGATCTCTTGGTTTGCGCCCCAAGCTTCGTCTGGCAATTACTTCCTCGTTCTTCCGAATGCGAACGGCGAAGTGAAGGGCATCAACGAAATGTTCGGCGACAACACCAAAGGTCCGGATGGTCAGTTCGCGGCAAACGGTTACGAGGCTCTCCGCAAACATGACGGTCGTAAAGCCGACGGCTCCATCGATCAAGACGCACGCGACGGTGAGATCACGCGTAAGGACGCGATCTTCTCGCAGCTTCGCCTCTGGGCCGATGAGAATGGTGACGCCGTAGCGCAAGCTTCTGAGCTCAAAACTTTGAGCGAATTGAAAGTGACTTCAATCAACCTCAGCTACGACGCTAGCTACAGCGAGAAAGATAAGTTTGGAAACGAAATCAAAATGAAGTCATTCATCGAGACTTCTGACGGTGCGGTTCACCTGATGTACGATCTCTGGTTCCGCATCATCGACTGAATCTAGTCTCTAAAGGACGGATCCGCACGACTCTGAAGGAGTAGGAAGCTCCACGGCTGTAACTCTAAAGGCTTTGACTCAAGGTTTGAGTCAGGGCCTTTTTCTTTTTTGGGCACCTCGCGCGTGGACTTCTGCGCCCCGATCCGGTACCCCTTAGGCATGTCGATGGAACATTTTGAAAAGCGCATCCCTTTGATGCTCGAACTCGGCCTTCGCGAAGACGCAGTCTCCGCTCTCCGCCAATACGTTGAACTCCTCTGGAAGTCGAACGAAGAACTCAATCTCATCAGTCGTAAAATGACTTTTGAGGAGCTGATCGACAATCACGTGATCGACTGCCTTTTGCCGATCAAAATTTTTCCGATGCATGTTAAAGCAGCGGCCGACTTCGGAGCCGGCGGCGGATTGCCCGGTGTTTTGTACGCGATTCAATTTCCTGAGGTGAGCTACCGACTTTACGAAAAGAGCGTGCTCAAGCGCGAGTTCCTCACGCGCTGTAAAGCGTTTGCGCCAAATCTGAAAATTGAAGGGGAGATTCTGCCGACGTTCAAAGACGTAGACGTGGTTACCGCACGAGCTTTCAAGCCACTCGACGTGATTTTAGATATGAGCCGCAACTATTATCAAAGCGGTGGCAGCTATTTCTTGTTGAAAGGCCGTCGGGAAAAAGTCGATGAAGAGCTTGGGCTTGCGCAAAAGAAATTCAAAGACCTAAAGACCGACGTTGTAGAACTCAAATCGCCGCTCTTAGAAGTGGAACGCCACCTAGTCACAATCCGCATACCTGCGAAGTAAAAAAGAAGCGGGCCCCTTCTTGGCGCCCGCTCACAATCCCACCAAATATATGCGAGTTAGTGAGTCAGATTAGTGCGTAAGACGATCCGTTACGCGATCGATGCCGCGTTCGATTGTTCCCGAAACGCCGCCGACATTCAGATCGTCAGCTACGTCACGAACCGAGTCTTTTCCTGCGAGCGTCACGTCACGACCCGTGATTTCACGGATGCGGCCGTCGAGCATCGGCATGAAACGACGGAGGAAGTAAGGTGCTACCACCGCTACACCTGCAGCGATGAAGACCGTGCGCCACGGCACTCCGCCGAAAACGCTGAAGACACTTTTGTTTGTCGTGATTTTAGTTCGCTTTGCCATGGTTCCTCCTGAAGGAAATAAAAGAGATGGGACTAAAAACCATGCAGATCTTATTTTAAACTTGGCTTTGGTTCCTCCACGGCGTGTTTAGGACCTCTGGAGAATTGAACACGAATCCTTGGCATATCGTTGTTCGGTGAAGCTTGCCGTCCCTGAAGTTTTACCATTTGATGGTGCTAACGGACACGGACGGGGAGACATGAATGCCGATTCAAGACAAAACGATCGTCATCACCGGCGGTAGCTCCGGCATCGGAGCCGCCGCGGCTCGCTACCTAGCGCAGCGAGGAGCTCGGGTCATTATTACGGGACGTTCGCCGGCAACAAAAGCAATCGCGAGCGAGATTGGCTGCGATCATTACCTCGTGGATTTCGCAAAGCTCTCCGAAGTCCGAAAGCTCGCAAGTTGGCTCCTGGAGAAGTACCCACGAATTGACGTCTTGGCCAACAACGCGGGTGCTATCTTTGGGGAACGTCAAATGACCGAAGATGGTCACGAAATGACGTTTCAGATCAACCATCTGGCGGGGTTTTTGTTGACCTGGCTTTTGCGCGAACGTCTTGAAGCGTCCGGCGCGACGATCATCAACACTTCGAGTGTTGCCAATAACTTCGGGCACGTTGATCTCGAAGATCTTGAAAACTCAAAAAAATACGATTCCTTTCGCGCCTACGGAACCGGAAAGTTGATGAACATTCTCCACGCAATCGGCCTCAACGAAAAATTCAAGAACGTGAAGGCTGTTTCATTTCATCCGGGTGGTGTGGCAACGGGATTTGCGCGCGACGGAAGTGGGCTCATCAAATGGGTTTACGAGAATGCGGTCGGTCGCTTCTTTCTCATCTCACCCGAAAAAGGTGCGGATACTCTCAATTGGCTTGTCGAAACCACTCCTGGACGTGACTGGAAGCCGGGTGAGTACTACGTGAAACGAAAGCTCGGTCGCCGCAATCCTCAAGTTTCGGCGGATCTTGCGCGCAGTCTATGGGAGGCTTCGCTCAAACTTCTGAAAGAGCGTTAGAGCGCTCGCACCCGCTTGATCACGAATCGGCTCTTTACGACGGCGGGAAGTCGTGAAATGTCGATGCTCAGATCCTGCTTGGGCACTTCGTACGACATCTCTTCTCTTAAAAAGCGCATCGAGACCTTCATGATCTCGTCGGTCAGAGACTCGCCCGGACAGCGGTGGCTCGTGGCGTACGCGCCGCCCCCTTGAGGGACAAAGTTGAAGCCCGAAATCTCCTGTTCGAGAAAGCGGTCAGGCCGGAACTCACCGGGTTTCGTCCACAAACGCGGATCGTGGTTGGTCGCATAAAGATCTAACAGCGCCCACTGACCTTTTTTGATTTCGAATTCGCGCCAGACGAAAGTTTCGGTCGCACGACCCCCGATCATCGGGAAGAAGGGATAGTAACGCCGAACTTCGAGCGCAAAACGTTGGGCAAAACCAGCATCTGCAAAATCACCTGCCGAAACCTGAGGATACTGATGCAGGGCGAGCGCACCGAAGACGACGAATCTAGCTACCGCGACCGTCGGACGTAAAATATTGAGGAGTTCAACTGCCGCCACTTCCACGGGTAAAACTTTGCCGTCGAGATCCTGAAAGAACGCAATCTTGTAAGCAGCGGTCTCACGAGACGGGGAGAGACGATTCAATCGAATATCCGCGATGAGCTGCCGGGCCCACCGCTCCGTGCGTGTACGAAGGATGGCGCCGCGAGCATTTCGGATACCGAAGGAGCCTGCACCATCAATCATTCCGCCGAACTCGCGCGTTCTAGCTTTCACTTCATTCTCAAACAGCGGAACGCCTGCCCAGAGGCAGACGGCGCGGCAAAGAATTTCCTCAACTTCACCAAAAAGAACCACTTTGCGGCGCTTCTCCCATCGCTTAGCTGCCGATCGCCACTCCTCATTCACGAGCTTACGCATTTTTTCTAGAGCTTCCGGCGTCATGAGCGACATGAAAAGAGCCTTGCGATGCCGATGCGCGGAGCCGTTTTGCTGCTGAACACTTCCTTTATCCTGAAGAAGGCGAAGTGTTGTTTGAGGATTAGCGCGAACGCGCGTGAAACGATCGCCTTCGTAAAAGAGGCGCGCTGCCCCATCGCCTCGTAGAAAAAGCGCTTTCGAAAGCATCAACCGCGCTTCGAAAATATCGGTTCCGTACTTTTCAAACCGATTTATGCCAAAAGAATAGGTTTCCCTTAAGAAGTCGAGGGTGCTGTCAATTGAAGCATCGCGGGGAGGAGTTGGACGCGTTGATGATCTAAAAAAGGCTTCCGTTAACATGGAGGTGAAGGTGCGCCACGCTCCAAAGCGAGTAAAACGAAAACCAGGCTTGTTTCGGAAACTTTAAATTGCTCCGAACTTGACAAGAAAACGGGTAGCCATAAATTCCCGGAAAACTAACGCTCAAACAGGATTCGTGCACGATGGAACAAAGCTCGCATAAGCAAAATCATTCCTTTCAGGCGGAGGTTAAAGAAATCCTCCATCTCATGGTTCATTCGCTCTATTCTCAAAAAGAAATCTTTTTGCGGGAGCTGATCTCGAATGCTTCCGATGCGCTCGATAAACTTCGCTTTGAGTCGCTCTCGCACGAAGAGTGGAAGCTCAGTGACGAAGAACGCTCGATCGTTCTGATCCCGGATGCGAAAGCTCGAACCCTTAAAATCCAGGATAATGGGATCGGGATGTCTTACGACGAAGTCGTAAAGAACATCGGCACCATCGCGCATTCGGGAACGAAAGAATTCTTGCGCGCAAAAGAAGATCTCAAAGATCGTCCTGAACTCATCGGCCAGTTCGGCGTTGGTTTTTACTCGTCCTTCATCGTCGCGGACAAGGTCATCCTCCACACGCAGCGAGCGGGTGAAAACGAAGGAACCGTTTGGGAGTCAAAAGGCGATGGCCAGTATTCGATTAGCCGCGCGCCCAGAGCCGAAGGTCATGGAACGTCGATTCTCCTCCAGCTCAAGGATTTCTCAGGCGATGAGAGTGCGCAAGACTTCACGGATGAGTGGACGCTGAAGGCCATCGTTAAAAAGTACTCGGACTTCATTTCTTTCCCGATCAAGCTTCGCGTGAAGCCAAATACGGAGAAAGAAGGCGAAGAGGAAAGCGAAACCAAAGAAGAAACCATCAACAGCCAAAAAGCTCTTTGGCTCCGCAGCCCTTCGGAAGTGACGAAAGAGGAGTACAACGAGTTTTATCACCACGTGGCGCACGACTGGTCGGAGCCTCTTAAAACCATTCACTTCAAAGCCGAAGGTACGCAAGAGTT
>SYLX01000006.1 GCA_005808505.1 Bdellovibrionales bacterium | reverse complement strand
GCTTGAGCCGAAGCTCCGCTCAGGCTGATAAATGCAGCGAGAAACAATGTTGAGCTGTTGACTGAGTTCATGAACGCCTCCGCGTGCCTTTACCTTATAGATGCACGTGCCGTGCTCTGAAATTGCACGTATTAATCAAAAGATTCGGTTGCTGGGGCGGTAAAACTACCGGTGACCTATTTCGGCTGGTTGCTGTCGAGAAGTTCGCCAAAGGTGCCTGGCACCTTTGCGGGATGCGATGCGGTACTGGCCGCAGGATTATTCTGCCCGTCCGTATTCTAAACTTTCTTTGCTCGCGGCCTTTACCGCGATTTCTGAAGCTAGTTCTTGCGCGGCTTTGTAGGCTAATTCCATAGGCGTTCCCGGAGTCGAGCGAGTGATCTGGACGCCGAAATCAGCGACGACTTGCGAGAGACGTTCTGAGCTCCAGTTCTCTCGCTCGACCTGAGTTTTGAAAGCCGGAACGAAAGTGTGCACGTAAATTTCTCCGAGGCGGCGGTACAGAATCTCCATATCGCTTCCCCCTGGTGCCGTGGAGTATTTGTGATGAGCTTGGTGGGCGAGTCGACCCACATCAGCGTAGTCCAGAGAACCGAGAAACTGGAGTGAGCTCAACATCGCTTCAGAGGTGCGCTTGAGCTCGGCCTTTGCGTCTGCCTCCGCTTGAGTTCCACGTCGCGTGTTTAGATAAGCTCGATGAGCGCGCGAAAACTCACTCTCTAATTTTTGAAAAGCCGCGAGATCAAGTCGAGCCTGAGCCGCGTTCGATTTGCGCGTGTCTTCAGGTGAGCGCGCTAGCAGTTCATTCTCTGATGCAGGTTTAAGGGAAACTCCTGCATCGGAAGCGAGCGGCTGAAAATCCTCGTTCAAAGCAGTCTTAGGAGATTGTTTGGGCGGAATGAGTCTCGTAAGTCCGACACTTTCAAGCGAACCTGTCTGGAACCAAGTCATCAAGTCCGCGAAAAAACCTTTGTACCAATCTTTGTCGCGCGTCAGATTGAGACCCAGTTGGACGCGGTCATAGGTTCCAAGTTCGACGGAGAATTTTTGGGGATCGGTAAAATAGATGCGGAGTTTGCCGTCTTTATTCATTCCGCGCCAGGTGGAAATCCATCTCTCCAAAGTCACGACTTCCCCAGCAAAGTACGTGTCGAGGACGTACCATCTTCCGTCGTCAGCACGGACGATCGTCGCTACGTGGAATTGCCAATTAACATCGCCTTCCATTGGGCCAACGGCCCAAATCTTTCGAATCGCGCTTTTATCCACGCCCATTTTGAGGAGCGCGAAGTGCGCGTACGCGGCTCGACCGAAGCAATAAGCAATGTCGACGTTGGGCTGATTGTATTTCCCTGCGTTTGCATCGGCGATGATCGGGTTTTTCGTCATTGATGCGATCACCTTCGAAATCGCTGCGTACGGAATCGTTGTGAGACGACCGGAAAAAGAAGAACGCACAGGCGTCGATTCATGAACTCTTTGAGCTTCGAGATTCATTTTGGCTACTTCGCGGGATTTTCTACCTTCTGTTTCGCGTCTTTGAAGTTCGAGCAAGTTTGCTTTTAGAAGATCGTCTTCAGAAGGGTGCGGCGTCTGTTGCATGAAGAGGTTGCAGAAGCGAAATGCGTGCGAGTGAGCACTCGGAACGGTGACCGCTAATCCGAATACCAATATTGCGATTAGTTTCACGTTTTTCACTCCGGCCTCCGCGAGTTTCCTCGAAAGAAAAGAATGCATGAGATATGCGAAAATCTGGTTGCACTAACCAATTACCTTCGTTTTGGAGTGCAACCTGAGAGGCTCCCGTGAAACTGGACTGCATCCGGATGACGTATGACTAAAACTTCGTCGGGCTCTGGCCCGCCGAAAGGAGTCCGCCAAAAGGTGCCTGGCACCTTTGCGGGATGCAACGCGCAACTGCCACCGCAACCGCAACCGCCACCGCGACCGCCAGCGGAGGTGTAACCTTGTCCCAACTGCCTTCGCAACCGGCACACCCAACCACACCCAGCCACATCCAAACCCGACCGCACGGCGAAACCGATAGAGCTTCTCAAGTCGCGACCGCGCGGGTAGGATGGCGCCATGTTTCCACAGAATCCCGAAACGGCTCAAAATTCTGACGGCTCGCAAGAACACAAAAAGACGTTCGTTAAAGACCTGCAGGATAAGCAAGTCTTCAACTCTGTCTTCTTGGCGCGCGACAAAGCGATGCTCACCGGCAAAAACGGCAAGGCCTACATCAGCCTCTTTCTTGCCGACAACTCCGGCTCCGTCGATGCTCGCGTTTGGGATAACGTCGAAACTGTGAACGAGTCGTTCCAAACAGGCGACATCATACGCGTGAAGGGACAAGTTCAAATCTTCCAAGGTCGTCGTCAGATCATCATCCATCGTTTGGAGCGCGCTCTCAGCAGCGACTATCGCATGGATGATTTCGTCAGCTCCTCGACACGCCCGCCGGAAGAGATGATGGCCGAGCTCGTGAGAATCGCCGAAGGCCTTGAAAACGGAAGCATCCGTCAGCTCACGCTCGACGTGCTCAACGATCCCGAGATTCGCAAGCGCATGCTCGTCGCACCTGCGGCCAAGTCGATTCACCACGCATACGTTGGTGGATTGCTCGAGCACGTTCTCTCGATCTGCGGGTTGATGAAAGTCCTCCACGCGCACTATCAATTGCAAAAAGTGGAGCTGCGCTTAGATCTTCTTCTTTTCGGCGCGATCTTCCACGACATCGGCAAAGTTTGGGAGCTCGATGTCTCCAACGGCATCAGCTACACTGATCGTGGCAAGCTCATCGGTCACATGGTGATGGCGGTGGAACTCGTGGAGCGCAAAGCTTCGCGGATCCTCGGCTTCCCCGAAGATCTCAAAGATCTGCTCAAGCACATCATCTTGAGCCACCACGGTCGCCTCGAGTACGGAAGCCCAAAAACTCCGATGTTCCTCGAAGCCTTCATCGTTGCGGCGATCGACGATCTCGACAGCAAGATCAACACGATCGATCGCTTCGTCAAAACCGAGCGCGACGCGACCGGTGACTCTGGTGAGCGGTGGTCGAAGTTCAACCAACTCTTCGAACGGTACTTCCTCCTGAAATATTGATCTGAAATGATGCGATAGCCGGGGCGTGATCGAACCACCCCGGTTGGCAACTTTTCCGTAACTTACCGGTAGCTCCAAAAGTCATGACTTCGCGGGGGGATTCGGGCAGATTGGGGCCTCCGAACGCGGTGGAGACCATGATCGAGGAAATGAAAGACTTCATCCAAGCTTATAAGCGCTACGATCCCGCTGCGAAGTCAGTCTGGGAGATCGCGCTTTTGTATCCAGGTCCCAAGGCGATTTTCTTTTATCGCATCGGGAACTCACTCTACCGCAATCAACTTTTCTTTCTAGCGCGACTCGTGTCTGAACTGGGTCGGTGGTTCACCGGAATTGAGATTCATCCTGGAGCAACGATCGGAAAACGTCTCGTGATCGATCACGGCATGGGCGTCGTGATCGGCGAGACTGCGGAAATCGGTGACGATTGCATCATCTTCCACGGAGTCACGCTCGGTGGAACGAAGTTTGACCCCATCAAAAGGCATCCCACCGTCGGAAATCGCGTCTTAATCGGAACAGGCGCGAAAGTTCTCGGCCCCATCACGCTCGGTGATGGTTCGCGCATCGGCGCAAATGCCGTTGTGACGAAGTCGGTTGAGCCCGGAAAGACCGTGGTTGGACCACCGTCAAAGCCGCTCGACACTCCTTAAAACCACCTAAGTTCATCGACGCTTCGGAAAACGTCTCGTGTCTTTTTGTTTACCCCGAACCACATTGCGATCGCCACCGCGATTGCCATCGCGAGCGGCCTCACGGGGATGTGGACGAGGGCCCGATTGATCGCTTTTAAAGCCATCATTTTTCGGTGGGAAGACAGCCAAGATGAACTCAGCTTTTCGTTCTCCGACGAGGGCAGGAAGCTCCTTCAACGTGGCTTCGATAACCGTCTCGGTGGCTTGCGTGAAGTCGCAACCTAAAACTGCGCGACGATCGGGCCACTTCTTCGCGAGCTCATCGAGTAAGCGTCCAAGACGGTAAGGCGTATCCATCAAAATCATCGGGCGACGCTCGCGCTCAAGTTCACGAAGGGCGCGTGCACGTTCTTCGCGCTCGGCCGGCAAGAAACCGCGAAAGAGAAACTCGCGCATGTCGTGACCCGAGACTGAAAGCAAACACATCAAACTCGATGCGCCCGGAAGAGGAGAAGCCGAGAGACCTTCGCTCCGGCAAGCCGCCACGAGACGCGCGCCCGGATCGCAAAACCCAGGAGTTCCGCAATCAGAAACGAGCGCAACCGTTTGCTCACGACAGAGCTTCAGAAGATCGCGAACATCATCGTCGGTGGAGTGCTCGTTGAGCAGCTCCATTCGTTTACCCTCGATGCCCAATGACTTCAGAAGCTTTGATACTTCTTTTCGCTCCTCACCGATCACGATGTCGGCACTCTTGATCGTCTCGACCGCGCGAAGCGTGATGTCACCCGGATTTCCGATCGGAACGGCAATGAGATGTAGCGACATAAGTCTTCTCCCTGAGGCGAGCTGCGAGGGGCGAAACGTAACATAAGCCCTTGAGGCCCCGCAATAATTCCGGCGGATCGTGAATTCTCTAGCGAATCATCTGGAAGAGGAGGCAAAGGTCCTGCTACGGTTTTTTGAGGAAAACGCGCCAACCCATCCGAAAGCATCTTAGAGAAGGAGCACCCGTGAGCGATAAATCGCGCTTCTGGAAAGTCCTTAAAAGCCGCGAGCTCTTTAAATCGAACTTCTTCCGATTCCGCTCAGATGAGTGCGAGCTGCCCGATGGCCGCGTGATGCCCAACTACTACGTCATGGAATTCACCGATTGGGTCAACGTGATTCCCGTCACCGAAGACAACAAGATCGTTCTCGTGGAGCAGTACCGTCACGCTGCTAAAGCCGTGTGCCTCGAAGTTCCGGGTGGAGCTGCTGATCCGGGAGAAGATCCCAAGCGCGCAGCGATTCGCGAGTTGCGCGAAGAAACCGGCTTCGTTCCCGAAGACGTTCGTCTCGTTGGCGTTCACCATCCAAACCCGGCGATGCAAAATAACAAGATGCACACGTTTGTCGCGTACGGTTGCAAGTTGGTGGAAAGCCCCGAACCCGATGAGTTTGAAGACATTCGTGTCGTGACGAAGGAAATCCCCGAAGTCATCGATATGATCTTGAAAGGGGAGATGACCCACTCAATCATCATCGCGTCGATCTTGCTGGCTCTCCCTAGCCTCGGGTTTCACTTGCCGCGCAAGTGAGCCCCAAGCTCAACCCATGCGTGAGCCACGAGCTCAACCCCAAAGTGAGCCATTGACTCAACGAATCTTCCGAAACTCCGCAAGGTCGACTTCGAAGTGGCGAATGCTATCGAGCGTGGCGTCGACTTCCTCGCGGCCCGAGTGAACCGAGTCGATGAAGACGAGCCCAATTTCGGGGCAATGCTTGGCGACGAGATTCAAGTTCACCGGCTCATTTTCGAAAAGCCAAATGCGCTCGTACGTTTCTTCGGCTTTTTGAAGGACCTCGAGTTTGAAGTGCGCATCGTCCAGCTCCGCGACTGGCTTTAAAATCATCTGAACCGTCTCGGCATCCATGGGGAAGCCGCGATCCCGCAAGCTCTTTGCCGTTCCAACTTCCATCCGGGGAATGTCTCGTCCCGTCAGATACATGATATGCGCGCCGAGCTGATGCAGCTCCTGCACGTATTCCACGGCACCAGGTAAAGGCTCATCGTAGATGAGGAAATCGTTGCTGAAAAAACCCGCCGCCCAACACTCGTGGAGCGCGTGCATGAAATCCGGGCTAGTCGCTTTCGTAATCCCGATCCGCGAAAGCGGCTCGTCCAAGCCCCAATCGGTCGATAAAATCTGAACTTTCTTCAAGGCTTCACACTCGCGAGGGAAACGTGCGACCGATGCCGGATCCAAAGCAAATTCGTCGACAATCGAAGACACGCGCAAAGTGAGGTCAAAGAGCGTGGAATCCAGGTCGAAAACCGCTAAAAACGGTCGCTTCGCTTGGGAAAACTCCCAAGCTTCGTGAAGAATTCGTTCGAGGAGAGGGCGATTTGCGCCCGGGCCAGTGGTGGAGGGAGGCACAGTCTTTACCATTGAGCCATCCTACGGGATCCTCTTGGCCCTAACAAGAACCTGACTCGGCCCGCGGCGACGAACCAATTCGCTCCTGAAGGACTTACTGCGACCTTTAGGCATGCCACCATGATCATTTTGCCTCCGATAGTGGACAGAGTTCACGCTTACCCGGCACGTAAGCCTTCGGAGTTGCGAGGTTTAGCGCAAGCTGCTAAGACACCGGCTGAAACCAAAACCCCCACTCAGTTTGAAAAAGGATATCGACGATGTCCCTGCGTACCTTGTACAAGCGTGCCGTCTCCCAGCGCCTGCAGGCGTCCACTTTCGTCGCTTTGTTGGTGACGGTCGCGATCAGCGGCTGCACGTTCAAAAAAGCCGAGCTCGGAACAAAAGACAATCCCGTCAATCTCTTCTTCGTTCCTTCCGTTGACGCGAAAGTCATCGACTCGAACTCCAAGCTCATGCAGACGTGGCTCGAAGCCAACACGCCCTACAAATACAAAATCTCCGTTCCGCAGAGCTACATCGCCGTTGTTGAAGCCTTCGGTTCAAAACGCGCTGACGTTGCGGCTTTCAACACCTTCGGTTACTTGCTCGCGAATCAGAAGTACGGCGCCGAAGCTCGCTTGATGGTCATCCGTCACGGCAAAGCGACTTACCAATCGCAGATCCTCGCGAAAAAAGGTCGCTTCAAAGACGTAAAAGATCTCGTCGGCAAGACGTTCGCGTTCGTCGACCCCGCTTCGCTCTCGGGTTACATTCTCCCGCTCAAGTTCTTGCAAGACTCTGGCGTTAAACTCGGCGACACGCAGTTTGCGATGAAGCACGACAACGTCGTATCGATGATCTATCAAGGTCGCGTCGACGCGGGCGCAACTTTCTACTCTCCGCCCGAAGAAAAAGAAGGCATCCAAGACGCTCGCCGTCTCGTGAAAGCTCAGTATCCCGATATCGAAGACAAAGTTGAGATCGTAAAACTCACCAACGATATCCCGAACGATCCGATCGCGTTCCGTAAAGAACTTCCGGAAGAAATGAAGAAAACCATCGCCGATGCCTTCATGAAGATGGTTCAGACCGAAGAAGGTAAACAAGCGTTCTTCAATCTCTACGGCATCACGGCGATGCAGCCGGCGACGGACAAAGATTACGACGGTATTCGCGAAATGATGAAATCCGTCAACGCGAACGCCGAAGAGCTTTTGACTAAAAAGAAGTAAGACTTCCTGCTCGCGGTTCCTGTTTCTAAACTCAGCGGAGGCGTAGTTTGTCGCAACCGATTCTCTCTGTTCGAAACTTGGTGAAGACTTACCCCAACGGCGTGCAAGCTTTGAAGGGCGTCAGCTTCGACGTCAAAAAAGGCGAGTTTCTCGTCGTGATCGGTTTGTCCGGTTCGGGTAAGTCCACGCTCCTTCGTTGCGTGAACCGTCTCCATGATCCCACATCCGGCGAGATCCTCTTCAAAGGGAAAGATGTCGCCAAGGTCAAAGGCCGCGAAGTTCTCGAAGTGCGTAAGCACGTCGGAATGGTCTTCCAACATTTCAACATCATCCAGCGCCACTCGGTCGTGAACAACGTTCTTCACGGAACGCTCGGCCGCACCGGCACGGTAAAGAGCATGTTCGGTCTCTACTCCGATGAAGATAAAGCGAAAGCTCGCGAGTACCTGAAGCTCGTCGGAATCGGCGACAAAGCTTACTACCGCGCTTCGCAGCTCTCCGGTGGACAACAACAGCGTGTCGCCAGTGCGCGCGCGCTCATGCAATCGCCTGAGATTCTTCTCGCCGATGAACCGGTTGCGAGCCTTGATCCGGCGACTTGCCACACGGTCATGGATTACCTCCGCAAAGTGAATCAAGAGCTTGGTCTGACGATCGTTTGCAATCTTCACTTCTTGAGTCTCGTTCGCCAGTACGCCACGCGCGTGATCGCGTTGAAGCACGGGCAAAAGGTCTTCGAAGGAAGCCCGAGCGAAATCAATGACGAGTGGTTCGCCCAGATTTACGGCGAAGGCGCTAAAGAAGTTCACATCAACTGAGTTTTTGGGGAGCAGGACGAATGGGCGACACTGGAGCAACGATCCGGCGCACGATCTTCGACGCCATCATCATCGCTTACATCGTGATCTTCGCGTTGGTTGCGATCTACCGACCTGATAGCGACACATTGACGGCTCAAATGAGCCAAAATGTTTTGATCTTCTTAGGTCTCGCGGTTCTCGGCGCGGTTGTCAGTTTGGCAGCGAGTGCAAAGGGTGCCAAGACTCTTGGAGAGGTGATCTACGCGCCTCCGCACAAACGTTTCCGTACAACCGGCGAGTACACGCCGATGTACAAAACGTTCTGGGGCATTGAGCTGATCTTAGCGCTCGTCGCGACGGTCGTTCTCGGCTGGGTGATCACCGACATCAATATCTTGCGCCTTCTTGAACAAGAAGCCGTCGAACAAGCGCTTCGCTTGTTTGCGGAACTCGCAAATCCTGACTGGTCGATTCTTCCAAAAGCGATCATGAAGATCATCGAGTCGATCTTCATCGCCTTCATGGCGACGGCGATCGCGGTGCCGGTTGCGTTTGTGTTGAGCTTCCTCACGGCTCGCAACATCATGGGCAAGTCGCGCTCGGGCATGGTCGTCTACACGGCTCTTCGCACGGTCTTCAACATCTCGCGCTCGATCGAACCTGTTCTTTGGGCGATCATCTTCTCGGTTTGGGTCAGCTTCGGTCCTTTTGCCGGCATGCTCGCGTTGATGATCCACTCGATCGCTTCGCTCGCAAAACAGTACTCCGAAATCGTTGAAGGCGTTGAAGAAGGCCCCATCGAAGGAATCGAGTCGACAGGTGCAGGACGCTTGCAGACGATCTGGTTCGCGGTCGTTCCGCAGATCGTTCTTCCGTACATCTCCTACACGATCTATCGCTGGGACATTAACGTTCGTATGGCCACGATCCTCGGCTTCGTCGGTGGCGGCGGTATCGGAACGATGCTCATGGAATATCAAGGTCAAGCGCGCTGGCCGCAGGTCGGAACGATCATCGTCGTGATCGCGTTTGTGGTTTGGGTGATGGACGCGTTCTCAGCGCACGTCCGCTCGGCGATCAAGTAAGGTCGCGGCTCGAGGCCCGGTAGAGACTGGGCTCAAGGCCATCAAGCAGTTTTATTTAGTCCAGCGGGGTTCGTCCAGTCGAACCCCGTTTTCGTTTCAATTCAAGACGCTCATTCGAGTGCGAAAATCTTCGACAGCTTTTCGAAAATCGAAAATCCACCTGGACCCGTTAGGTCCTGCTCTTGTGCATGAGTTCGACAGTTTTTTTAGAATGCTGCCTCGGTAAGCGTCTTAAGTGCTGAATCTCCTTAATGATCTTCAGTCCTGCCTAGGGCGCGCCGAATGTTCGTGAGCTGAGTCCTGTGAAAGGATTCGCGAAAGGCGGACTTCGGTCATGCAATCATCGTTGAAACAACTTGTGGTTTCAGTCTCGGTTCTCGGAGCGTTAGCTTCGGGCGTTGTTGCGTGTAACCAGCAGAATTTCGACAAGCCGGCCGAGCAAGCTCAGTACGGTCAAAAGGTGACTTACAACACCGACGTCGACGTGCTCTTTGTCGTCGATACGTCAGGTGCGATGTCGAAGCATCAGCGCGCACTCGCAAGCCAAATGGGTTCGCTGATCGAAGCATTCAACCGCACGGGCCTCAATTATCAATTCGCGGTCACAACGATGGATATGAGTTCAGGCGGGGAGCGTGGTCGCTTCCGTGCCGAGCAAGGTGAGCCGACGGTTCTGAAAGCTGATACTCCGAATCTCGTGAGTCTTCTCGCTGAGCGCATCGAGGCTGGCGAATACGACTGGCAACCTCTTGCTCGCGCGTTCGAAGCAACCCGCGCCGCTTTGACGGGCCCTCTCGCCGAGAAAGACAACGCAGGTTTCTTGCGTCCGAACGCTCTGCTCGCGGTGATCTATCTCTCAAATGAAGATGACGACTCGGCTAACGAAGACTGGAAAAAGTTTTTCGATCAGCTCCGTCCCGCTCTGAAATACGGCGGCCGCAGCTGGGTTGTTCAGTACATGGGCGTAACCACTGCAGACCCGAGCTGCAAGTCTTCGGCGTGGGGATACTACGAGCCGGGACTTCGCTTCATGGATCTCGCGAAGACTTCGGGTGGTGCAGCCGTTTCGATCTGCAACGGCGATATGCGCGCGGCTCTCAGCAACGTAAAAGCGCGCATCCTCGAGATGATGACGGAGTACGTACTCCCGGCAAAACCGGTTGTCGATTCCATCAAGGTTTACGTGAACAACCAGCTCATCCCTAAGAGCGAAACGGATGGCTGGACGTACGATGCAACGAAGAATTCCGTAATTTTCCACGGTACGGCGATCCCCGCGCAAGACTCGGTGATCAAAGTTGATTTCGATCGTGACGGATTAAGTTAACAAGAGGCGAGACGATGACTCTACGTAAGAATAAAACGACACTCGGAATGCTCGCAGCCGCGCTCGTAGTGATGAGCGCTCCGAGCGCTTTCGCCGAAAAGAAGAAGCCAGCTGGTGATTCCGGCGTGGAAAAAGAACTACGCTTCAAAGAAGGCGACGAACGCGGAAACGAATTGAAAGCTCTCAAAACAGAGCTTCTCGTGATCCGTTCGGAAAAGCGCGCTCTTGAGCAACTTCAAAAGCTTCACAAGAAGCACCAGAATACGCGTATGGAGCCGGAGATTCTCTTCCG
>SYLX01000098.1 GCA_005808505.1 Bdellovibrionales bacterium | reverse complement strand
GATCCATGAGGATGATCTCGCTTTTTCCGATCGCGCGCACGAGGCTGTAGTGACCAGCCTCATCATCCCACCATGTGACGAAGACGACTCCACCTTCGCGGAATGTTTCGCGAAGCTCAGTGAAGGCAGCGCCGCGCCTGAGGAGCACATCGAATCCATAATGCGTGGCGAGCTCCGCGATCTTTTCGGGAGGAGTAAACCCTGTTTGCAGCGTTCCGAGTTCACGCGCGAAATGGAGCTCACCTGGCGACCAGCCTTTGAGAAAGCGGAACATACTTTCGAAGCACGCGGCCCCGCAGGTAAAATCCAAGGCTTGAGGAACGAGAGGTAAAGCTAACTCAGGCATGACTCAACTCACGCGCCCGAAAGCGCAGTAAAAGATAGATCGCGAAAACAAAGCCGATCGTGGACACGAGGTAGGTCGCCCGCATCGGCAGATCAAGAAGCAACATCTCAAGCGGTTGGATCGCAAGGGCTGCGAGCAAAGATGGAAACTCTGCCGTCGCAAGATCCGCCTGCTCGTAAAGCCGCATGGTTGCGTAATAGGCGCCAAACATTGCGGCTCCAGAAATGACGGCAACCACGAGGATCTCGGTGCTCCAAGGGAAAACGGCTCCACCCTTTTGCGCAAGCCCGTAAACCAAGATCGCGAGCGACGGAGTGAGGATCGTGACCGATTCGTTTTCTTCACTCATGCTCCTTTTAATGAACAGATATCCGAAACAAAGGAGGGCCGTTCCCACGAAGAGAGAGCTCAATCCGTAAAAGAGTTCGCGGTGTTGATCGAGTCCCGTCACGTACCAAACGAGAAAGCCGATGGCGGCGAAAGCCAGCGCGCGTGAGCGCAGTGAAGCCTGGACACCGACCAGTGGCCCAAGGATCACGAGGAACGGAACATCAATGTTGGAGAGCACCGCGATAGCCGAAGCACTCAACCAATCGTAGCTCATCGTGAAAAAAGTAAGGGCTAGCCCCGCGACAGCCGCGCGTTTCACTTGCGTCGCGGGCGCTTTCGGCTTCAGCGACTCTTTGCGCATGAAAGCGAAGATGACGACGCACACTAAACAAGTGAGCCCGCGTGAGATCAGGCTATCGGCAGGTGAAACTCCTCGCTCCGCAAGGTAACGAAGACTTAAGCCACTGGCCGCGAGGAGCGCAATCAAGGCTGCCGACCAGATGATAAACTTTCGATTCATGGGGACTCCCCGGCCGGTGCCGATCGTGGCGCCAAATGTAGCCGGAGCAAGTCCCGTTTAAAATTGATCGATTTTCAGCGGAATCGTTCTGCGTTTCAGAACGAATGACACGCAATCATTTACGAGCGAGGGCCAGGAAGATCTTTCGCTTCGTCGCTTCGATCAAGAAATCGAGCGCTTGGTTGCGGATGCGGTGCTTGGGCCAAACCGCCGTGATCTTATAAGTGGCGTCCCATCCCCGGGGCATGAAGGTCGTGATGTCGGAAGCATGGTGAGCCGCAAGGAAGTCTGGAAGAAGCGTCCAGACCGCATTTTGCTTCAAGATCTGGATCGCGACATCGTAGCTATCGAAGAGATTGATCACTCGGGGGCGCAGGCCAAATCTTTGAAAAGCCGGATGGTTTTCGCAGTTCTCGATTCCTTGGGCCGCAAGTGCCGAGATCGACGGATATTTGTCGAGCTCTTCGATACGACGATCTTTGAGGAATGGATGTTTCTTCCCGAAGGAAATAACGAGCTTTCCTTCGTAGAGGAGCTCTTGTTCGTACTCTGGGCTCGTATGCGGAGAAAGACAAACGCCCATATCTAAATCACCGACGCTCACTCGTTGCAGAATTTCGCCCGAGCGAAGCGAGTGGATCGTCGCGGTGACCGCAGGATTCACTTTTTGAAGTTCGATCCACGCGGGTGCGAGGAACTCCGCACAGAGGGAGTGCGTTCCGCCGATCCGGAAGTGACCGCGCATCTCGAGATCATCGCTCGCAAGCTCATCACGAATGCGATTGGTTTCGGCGAGGAGGAACTCCGCTCGATCGAGAAGGATCTTTCCGTGCGCCGTGAGTTTGATCTGGCGTCCGCGTTTTTCGAAGAGCGCTTTTCCAAATTCATCTTCGAGAGCCGAGATGCTGTGGCTGATGGCACTCGGTGAGATATTTAGGAATCGCGCGGCTTGGCCAATGTGCTGGCGGCGAGCGGCTTCGACGAAATATTGGAGCTGATCAAGTTTCACGGGGAAACCTCCGGGCCGCATCCTTCCCGATCATTCAGCATTTTTCAACAATTCAGCTGAAAATCGATCAGTTCCGCTCACCTGTTGAAATCGATATGGTTGGCCCCGTAATCGGCAAGACGTGCCGGAACGAAGAGGACTCCATGCTTTCGAATTTCAAAGAAGCGCAATTCTCTACAGCCTACGGGATCTTATGTGCGCCCGCGACAGCTGGGCTTGCGCGCCAAGCGCTCTATCCAACGTTTTGCCGCATCCCTGCGAGTGGAACGACCGAGCCGCACGCGCACTTTGAACCGGAGATTTTTTTCATCGTTAACGGGCACGGCGTGATGAGAATCGGTGGATCGGAAACGGTGGTCGGACGAGGCGACTTGATTCATATTCCTCCTTTCGAGAACCATGCTTTAAGAAATCTCAGTACGCAGAAGGAACTCCACTTTCTTTCGGTCTATGGCGAGGACTTCGAAGTTTCGCATTTGCCTCCACGAGCGATCATCACAGCGGCACCTCCGACTCCGAATGGGCCCGTTCATCTCGGGCACATCAGTGGGCCTTACTTGGCTGCGGATGTTTTGCGTCGTTACTTCGCTTTGCGTGGCGCTTCGGTGCGAAGTCACTCCGGAACCGACGACAATCAGAATTATGTAGCGACAGGTGCGAAGGCGCGGGCGATCGGCACAGAGGAGTTTCGGCAGTCCATGCGCGCGCGAATTCAAGCCGGATTTGCGAACACCGACATCGTGTTTACGGAGTTCATCGAGCCGCGCACGGATGAGGCTTATAAGGATCGCGTGCGCGCTTT
>SYLX01000097.1 GCA_005808505.1 Bdellovibrionales bacterium | reverse complement strand
TCTTGGCGACCGCGACGGCGTTCGTACGCCGTTTCAGTGGAGCCCCGATCGCAACGCCGGATTCTCGAAAGCGAATCCACAGAGCCTGTATCTCCCGGTCATCATCTCGCCTGAGTACAACTCGGAAGCACTCAACGTCGAAACTTTGCAAGCCAACCCGAACTCGCTTCTCTGGTGGATGAAGAAGATGATTGCGCTTCGTCGCACTCATCCCGAGCTCAGCCGCGGAAAACTCGAGTTCATCGAGAACAACAACCCGCGCGTTCTCACGTACCAACGTCAAACCGATGGCAGCACTATCGTTTGCGTGGCGAACCTTTCGCGCACGACTCAGTACGTGGAGCTCGACCTCTCGAAGTTTAAAGGCTCCGTCCCGGTGGAACTCTTTGGTCACACGGATTTCCCGCCGATTGGCGATCTTCCGTACTTCCTCACGCTCAGCCCGTACTCGTTCTACTGGTTCCAGATCGTCGAGAAGACGAGCGTGGAGACAGGTCAATGGCTCCTTCGTCAATCGTCGACGATTGAAGCTTCGCATGCGCCGTTGCACTCGCTCAAAGAGCGTGACGTTTGGATGCGTTTTGAACGTGGCTTAAGAACGTTCCTCCCTCGCATGCGTTGGTTTGCGGGAAAAGGTCGCAAGATCTCGAACATCGCGCCTGAAGATCTCTTCTTCGTAACGGGTCGAGAGCAGAGCGAAGAGTGGGGCGTCGCCGTAATGAAAGTGACGTACAGTGAGGGCCTTCCGGAGCATTACGTCCTGGGAATCAGCTACGCTGAAGGCGACCGCGCTCAGCGCCTGCGCACCGAGCGCCCCGACATGATCATCGCCGAATCGTTCAAAGGCGGCGCGAGCCAAGGCGTATATTACGACGCAATCTTGGACGGAACTTTCAGCCAAACGATTCTCAACATGGTTCTCAATCAGCAGTCGACCGAAGGTACAACGAGCCGTCTTGAAGCTCAGCTCGTTCAGCCGCTCTCAAGCGAGGCTTTGACCGATATTCCGGATCCGACGCTCTCGGGGCTTGAGCAGAGCAACTCGTCGGTTCTCTTTGGTAAGCGCTATTACTTGAAAATCTATCGCCGCGTAGAAGAGGGAGAAAACCCCGAAGTTGAAATCGGAAAGTTCCTCACCGCGCGCGAATTTAAATCGGCGGCTCCGATGGTTGGCGCTCTCTCGATCAAGCGTCGGGATAAACTTGCCAACATCGCGATCGTACAGCAGGTGGTGCAAGCCGAAATGGACGGCTGGTCGTTGATGGTGAACCAAGTCGGGCAAGTCGCGGAACAGGCTTTGGCCGATACGGCAGCCCTCACGCAGATCCAACCGCCGCGAGGCACGCTCACGGATCTTCGCAATATGAAGCCGCCGGAAGAGTTGCAACAAATCGCGGGCGTCACGATTGGTCTTGCGCGCCAACTTGGTGTTCGCACAGCGGAGATGCATATTGCGCTCGGAACCGAGGACCGCAACGCAGCCTTTATTCCCGAGGCGTATACGCCGTTCCACCAACGTTCGGTGTTCCAGAGCTTCCGCAACCTCACGGACCGTGTGATCACGCAGCTTAAAAAAGCTCGCGCTTCTTACGAAGGAGCGCAAGCCGAGATGGTTGAAACCGTGCTCGCTTCCGAGAACGATCTGCTCCGTCGCTTCTCTTTCATGAAGGATGTCGCCATCGATGCTTCTCGCACGCGCATCCACGGCGATTACCACCTAGGACAGGTGCTTGCGAGTGGCGCTGACTTCTACATCGTGGACTTCGAAGGCGAACCGGCGCGGGGGTTAGGCGAAAGACGCTTGAAGCGCTCACCACTTAAAGACGTCGCGGGCATGATTCGCTCGTTTGATTACGCGGCGGAGTTCTATCTTAAAGAGCGTTTGCTTCGAGACGAGGATCGCAAAAAACTTCAACCGGTTCTTCAGGCTTGGGCCGCTTGGGTGAGCTCGGAATTCCTCAACGCTTATTTGGACACGTTGGGTGAGAGCGAATTCCTCCCGCGTACGGGCGGCAAAGTGAATCTCTCGCACGTCGAGCAACTTCTCGATGTCTTCATTCTTGAAAAGGCTCTTTATGAAGTGGGTTACGAACTTCGCAGTCGACCTCAATGGGTCGACATTCCGCTCAACGGCGTTTTGAACATCTTGCGAAAGCGGTCGGTATGAGTAGGCAGGCGGAGAATCTCAATGAGCGTTTGCGCTCGACATCTAGCTTGAGGCGCGCGTGCCGGTTGTGGTCAATTCAGACCGGCTACGTAAATGCTGATGGCAAGTGGACGGATTCCTCTGCCGAGACGCTCAAGAAACTTTTGAGTGCTCTGTGCGAAAGGTCGATCGAAACCGAAGCTGATTTTCAAGCGGCAATCGAGCAGCGTTACCAGATGCGTTTGGAGTGCGCGATCGAGGCGGTGGGCGTTGGCTGGGAAGGCGAGTTCAACTCGCTTCGTCTTTATCTGCCGGAAACGGTGAAGCCTTCTTCGGTGCGGGCCGAGGTGGAACTCGAAAGCGGCGGAAGCCGGGATTGCAGTTCACTTCGACTTACGCTTGAAAGATCGAAGACTCACGCAGGTCGACGTTATCATCGCTATCTCTTGAACCTCGGCGAAAAACTTCCGACCGGTTATCATCGCCTGATTCTCAATTGGGAGAACGAGGGCTCGGAAGTCGAGCGCCGAGTCTTTTTGATGAGCGCGAAGAAAAAGGTTGGCGGAGCTGCCGCGACCAAACCGCCAAGGGCCTGGGGGGCCTTTCTTCCGCTCTACGCCATTCGTAGTGAGAGCGACTGGGGCATTGGCGACCTGAAAGACATGGAACGAGCTCAAGAATTCTTGCGTGAGCAGGGCGCAAGCTTCTTCGGCACTCTGCCGATGCTCGCGATCCCAAGTCAGAACGATGAGATCGATCCAAGCCCTTACTCTCCGGTTTCGAGACTTTTCTGGAACGAGATTTTTCTCAATCTCCCCGAACTCATCGAACAAGCGGGAAGTGCTGAGCTCAAAAACAAGCTCGCCACCGACGCCGCTCATCTCAAGACACTTCGCGAGAAGAAGAACGTCGACTATTCAGGCGTCTATAAGCTTAAGCGCGAAGTTCTCGAAAAACTTGCGACTTGGTTCTTCGAGACCAAAAAAGACGAAGCCGAGGACTACCAAGTCTTTCTCAAGCGCGTGCCGCTTGCGCCTGAGTACGCTAGATTCCGCGCGAACAACGCGACGAATCCCACGCTCTCCGAACGGTATCATCTCTACGTGCAATTTCAGCTCGATCGAAAACTCACGGAGCTCAAAGCGCGCGCCGACCGAGGCGAGATCGCAGGTCTCTATCTTGATTTTCCAGTCGGCGTAAACGGCGGCGGCTTCGATGCTGCGCGATTCAGCTCGCAGTTTCTCAAGAACGCGAGCGCCGGTGCTCCACCTGATCTCTTGTTCCTTGGCGGTCAGGATTGGGGATTCGCTCCGCTTCATCCGGTTCGCATTCGCGAAGAGGGATACGAATACTTTATCCAGTGCATGCGCCAGCACATGCGTTTTGCTTCGATTCTTAGACTTGACCACATCATGGCGTTTCACCGCATCTACGCAATTCCGAGCGGCATGAAGCCGAAAGAAGGCGGCTACCTTCGCTACCAGCGCGAAGAATTCTTTGCCCTTCTCAGTATCGAAGCCGAGCGCGCAGGCGTTCGTGTCATTGGCGAAGATCTGGGAACCGTGCCCGAAGCCGTTCGTCAGGCTCTCGATGAGCATGATTGCCTTGGCATGTGGGTCTTGACCTTTGAAGTGGGCAATGAGCCAAAAAAAGGGATCGGCCGCATCAAGGAAAAGGCGCTGGCGTGCATGAACACGCACGACATGATCCCGTTTGCAGGTCATTGGGCTCAGCGTGATGTCGCGCTTTTCAAAGAACTCGGCATCCTCGAGCCGAGCGTCGAAAAATCTTGGACTAAAGATCGCAATAAAGCTGTCAAAGCGTGGAAGAAAGATTTGGGCACAGACCGCATGCTGCCCGAGGTTCTTCGCGCCCTCGCGGAGAGTGGCGTCGAAAAGCTCCTCGTGAACATCGAGGATCTTTGGGGCGAAACTGAGCCGCAAAACGTTCCGGGAACTTGGAAAGAGTTCCCCAACTGGCAGCGTAAACTCCGCTACTCGTTTGAGCAGTGGACGAAGGACCCAGAAGTTCTTGAAGCTTTAAAGCTGATCAACGAGGGGCGCGAGCGCGCCGTTGAACCCGCAAAAGTAACCGCTACAGGAAGTGATAATCGTGAGAGAACAAAACGAAATCCAGCCGAGCCACGACCGATCTAAGACGACGATTCTCACCGGCGATGATTTGCACCTCTTTAACGAAGGCCGCCACACGCGCGTCTACGCGCGGATGGGCGCTCACGTAGGTCACCGCGAGGGAGAAGCGGGCACCTGGTTTTCCGTCTGGTCTCCGGGCGCCAAAAGCGTTTCGGTCATTGGCGATTTCAACGCTTGGGAAAAAAATCGCAACTGGCTTGAGCCCGTCGGCTACTCAGGCGTGTGGTCGGGATTTGTGCCGGGTGCTCACCAAGGACAGTCGTACAAATATCACATCACGTCGCACAACGGCTACACGGTCGACAAAGCGGATCCCTACGCGTT
>SYLX01000005.1 GCA_005808505.1 Bdellovibrionales bacterium | reverse complement strand
GAGCGTTGCTGTTTTCTCCCGCATTTCGTAATCGCGGCCATCGTCAGTCGAAAAACGAAGTTTGCGGCGAACGGCATCGCGCAAGTTCAGCTGACCGAGGACAACGTTTTCCCACGTAGGCGACGTTGCATCCTCGAGATCCGCCATGAAAACACGTGCGCCGGAGTTGAGAGCATTGATCATCATCTTGCGATCGACAGGACCCGTAATTTCAACTCGTCGGTCTTGAAGATCAGCTGGTGCTTCGGCGACTCGCCAATCTTTCAAGCGGACGTCGAGAGTTTCTTCGAGGAAGTCAGGCATTTCTCCACGGTTGATACGCTCGGCACGTGCACGGCGAAGTTCCAAAAGCTCGCGTCGACGAGTGCCAAAGTGCTTTTCGAGTTCTTCGACAAAATAAAGGGCGTCGGGTGTTAGAATTGCTGCCATCTCTGGTGACACCCTTCCAACTAGCCGCAAGTGGAAGAGATCGGTCTCCGGCTTTTGCACTGAAAGCGGAACGGCAAAGACGTTTAATCCCGCATCAAAACTGGTGTCGTTTTCGTTCGTGCGCCCATTTCTGTTTCTGAGCGATTCGATATCCATGGCAAGCCCTCCTCGAAAAGTTCGAACGTGCGAATTCGGATCCGTTAACGTGTGAAGTCTCCGCGCGAAGCCAGCGGTCAATCAAGATCTATTTAGGTTCTCTAGAGGGAAGCAAATAGTGCTGCAGCTCTATTTCGTGTTCGAATCGAAAAATGATTTGTCGAAGCGCGCTCCTTAGAGCTATGACTCTACGCGCGCGAAAAACAGGAAATCGTTGATCACCTTGCATTGCGGGCGATCGCGCGAGAAAAGATTTTTGCGGCCGAGCCACTCGTCTTACGAGTGGTTGAAAAAACAGAGGCGAAAGTTTGCGATCCGAAGACATTCACGCAGCCAATCACGCCAGGGGGAAAGATGAAGAAAGCCACAAATCGCGAGAGGATTCTCACAACCAGTGTCGAAATGTTCAACCAAGCCGGAGTCGTCGCCGTTACGACGAATCACATTGCCGCTCAGCTTGGTATCAGCCCCGGAAACCTTTACTTCCACTTCCGAAATAAAGAAGAAATCGTTCGCGAACTCTTCGATCGGATGTGCGCTTCGATTTACGAAGTGTGGATGCCGAACAAAAAACTTGGCGCTTACGATACGCCGCTCGAACTCATCGAGCGCTCGTTCGAAGTTTTCTGGAACTACCGCTTCTTCCACCGTGAGATGTATCACCTCCGCAGAAAAGATCCGGCTCTTGCCCGCAAGTGGAAAACTCACCTCAACAAGACGGTTCGTCTTCTTACGGCAACTTATAGCTACTGGGTGAAGAGCGGCGTGATGAAGAAGATCGAAAACCCCGCCGAGATGCGCATGATCAGCGATCTCGTGCTCATCACGAGCAGCTCGTTTCTTCAGTTCTACGAAAGCCCCGATCGCCCGGCGACTCGTCGCTCGGTTCGCCAAGGGGTGGATCACATCTTGCGCCTTCTGCTCCCGTACCACACGGACAGCCGACGTTCCGAAGTTGAATCGCGCTTAGGCGCCTAAATCTCACTCCTTGATGCCGGCAGTTCCAAAAGGCTGCCGGCTCCTCGGCATTAACTGCAGTCCTCACAGCGCCGCGGCTCGGGAGTTTTTTCACCCGCAAGCCCGCTTAAACATTGATTTCACTCACTTTTTTCCAGACCAAAGGCGAGCCGCCCAATACGCTCCGTTTTTGGAACACTCTGATCCTACCTGTCCTTGCCGCGTTCACATCCAGGAGCGATAACGAGAGACGAACGTTGCGTGAGGTCGGCAAACGGTAAGAATAGACCTCGGAAGATGGAGTGCACGTCATGTTGCTCGAGTCGAACACGGTCCAAGAGTTTCTCGGTCGAGAGCTCGATCGGCGCGTTAAGGTAAATCCCCGCTATTCGCAGCGCGGATTCGCTCGCAGCCTCGGACTCAGCCCAGGCGAGCTCTCCGAAATTCTCCGCGGCAAACGAAAGCTAGGCCTTAAGGGTGCATTGAAAATCTCCCGCGCCATGGGTTTGAACCCCGCCGAGACAAAACACCTTTTGCATTTAGCGCAGGTTGAAAAATCAAAAGAGTGGAACATCGAAACACGTCTCACGGTCGAGCCAGCGCCCCTCTCGGCGAATTCGCTCAACGACGACGTCGTAGCTCTCCTCTCCGATTGGTTTTACTTCGCGGTGCTCAATCTGGTCGACACGCGCGAGTTCCGCTGGAACAGCATCTGGATCGCGAAACGTCTCGGCATCACGCGCATGCAAGCTAAGGTCGCGATGGAGCGACTTCTCCGTTTGGGTTTAGTGAAAAAAGAGAACGGCCGATTCCAATGTTCCAATGATGTTGTTCTCTCAACGGCCGGCGTTCCTTCCGAAGCGATCCGCCAGCTCCACCGGCAGATGTTGAAGAAAGCTCTCGACGCTCTCGATTTCCAACCCGTCAATGAGCGCGACATTACGGGTGTTGGCTTTGCCTGTGATCCTAACGATATCGAAGCGATCCGGCGCGAGATCAGTGAGTTCCAGGACAAGCTGACGTCCAAGTACCGTAAGGGTAAGCTCTCAGAAGTCTATCATCTTGAAGTCGCTCTGTTCCGCCTGACACAGGGAGGAGATCAACGTGAGCAATGATTCGGTCAGCCCTATATCTCTGAATGCATTACTGAAGCACCGCACGCGCTTACTTCGCATCGGAGTTGGTGTCGGCATCGGCCTCGTACTCACGCTCGGTCTCACGACGCAAACGGCGTTCGCCTCGATCACGAAGATCGGAAACGGCGATGACGGCGGAGATCTCGAGGGCGGAAAACTCGTCAAATCCGGCATCTTGATCGAGACTCGAAATAAAGCTCTCGATCGCGTTCGCCGCCTCGGCACCGAAAACGTCGACAACCTCGGAACTCTCATTCCGGAGCTCGAAAAGAGTGACATCTATCTGGTTACTCGCGACGTAGCTCCGAAGATGGGCGAAGACAAAGGAATGGAAGGCACCAAAGACGGCGTCTACGCACGCACGTTTGCGGAGCCTCATGCCGCTACTCGCTTCTTCCCGGCAGCTCTCACGCTCAACGAAGAACAGCTGATCGCACTTCACATTCACGAAGCTCTGCACCGCTCATTGCCTGCGCAAGTTCGTGAAAACGAAGACATCGTAACAAAAATTACGCTCGCGATCGCGGCTCCCGACGCCTCTCTCGATCGCGTTCGTCGCGTTGTTGCTGCCGAACTCAAAGGCCAGACGCCGGTGGCTCAGACGGAAGGTGAAGTTTCGGCTCCCGGCTCGGTCAGCGCTAAAGCCGAGATTCGCGCAAGCGAAACAGTGCGAGCAAGTCGCCCGTCTTCAGTCACGTACACTTACAAATCGTTCTTCTTGCCCGCGAAAGAAAAAAGCAGCTACCCAATCGATAGCGTTCACTCGGTCACGAGTGTGCTCTATCCCTTCGGGATCTGGAAGAGTGCTTTTGGTCTCGGGATGGAGCTGAGCTATCTCAAAACTCCCGACCAGCAGTTGATGGGACCTTTGAATCTTTCCGCACGCGTTCGCCTCGGATGGGTCAAAGATTACGACATCAGTGGTTATGTTTCCCACTCGCTTAACTCTTACTCGGCGGATGAAATTAAGAACTCGCCTTTAGGCCGCGACGTCACAACTGTGGGTGTGAATCTCCGTCGTGACGAGAGTGACTTCTATATCGAGAACAACTTCTCGGTCGCCCTCAGCGGCGAAGCCGATCGCACGATCTCGAACGTGAAGTATACGTACGAGTACGGCAACGTTTACGCAGCCACCGTGCGTGCTGGCGGTAAACACAAAGGCTTTGAGCTCGGCGGGTTTGCCGAAGTTGTCCTCGCGGATTCTTTCAAAGTTCGCGGGACCGACGATTACACCAAAGACAGCGGTCGCTTCCGGATCATCGGGATCGGACCTGAGTTTTCATACACAAAAGATGCTTTGAAGTTCTCCACAAGCGCTCGCTGGGTGATCGATTCGACACCTAACATCGGGCTCGACGAAGTCGGCGACTTGATGGGTCGCGGGATCGGTCAGGGGTTCGTTTCAGGCTCGGCAACACTGCGGTTTTAAGAAGGGAATCTTCAATGCGTATCAATCAACTCTCACTTCACGCACTCCTCCTCATCGGCCTCGTTGGTCTATCCGCGTGCGCTCCGGGAAAAAATCGAAACTCCGGTGCAAACGAAGAGTCAGCCGAAGTTCTCAAATGGATTTCGCAGTCGATCGGCGATAGCGATTCACCCAGTTCACTTCAACAGTCGTCGTACTTGATTTCAAATTCGAGTCGCTTGCTCATGAAGTACAAAGGCCTCGCTGATACTGCAACGACACAAGGGCAGGCGTCTTCAACGGTCCGCGTACGTATTCACGTGGTGAATCCCGAAGATCGCGCCACGGCACTCTCAGCTCTTCGTGTTTGCCCGCTCACGCAACAATGGAGTCTCCTCGCGACTTGGACAACGGCTGAGCCACGCATCGACTGGACACCGGGCGGAGCCGTGAATCTCGACGACTGCGTACGCGCTGCCGGCGTTATGGTTCAAAAGCCGACTCCAACTTTGCCGCCAAACTCTCCCGCTACCACAAAACGAGTTCCGGCATCGAGCGACGCTCTTTGCGCCGGCGATGACGCTGTCTGCTTCGACGTCACCGCTTGGTACAACCGCTACGTGATCGAGCAAGGCGCAACTTATGGGCTAGCGCTCATCTCCTACTCGGGCGAAGCCGTTGAAGTCTTCGGTGATGGTGGCGATGCGGTGTCGCTCGAAAAAGCTCCGCGCCTACAGTTTGATTCGGGCCTTTAAAAGTTTCGTTGGGCGGAGGGTCACGTCATGGCAAAACTTCTGATCGCGATTTGTTTTTTGCTCAGCACCGCCTGTACGGCGGAGCGACTTGATAAAACCTCCACGCCCGAGACCGCGGAGAGCTTCACGCTCACAAAAAAATTCCAACGAGTCCAACGCCTCCGCTGTGACGGATCGATCTTGAGTGATTCGATCGAAGTGGTTTCAAGCCCGACGAAGGCGGTTGAGATTGTTCCCAAACATATGGGTGATCTCGCGGATTCGACTTTCCGTAACGAGTCGAATGGAAGCGAAGCTAACTGTAAGATCAGCCTCACGCGCTTTCAGATCGATGCAAGTCCCTCCTTCTGCAATTTAGAGGTCAGCGATGGCCTCAACGAGATTCGGTATGAGTTTCGCTACTGCCCGCACTGGAAAATGGAGTGGAACAACGACGGCACTTCCGTTCGCACGTGCGCAGCTCCGCTCGATGTTCGCGAGACGGGCCGCGTGTTCATCCGCGTCAATTACGCCGAAGAACGCTTGAATGGGACTCTGGTTCGCGAGTGCGTAGACTCGGCCGCAGAAACCGCGATCTAAAAGTTCGAAATTGAGAGTCATTCGCATCTTGACCGAGTGAGGAAGATGACGATATGACCTCCTCTATGGAATTTAATGGCTCGTCTTCCGCTCTTCCAGTCAGCTCCCACCAAGAACTTCTTGAACGTCGGTCGGTTCAGAAATCAGACCGCGTTCCGAACAAAAAGATCATTCGCGATCTGGGACTGAAGGTCACAAGCCAACGCTTGTTGATTCTCGAAGTTGTTCGCAAGGGTCCGAGTCACTTCACCGCTCAAGATGTTTTTGAGAACGTTTCGGCGCAGAACCCGGCCGTCGGTTTCGCGACGGTCTATCGTTTCTTGCGCACCCTCTCGGAACATACTTACGTCACGGAAGTTCGAATGGGCGGCATGCCTGCTCGCTACGAGTGGGCCGGCAAACGCCACCACGATCACTTAACCTGCGTGACGTGCAGTAAGATCGTTGAGTTTGAAAACGGCGAGATTGAGCGCCTCCAAGAAAAGGTCGCTAAAGAGTTTGGTTTCATGCTCACGCATCACCTGCTTGAGCTCTACGGCGTTTGCCCCGATTGCCGTCGTAAAGAAGCCGTAACCGCAGCTACGTGATCGAGCGTTAGATGGAGCTTTTCTTCGCCGACAAGCCCGCTGGCGTCACCACGCATACTTCGCTCAACGAAAATCAAAAACAAAAACTACTGATCGATCGCTGCGACGGCTTTGTCGAAGCGATCGCCGCACGCATTCTTGAGCTCGGCCAGCTTTACGTCGTTCATCGCCTCGACAAAGAGACGACAGGCGCCATTTGTTTTGCGCGATCAAAAGCGGATGCCGAGACTCTCCGCGAGCTTTTCGAAAGCCGCGAAGTTCAGAAGCGTTATCTTTTTCTCACCGACTCCGGAAGTTCGGCTGCAGAGTTCACTCGGGAGTCTCTCATCGAGCGTGAAGGCTCGCAGTTCGTCTCGCATGCCTCAACAAATCCGAATGCGCGCACGCGCTTTCGCAAACTCGAAGAAAGTCATGGCTTAAGCCTTTGGGAGGCTTTTCCCGAAACCGGAAAGCCGCACCAAATTCGCCTTCACGCCCAAGATGCAGGGATCCCGATTCTAGGCGATCAAACTCACGGCGGCAGCCGTTTTCCAGGGCTTTGTCTTCATGCCGAGTCGATCTCGTTTGAAGTCGGTGGAAAAAAGTATTCTCACAGCTCCCCGCCACCACGTTGGTTCACGGATCGAGAACTCGCCGAAGATCAGCGCCTCGCTGGTTGGCTTCATGCGATTGATCGACGCGAACGCCTAATGCGGACGTGGGGGTCCGTGCCGGAGACCTCGAAGCAAACTCTCCGCTGGGTTCATACGGAAGGTGATCCCCTCCGTCTCGAGCAGCTAGGCGATGTCTTTTCACTTTCGTGGTTTAAGCCGGAGCTTCCGAACGAGAGAGAGCGAGAATCCATCGTTGGGCTGATGCGCATTCTCGCCGCTGAAAAGTGGTATCTCCAGGTTCGCGGAAACCGCGGGAGTGCACCGCACGAAGAAGAAGTCCTTCGAGGCCCCGCAGTTTTTGATCCGAGGTGGACCGCCGAAGAAAACGGTCTTCAATTTGAATTCAGAACTGATAGTGGCTTGTCGCCGGG
>SYLX01000096.1 GCA_005808505.1 Bdellovibrionales bacterium | reverse complement strand
TTGAAGATGTTGAGGCCCTTATTCTCCATGGCCCCCATGTTGAAGTCTTCCGCCACAACGATCATAAAGATATCGAGGTCGTACTCGAGACCGTAAACATCTTCGTCCCACTTCATCGACCACTTGAGCGAATCCATGGCGTGACGGCAGCGGTCTTGTAGTCCTTTGCGCGCAAAGATCTGCAGTTTCACGTCGCGACCCGAGCGAGTTTGGAATTTGTCTTCGAGAACGCCGAGATCGCCGGCCACGAGCGCGAAAAGATAACAAGGCTTGCGGTGCGGATCGTGCCAAACCGCTTCGTGACGACCACCCTCGAGATCGCGCGTCGATACAGGATTACCGTTTGAGAGGAGGATCGGATACTTCGATTTATCGGCTTCCATCGTGACGGTGAAGATCGACATCACGTCGGGACGATCGAGGAAGAAAGTGATCTTGCGGAAGCTCTCCGCTTCGCACTGGGTGCAGAACATGCCGCTCGATTTGTAAAGTCCTTCGCACGAGAGGTTCTTCTGCGGTTCGAGTTCCGTTGTGACTTCGAGAGTGAAACGATCTGGAACACTTTCGATCGTGAGGTGAGTTTCATCGATCGTGTAGTCGCTAGGCTTTAACTCCCGACCGTCGATCGCCACGCGCAGAACTTTCAATCCTTCGCCGTTAAGCTTAAGCGGAGCGGTTTTTGAAGCAGCTTGCTTCAGATTTCGCTCAAGCATGAGTTTCGATTTCACGATCGAAGTTTCTTCGCCCAGCTGGAAGTGGAGCTGAGTCTCCGGAATCCAAAAATCCGGCTGTGCATAATCTTTGAGATGAATCGGCTGGGGGCTAGCTTCAGTTCGCATGGGTCATATCCTTCACGCACCTCGTTGGATCGAGGGCAGGGGATGAGAATAACCATGCCCGCGCGCGGGATCAAAGGCGAAATTGCTCGATTTTCTGCCAGAGTACCGGATTAAAAAGCTCCGAAGCGATCAAGATGACCGGAACGTCCTCGTCGCTGGTCTTCTTGCGCCGCACTTCTGACGGAACGAACCCTGTGCCGCCGTGTTCCTCGATCCAATGCTTCCTGACGGAAAGGGAGTTACTCAAAAGCACGCGATGGTTTGCTTTGCCTTTGCTTTCTTTCGCTTGTGATTTTCGGCCCGGGCCACTTTGGTGAGTCGCGACCGCATAATCGAAAGCGGAGTAAACTTTCAAACCCTCGGCCGGTCCGAGTCTCTGGACCAATTGGTAACCAAAGAGCTTAACGTGTTTAAACTTTTGTTTTCCGGGCTCGCGCGAGGTGAAAACCATATCGATTTCATCGCGCTCAAAACGTTCCTCAAGTTCACTGAGATCGTAGACGTTCAATTCAACATGATGAACACTCGGGATTTCGAAAAGCTTCTCGCAGAATTGATTTGCGAGCGGAACCAGGCCTTCTAACGCTCCGATCGACAGATGTGAAATTTGGTCTTCCGCGGTGAGCTGCGTGAGCGTCAGTGACAGCTTACGATTCGCGCGTGCGTAAGTTTCCGCGACCTTGAACGCAATGGGCGTCCATCCCGATTTGCGCCTCGCAGAACGATCTAAAAGCGCCACACCCAAAGCCTCTTCAAGTTTTGAGACGATGCGAGAAAGCTGTGGTTGGCTGAGACCAACGTGATCGGCCGCGCCCGAGAGATTTTTGTAGTGAACAGATTTGCTCAGAACAGATAGTTCCCAATGCAGCGAGGTCAGATTTTCCAAGTTTTTCTCCTACTCAACAGCACCCGTAAGCCTGGCGTCATCGGCTGCATCCTTAAACGTCACGACTCAACTCAACTCGATTCGTGCTTCAGCGCCGTTCTCATCCCTTTAGATACGATGAAGATTACATTTGGTCGCCTCGATGGCGAGTGTTAATCTGACCCCCATGGCCAGATCCCAACCGCGCCGCAAGCGCATCGCACAACTCGAAGCTCTCGTTGTTGAAGGTGATCCCTCAGCGGCGACTGTTGTTCTTTTTCACGGATTCGGCGCCGACATGAGTGATCTCGCGACGCTCGCCGACATGATCCAAGCACCTAAAGGTACAAACTGGGTTTTCCCCAACGGCCACCTCACTGTACCCCTTGGTGGACATTACGAAGGACGCGCGTGGTTTCCGATCAGCGTCTCGGAACTCGAGCGTTCGATGGCTGCGCAAGGTCAGTCATTGGATTGGAGCAACGTTGTTCCACCGGGTCTCAAAAAAGCGCGACAGAACGCGATAGCGTTGATCGAAGCGCTGAAAGTGCCGATGGACAAACTTGTTCTCGGTGGTTTTAGCCAAGGGGCGATGCTCGCGGTCGACGTGACTTTACATTCGCCGACGCCGCCGAAAGGTTTGGTGGTGCTTTCGGGAACGCTGGTAAATGAACCCGAATGGAAAGAGCTTGCACCAAAACATCGTGGTCTTGAATTTTTCCAAAGCCACGGTTTCCGCGATTCGGTTTTGGGTTTTCCGATGGCGCAGCGGCTCGAGAAGCTTTTTAAAGATGCTGGTTGGAGCGGTCAGCTTCAGAGGTTCGAAGGTGCGCACGAAATCCCGCCGGAAGTTTTAATCCAGCTCGGGGCCTATTTGCGAAAGAGGCTCGCATGAAAGCTGCAGGGCTGCGCATCGATCCGTTGCGGTACGCCTTCATCTGCGCCGCTATTTACGGACTCGTCGCAGCTTTGTGGATCGAGTATTCAACCAACCTCGCTCAATACTTTGCGCGTACGCTCGAACAATTCACGCAGATCGAAGTCTATAAAGGTTTTGCGTTCGTAGCGGTCACGAGTTTGGGGTTTTTTCTTTTTTCCTATTCGGTCTTTCGGAAAATGGCGGCGAGCGCGCGGATGATCATCAAAAGTCAGCAGCGATTGGTCCAAGCTGAACGCGAAGCGCTGACCGGATTGCTGACATCTTCGATAGCTCACGACTTCAATAATCTTTTAACGATCCTGCGTCTGCAAAGTGAACGGCTCAGATCACAGCGAGATCTTACGGATAACGCTCGGACGACGGCCGAAAAGATCGACCGCACGATCGATCGTCTCACCGAGCTGACGCAAAGGATGCGACAAGCGGGGCGCCAGTTCTTTGGAGAAAGTCCGCATAGCTACAATCTTAGTCAGACGGTCTTAGAGACCATTGAGTTTCTCAAAGGTCATACCCTGCTGCAGGATTGTGAGCTGGAGGTTGAAATCAGCTCGGAGATGCGCGCTTGCGGTTACTCTATTTTGATTCATCAGCTTGTGATGAACTTAATTTTAAACGCCGCGGAAGCAACTCAAGGACATGGTCGAGTGCTCCTACGTGCCCGTCGCGAAGGAAATGCGACGCGCATTGAAGTGCACGACAACGGGCCCGGGATCCCGCCGCAGGAACGTGAAAGAATCTTTGAAGCGTTTCGTTCGACGAAGCGCCGGGGCTCTGGACTTGGGTTGGTATCTGTTAGGTCCTGCGTTGAAATTCATGGTGGCAGCCTCAAAGTTGGCGAATCCTCACTAGGGGGTGCCCAGTTCACGGTTGTTTTGCCAGATCTCGATGAATCGCGGGTTAAGCAACTTAAGATGCCGGAATCCCTTGGCAAAGTTCCTGGAGTCGGAAAGCCGCTCCCAGTCTGACGAGGATCCCTTCCGAAACGCCTGACAGATCCATTCAGGCCAAGACCAAATTTCGCTTCTTTTGCTCTGAAAAAGTGTGTTACACCGATGACAGTTGTTCTTAAACATACCTTTGCAATCGGCATGGTGCTTTTGCGGGGGGATGTTGTTTCAAGTTTTCCTTTTTAGGGTCCTAGGAGAGTAAATGGGCAAGAAACTGTATGTCGGCAACCTTCCCTTTTCGGCAACTGAGCAAGAGCTTCAAACGAAGTTTTCGGCTCACGGCGGAGTCGAGTCTGCAAAGATCATCATGGATCGCGAGACTGGCCGCTCGAAAGGTTTCGGATTTGTCGAAATGGCAGACGAAGACGGCGCACAGAGCGCTATCAACTCGCTTAACGGCGCAGATTTCGCTGGTCGTGCGATGATCGTCTCGGAAGCTCGTCCGCAAGCTCCCCGTGAAGGCGGCGGTGGCCGTGGCTTCGGTGGTGGCGGTCGTGGCGGCGGCGGCGGCTACGGCGGTGGTCGTGGTGGCGGCGGCGGTCGCGGTGGATTCGGTGGCGGCCGTGATGGCGGCGGCGATCGTTGGTAATTTCCCGCACTCTCTGAAATTGAACTGAAAATACGAAAACGGGCTCCCAGAAATGGTGAGCCCGTTTTTTTTACGCTCTTGATTTGATTAGCTCACTGGACCATCAATCGCACTTCGGCGATCAAACTACTTCCACTTACGGACAGACGAAAGCCGTGCCCGAGACGCTTGTTCCAAAAGCACTGGTGGATTCCATACGCACATAGTTCGCCCCTTTGCGGGCTGCATCGAGTTTCATATCTTCGATCGCTTGCTCGACGGTTTGCGAGTGGGAGCGAACGACTCCCTGAACTTTTCCGAGCTCACGGCAGTCTTTGTCTGGGTCTTCACGCTTGAGTGTGATGTTCTTGCCTTCGGGTACGATCGGACGGCTCGAACAACCAGTTGTCGTCAAAGATGCCAAAGTTGCGAGAGCGGTGAGTGCCAAGAATTTGCGGGCTAATAAAAAACACATGGGTGGTCTTTCTTCTTTAGAACTCAACTCGAGAGGTTGAGGCGTGGCTTGTGCTTTGGTTCCTAACTCTTCAAAGTATTAGAACTGGCTCGATAAAATGCAAGCACGCCAGCCTTGAGTCGCGTTCGAAGCCGATTCTAAAGAGGAGCGAAACCATGTCCGTGAGATTCCCCGCCGAGATTTACTCCCGGTTCCGGCCCGAATATCCGGGTGAACTCTATGGTCTTTTGCGAATGTGGGGGACTGAAGCTGGTCTAAAGTTTCCGCTCACCGTAGCGGACATTGGCTGCGGCACCGGGCAAAGCACCGTCGGACTCGTCAGAAGTGGTTTAGCTCGTGAAATCTTCGCTCTTGAGCCGGATGCGGCCATGCTTGCCCAGGCCGAGCTGCGCGCGCCCCTGGCAGCGAGCTCGGTCAAATTCATGAAGCAACCCGGTGAAGCCACGGACTTGCCGAATGAACGCGTGGACGTCATTACCTGCTTCAGCGCTTTTCATTGGATGAACCGCGAGCGGGCGGCGTGGGAGTTTACGCGTGTACTTCGCAAGCCAGGTCTGATCTTTCTTGCGGAATACGGTTTTCCCATCGCGAGTACGCGAGCTCACTTCAACGACTGGATTCGCGAAAAACTTCGCGGTGAATGGCAGAGCCCTGAGTTGCGCGATCGCGAGTCATTCGCTGATTTGGTGAAAGTTATTGCGGCTCGGCCCGGAGCAAACGACTTAGGCGTTCGTCCTGTTGCGATGACGTTGAAGCTCGGTTGGCAGCAAGTCGCCGGTCTTATTCAGTCGCAATCTCGATACACGCGCCACCGCGACCACCTGGAATCCGAAGATGAGCGGCAGTGGCTCGATCAGCAAACGACAAACAAAACGAAAGAACTGCTCGGTGAGAACGCGGAGACTTTTGACTTCCGCTTGCTTGCGACGGGTTTCGCATTCTAGCGGGACTTGCCTTTCGATGGGTCGCGACTGAAAATAAACCCTTCGATGAAGAAAGCGCTCAGACATTTCATCTCAGGTGTTCGCGACTCCGTGCGATTTGTCATTCGCACGTTTGCGCGTACATCGATTCAGATGAAGCGTTCCGATATTCCGCTGCTCGCGAGCAGCCTCTCCTTCGGGACAACGATGTCCATGGTTCCGCTACTTGCCGTGAGCTTGAGCGTTTTCAAAGCCTACGGCGGGTTCGATGTTTTGTTGAAACGGTTTGAACCATTTATCCTCCAAAACTTTGTCGAAGCTTCGGGCGCCCAAGTCAGCAGCATCATCCATAAATCGATCGCACGGATTCACTCAGGGACGCTCGGGGTCGGCGGCGCGATTTTTCTTCTCGTCGTTTCAACGAAGCTTTTTCTCGACATGGATAAAGCGGTCCACCGAGTTTGGGAAATCGAATCCAACCGCAGCTTCTTACGTCGCCTCGTTGTTTATTGGATCGTGATGTTCCTAGGGCCCCTAGTTTTGGCGGTCGCGCTCGGTGTCGCGGGATCAAAAGACTTAGGTCTCATTAAACACATCGGGCGAAACGGAATCGCGGTCGGCTTTACGTTCTCTGCCTTCCTCATGATTTATAAGTGGATCCCTTCGACCTACGTACATTGGCGGAATGCGCTCTTTAGCGCTGTCGTGGCGGCTTTCGGCGTAGGACTCGCGCAAGCGTTTTACGCTTCGATCACCAAGACCTTTCTTCGGTACAGCAAGATCTACGGAAGTATCGCGAGCGTGCCCATCTTTCTCGTTTGGATCCAAGTTCTTTGGTTAATCTTTCTAGCGGGCGTGGCTCTCTGCGCGACCCTCGAAAAACAAAATGTAAAGGCTGGCAAAGTCTCCTGAGCCTATTTGACAAAAGTCCCCGTCTCCCGCACAAAATCCGAATGCAATTAAATCGTTGGGAAAAAGCCGCCATTGCGGTCTTCATCGTCTTGACCGGAATGCGCTTGTTTTTGAGCGGCTACTTGGGCCTTGGGGACGATGAAGCTTACTATTGGGACTGGTCTCGTCACCTTCAGCTATCGTATTACGATCATCCCGCGATGGTAGCCTGGCTCATCAAAGCCGGAACTTCGATTTTCGGGCAGAACGCTTTTGGAGTTCGCATCTTCGGCGCGATTTCGTATGCGCTCACGGGCGCTCTACTTTGGAAGCTCGCGCTCGAGATTTTTAAGAACCGCACGACCGCGGCCATCACCTTCTTGCTTTACACCACAGCTCCCATCTTCGCGATTGGCGGCATCTTGATGGTTCCGGATGCACCGATGAGCATCGCGTGGACGGCAGTGACTTTTCTCGTCTGGCGGATTCTGGGTGACGGAGACAGTCGCTGGCGTACGTGGATCCTCGCAGGCATCGCTCTCGGACTCGGCTTGATCTCTAAATATACAATCGTGCTTTTGGCCTTTTCCGTCGTGCTTCTTCTTCTAACTGAACGTGAGTGCCGAAAAGAATTCGTGAGACCCAAGCTCTGGGTCACGATGCTGATCGCGGCAGTTCTGTGTTTTCCCATTATCGCATGGAACATCCAGTACGACTGGCCGACGTTGAAGTTTCATCTTCATGACCGGCAGACCGGTGGCGGCGGCGCAAACTTCACCCGCTGGGGTCAGTATTGGGCAAGCCAAGCCGTCGCTTTGGGGCCTGCATTGTTTCTCGTTGTCTTAGCGACCGGAGTTGTGGCGGCTCGCAGATTTCAGGATCGCCGTTGGAGATTTCTACTCGTACTTTCGGCACCGACGTTTTTGATTTTCACGGCTCAAGCGCTCTACGCAGAATTCAAACCTCATTGGCCCGCACCGGCCTACACGCTGATGTTCATTGGCGTCGCGGAGTGGGGAAGACAAGGCTTTGGTTTTGCCGCTCAATCCACTCAGAAAACGGCGCGCATCGCGATCGCAGCGCTGGTGCTCGCTATTGTTGTTCCGTTGAACGTCGTTTTCCACGTGGGTTGCGTTTGGCCCGTGATTCCGAAATTAGCTCGAGCTTTCGGTGCGGGCGCAACTTGGGATCCGAAGTTTGATCCAACAAACGATATGTACGGTTGGGAGAAAGCGGCCGAAGAGGCGAAAAAGATTCGCGAAGAGTTCGCGCAAAGAGGGGAGCGACTTCCGTTTCTTTCGTCCTCGCGTTATCAGCTCGTCTCGCAACTTGCGTTCGTTACGCAAGAGAGAGTCTGGCGCGTGAGCCCTGGTCGTGATCAGTACACGTTTTGGCAAACGGCTGACGATATGAACGCGATCAGAGGCGAGCCTTCTATTTTCATTACCGACAATCGCTTCGAGCGTGATCCCCGTAACGACAACATCTTTGAGAGCTGTGAGCCACGCCCACCTCTAGATGTGTATCGCGGAACCGAGCTTGCGCGTCGGTTCCACATCTATGTTTGTAAGGGCTATCGCGGAATTCAATAAGCTTATTGGGCCGGAATCGGCTTTCCTGAAGGGAAAGTCGCCGTCGAAGCTGCAGTCGGTTGCGGCTGCGCGAATTTCGGTCCCGTGCCGCTAACAGGCTCTTCCTGATTCATCATTGGCGGCGTTTCGAATGAACGCCATTCCTTATTCACGATGAGCTGAGCTCCACGTCGGAACGTTGCGTACGCCCAGAACCACTGGATCAAAACGATCATACGATTCTTAAATCCAACTAAATAATAAATGTGGACGAGCAACCAAGCGAGCCATGCCATCGTTCCGCCAAAGCGAAGTTTACCGGACTCAGCTACCGCTTTGCTTCGACCAATCGTCGCCATCTGGCCTTTGTCGGTATACTTGAATTGTGAGCGGGCCTGACCTTTAACATCCGCCAAAATCGCGCGTGCAGCAGCCCGACCTTGTTGCATCGCCACGGGTGCAAGGCCCGGGAGTGGTTTGCCATCTTGCATGAAGCACGCTTGGTCGCCGATGACGAAAACTTCGGGATGACCCGGAATGCTTAAATCAGGTCCGATGATCACGCGACCTGCGCGATCGAGCGGTACACCAAGGGCTGCGTTGAGCGGCGATGGTTTAACGCCCGCTGCCCAAAGGACTGTGGCTGAACGTATCTTCTCGTTTCCGAGCGTAACGCCATCGGGAACAATTTCGGTTACGCGAGTGTTCGTCCAGATCGTCACTCCGAGATTCTCGAGATCCCGAGTCGCACGTTGCGAGAGTTCGGGATCAAAGCTCGGAAGAATCCGCCCACCGGCCTCAATCAAAATCACTCGCGTGCGAGCGGGATCGATGTGACGGAAGTCGCGGCTCAGCGTGTAGCGCGTGATTTCGCCAAGTGCTCCCGCGAGTTCAACGCCCGTTGGGCCACCGCCAACGATGACGAAGGTGAGAAGCTCGCGCATCTTTTGGGGATCGGACTCACGTTCAGCCATCTCGAAGGCGAGAAGAACACGGCGGCGAACTTCGGTCGCTTGCTCGAGAGTTTTCAAGCCGGGAGCGAACGGCTCCCACTCTTCATGACCGAAGTAGCTGTGCTGTGCTCCGCAGGCCATTACGAGGTAATCGTAATCGACCGGACCGAAATCCGTGACGACCTGGCGTTTTTGCAAATCGATTGTCTTAGCTTCGGCAAGAATCGAGCGAACGTTTTTATACTTCGCCAGCACGGTCCGAATCGGAACCGCAATTTCGCCGGGGCTGAGTCCCGCCATCGCAACTTGGTACAACAGCGGTTGGAAGAGATGGTAGTTGTGGCGATCGAGAATCGTGATGTCTAAGTCTTTCGACTTTTGTGCAAGCTTCTTCGCGGTGTTTAATCCCGCGAATCCACCGCCGATGACTACGACCTTTTTTGCTGCATTTTCACCCGCCATAACAACCGTCCTTTGCCGCCGTCGTGAGAATCGTCGTTGAGACCGACGGCGTTTCAGGCGCAGTAAACTCCTCTCGAGCCGAGGGCTCAAGAGAAAGATTTTTATGTGTCCAACCTCTCGCAACCCTTCGCGGACTTGCGAAGAGGGCGTAGCAAAAATGAGGTTTACGCTTTGCCGTAAACCATCAGAATGAAGGCAAATTCCATGGCCGTTTCTTTGAGGGCTTCGTAACGACCCGAGGGACCGCCGTGACCTGCTTCCATGTTGATGTGTTGCAAGAGCAAATGCTCGTCCGTCTTGAGTTCGCGTAGCTTGGCGACCCACTTCGCCGGCTCCCAATATGTCACGCGGGGATCATTGAGTCCCGAAGTCACGAGCATGTGGGGATAAGCTTGGACTTTCACGTTGTCGTAGGGCGAATACGACTTCATGTAGTCATAGTATTCTTTCTGCTCGGGGTTGCCCCACTCCTCATACTCAATAGTGGTGAGAGGAAGTGAGCTATCGAGCATCGTGTTCACGACGTCGACAAAGGGCACGTGCGCAATGGCTGCTTTATAAAGATCGGGTCTGTCGTTTACGACGGCACCCATGAGCATTCCGCCAGCACTTCCACCGGCGATCGTGATCTCACCTTTTTTCGAGAAGCCTTCTTTGATGAGATGCTCGGCACACGCAATGAAATCAGCAAACGTGTTTTTCTTCTTTAAGAATTTGGCGTCTTCGTACCACTGGCGACCCATCTCGGCGCCGCCGCGGATGTGCGCAATCGCGTAGACAAAACCTCGATCGATCAGACTGAGTCGAGACGTGCCGAACGTCGCCGGCATGGAGAGCCCGTAGGAGCCATAGCCGTAAAGATAAAGCGGATGATTGCCGTCGCGTTTGAATTCACCGTTGGCGTCGAGGCGATAAACGATCGAGATCGGAACTTTTGTTCCATCATGCGAAGTCGCGTAGAGTCTTTCGGAGCGATACTTAGCGCGATCGTAGCCACTCGGGATTTCTTGAGTCTTCTTTACCTCAAGATGCCGTGTCCGCATGTTGTAATCATAAACAGTGCTTGGCGTAACTAGTGACGTGTAGCCAAAGCGGTAAACTTCCGTATCGTATTCGGCGTTGTTCCCACCACCGAGGTTGTACGTAGGTTCGGGAAATTCGATGAGATGATCCTTCATCGTTGCAAGGTCGATCACGCGAAGTTGCGGCAGACCATTTTCGCGCTCATGCAAGACCATGAAGGATTTGAAAGCATCCGCATCTTGAATGAAGAGGGCGGGTGAGCCGCTGCGAAGTTCTTTCCACGACGCGGCTCCCGGCGAGCTCACCGGAGTTTCGACGAGACGGAAGTTTTGAACCGTATCGTTTGTGACGATGAAGAAACGTTCTTCATGATGGGTCACGCTGTAGAGGATGCCGCGCCGACGGGGCTCGATGATCGTGAAGGTTCCTGAAGGGCGATTAGCGTCGAGGAAGTAAACTTCTGACGTCACCTTCCCTTGAATTTCCAAAAACAAAAAGCGTTCGCTGCGGGACTTTGAGCAGTAAACAAAAAGCTGTGGATCGGCTTCTTTGTAGATCAAGACGTCGTTTGCAGGATTATCGCCGACGGTGTGACGAAGAAGACGATCCGGTCTCTCTTGCTCATCGAGCATCGTGTAGAAGACTGTTTTGTTGTCATTTGCCCATTCGAGCGAGCTTGCGGCTCCAGGGATGGTTTCGCTCGTCAGCTGACCCGTCCGCAGATCTTTGAAGTAGAGATTGTACTTCTCGGAGCCATCGTAATCGGCGGCATACGCGATCCACTGGTGATCCGGACTGACTTCAAGAGCACCGAGTTTAAAAAACTTTTTGCCTTCAGCGAGGGCGTTCGCGTCGAGGAAGATTTCTTCTGGTGCGGTGAGCGATGAGTGCTTGCGGCAGAAGAGGGGGTACTGTTTTCCCGGCACCATGCGAGAATAGTAGTAGTAGTCATCCCATTTATAGGGAACTTCCGCGTCATCTTCTTTGAGGCGAGCTTTCATTTCTTCAAATAAGGATTTGCGAAGCTCTGCGACAGGGGCGAGCTGACTTTCCGTGTAGGCGTTTTCGGCCTTAAGGAGATCGATCACTTCAATGTTGGTTTTCTCGCGCAGCCAAAAGTAATCATCGACTCGCACGTCTCCATGCATCTCGATACGGTGCGGGACTTTTCTGGCAACTGGCGGAGTAGGGGAGCTAGAATTTGTCATCGCATCATTGTGCCTGCTCCATACCTGCGCGCAAGTGCATGCACGTAGATTGAGCAGTTCGCAGTCTCGACGTTTGCGGACTGAAGCTTTGCATCATCAATGATGCTTCAAAGTTCATCAGTGAGTTCACTGCCAGTTCAACATCAACAGATGAAGTTGATGCGAAATGTGTCGAGAATCACACGGGATTCTTTTTTTGTTTTATTTGTGTTCTCGCAAGATCCAGTGCAACTATTGGGACAAACATGCATGCGGCAGAAACTGCCGTTAATGATTTTGATTTGGGGGAGCTATGAACATCATGAATAGAAAAGCTTGGCTTTTTGCCGCAATCGCCGCGAACGTTGGCGTTGCTAGCCAGGCCTTTGCAGCTGGTTTTGAAAAGAACATCCTCTGGGGCGCACGTGCTGCAGGCGTTGGCGGTATCGCAACTCCTTACATCACTGGCTCGCAGTCGCTTTACTTCAACCCGGCTGGTCTCGCGAACGATAAGCCTGGTCACGATGTGTCTTTCAACATCTCGCCGACTTGGTCCACATTCAAAGGGCCAATCAACTTCCAAAACGAAGAAGCGACTTCTAAAACAGATCTCGCGACTCCCTTCGGTCTTATCTACAACGGAACTATCGACGATAAATTTGGTTTCGGTATCGGCGGCTACGTTTCCGGCGGATCGAAAGTCATGTACGAAAACGTTGCAATGACTGGCTCGCCCGTCACGGCGAACGTAAAGACGGATCTCGCGATCACTGAAATCGCGGCCGGTGTTGGTTACAAAGTGAGCGACAGCTTGAAGCTCGGTGCTGCTTACCGTGCAGTTATGGGTTCGGCGAGCTTCGCATTCGTAAACGCAAACGCAGGTTCACCTGCATCGTTCACGAACATCGAAGTTAACGACATCAAAGCAACGAACTTCACCGGCTTCAAACTCGGTGCTCAGTACAAAGTGGGTCAAGCGACTTTGCTCGGCCTCACATACCGCTCGGAAACTGAACTCAAAGGCGATGGCAATTACGGCGGTCAAATCGTTGGCCAAGGTACCTTGAGCGGCAAGGGCGAAGCTAAAACAGTGTTCCCCGCCCAAATCACGCTCGGCGCTCGTCACGACTACGAAACTTGGGTCTCGATGTTGGAGTATTCTTGGACGCAATATTCTCGCGTAGGAGAAATTCCGGTCAACGGCACTGTTCTTCTGAACGGAACAACTCCTGTTGCGACTGGCGTTGCATTGAAAACGGTATGGCGTGATCAGCACGCTGTCCGTGTTGGTGGTGAGTACCTCGCGCTCGGTATGCCGATTCGCGCTGGTTACATCTGGACTAGCCAAGTCACTAACGAGGACTATGCTCGCGCATCGTTCCCGCCTCCTGGAATGGGTCACACACTCACTCTCGGTACAGGCCAATCGTTCACCGTGATGGAAAAGCCGCTTCAGCTCGACGCTGCTGGTGAGTACACGATGATCTCGGGCGACGGTAAAGGTGCCGCTGCTGGTAACCCTGCTGCCACAGCTGACACTGGCCGCGAAGGCAAGTATGCAGCCAATGCATTTGCCCTCCACCTCGGCGTAACTTACGCGTTCTGATCCCTTGTTGGAGCACGGCCCTCGGTTTAATCGCATTAGACCGCCGGCCGCGTTTCACGGAAAAGTTTGCCTATTGCGCTTCCTAGCGAGGTAGGATTAATTCGGGCTTAAAGATTACTCTTTAAGCCCGTCTTTTTTTGGCGGGTTTCGACGACGGAGCAAACCTCGCCATGAAACGTTTTGTCCTCGCGGCTGCCGCACTTGTGGGAACTTCGCTTTTCATCTCGTCCTGCGCGGAGCAGGTAGGATCCGGTGAAGCTGTCTCCGTCCCTTCGATCACCGTGGATTGTGGTAACTTCCGTTGCAATCAAAACCAAAACGTTCGTTTGATCGTGAGAATCACTCCGTTCGATTGCAGCGCGACTTCTTTGAATTTTGCGGTCGCCACAGGTGGTGTCGAGAATCTCACGTGCAACGCTACCAGCGGCTGTTTCGCGACGGTCTCGAACTTCGTTGATGGCCAGGGCGTACCGGTTACGAAGATCGCCAGCGGCACGTATACCGTTTGCGGGATCGTCGATATCAACCGCGATTACCCGAACAATGAAAATCAAGACTCAACCGCAGTTGAAACTTCGGTTAGCGTCAACGCCAACACGACCAGTATTCGTCTCGAAGATTGGAACCCTTGAAGTCCCAACCTTCGCTTCGGCCTCACAAACCGAATCCTGACCCAAATCGAGGTGCTTTTTCCCTAAAATCTTAAGAAGACAGGGACATCGGTCTCAACGAGGGGTTAATAGAGGGGGCGTTCATGCTGAGTCCAGCAAGAGCTTTGAAGACTTCGCGAGTGATGAGAAAGATCGGATCAGTGAAATCCGCACTCGAGAAGATCGATGCGGACGTTAAACTTCATCACTACAAAATTCGGAACTTCCGTCCGAACGTTTCCTTCACGATCGAAAAAGGTCACTACATCATAAAGACGGCGGAAAATGGAGCCGAACTCGAAGAGTGCCTTAAGCTTCGTTTCAACGTTTTCCACAAAGAATACATGAATAAGAAGCGCAATTATGGCGTCGACATCGATAAGCTCGACGACTTTTGCGATCACCTCGTGATCTTCGACAAGCGCATCGAAAAAACCATTGGCACCTACCGTCTTAACTCCTCTCTCTTCTCAAATACCTTCTATTCATCGAGCGAGTTTGATCTAGGCGAACTGACAAAACTTGAAGGCAACAAACTCGAACTTGGTCGCGCTTGCATCGCAAAAGAATATCGCACAGGTGTGGTGATCGCGATGCTCTGGCGCGGAATCTCCGAGTACATCAAGCGCACCGAGACGCGCCTTCTATTGGGATGCAGCTCGATCAAGACGATGGAGCCCCTCGAGATTGGGCTCATCACGAAGCACTTCGCCGACTCAGGGGATCTGACTTACCGGTTCGGCGTTCAGCCTACGAAGAAATACCAGGTGAAACAGCTCAAGCGAGTGCTTGAATATCTGGAAATGAATCCTTTCGAGTACAATAAAAAAGATGTAGAAGCGATGATTCCGCCGTTGGTTCATTCCTACATCCGCATGGGGGCTATGATCTGCGGCGAGCCCGCGATCGATCGCGAATTCCATTGCATCGACCTTTTAACGGTCGTCAAGATGGACGAGATGCTCCCCGAATTTAAGGAAAAGTACGGACTCGTATGAATGCAGAGATGAATCCAGCCCAGAACGCGACCGGAAGCAAAACGCAATTTTTAAGCGCTTCAAACTTCTCCGGAATGAAGTTCAATCTTGCGTCGGCCAAGCGTTTCGCAAAAATCACATCGTTGATTCTTCAATACGCGGCTTCGGCTTCCGTAGGCAAATTCACGATTCGCGACCGCAACGCGCGCCTCGACTTCTTTACGAAAAACGTAGGTAAGTACACGAAGCAGGCGCTCGAGCTCTTCAATATGGAGCTCAAGGTCGTAGGTTACGATCCGCAGATGATGAAGGAGCGTAACTTCCTCATGATCGCAAACCATATGTCGTACATCGACATCTTGATGGTTTCGTCGGTTCAGCCTTGCGTATTCGTTACGTCCGTCGATATGGGTGAACAATTCTTTCTAGGCGACATGGCGGAACTCGGTGGCAGCATTTTCGTTGAGCGCCGTCATCGCGGAACGATTGGGCGTGATCTCGGCGTCATGGCCGATACTCTGCGTGCCGGTCATAACGTGGTTCTCTTCCCTGAGGGAACAAGTACGAATGGCGAAGGTCTTTTGCCGTTCAAGAAATCACTTTTCATGTCGGCAGTTGAATCCGGTGTCGATATTCTTCCGATTTGTTTGAAGTATACCGAAATTGATGGCGAGCCGTTCTCTCCCGCAAATCGGGACCGCATGTGTTGGTACGGCGATATGGATTTCTTCTCGCACTTCATGGGTCTGATGAACTTGAAGAAAGTGAAAGCTGAGCTTCACTTCCTTGAGCCAATTGCGGTGACGAAGGATTCGACGCGCCAAGAGCTTGCGCAAAAAACTTTCGACGCGATCAACGCCGTCTATACGGGTTCTCCAGCTTCCAAGGTCAGCTGGGAAAAACCAGTGGAAGCGTCGCTCTAAAGCGTCTTCACTGAAGCATTTTTTCTAGCGCCTCGTTGGGCGTGATTGTTTCCATGCAGTTGAACTTATCGCAAGCAGGACCCAGGCAGCTTAGCTCGCCTGGGCACTGGACTTGAGGCATCACCGTTGCGGTATTTACGCCTTGAGGTCCCCAGCGTTTTGGCTGCTGAACGCGCACGGGGCTAAAGACACCAACGGTTCTCTGACCTGTGGAGGCTGCTAAGTGCAAGACTCCCGTGCTCGGAGCAAAGATCGCGCGCGCCCCGGCAAGTACGGCGATCAGTTCAGGACCGCTGAGCTTCTGATCGAGCCACTTAATTCGCGACTCATCTTTTAACCGTTCGCGAAGGGGCTGAACGTAGGGTTCATCGGCTTTGGTTCCGGTTACGACAACTTCGGCTCGTCCCGCAAGTTCGCGAATCAAAGATTCGTAATGATGAGTGGGCCAGTTGAGTGCCGAGCCACCCATGCCGGGATGTACGACGAAATATTGATCCAAACCAAATTTATTTAAAGTGTCGCGCGAGCTAGGGGCCAGCTGGAGCGAGTGCCGGGCGAGATCTTTCTTCAGGCCTGCTTCCGCGAGGCGAAAATTGTATTCAAGTTCGCTGGCTTCAGATCGACTGCGCTTTTGGCGGACGGCTCGATTGAGGAATAGAAATGAATGCCATTTTGATTTTACGCCCACGCGAATCGGGATGCGCGCGAGCCACAAAAGACAACTCACCCACCAGGGGGCTTGAAAGATAACGGCTGCCTCGTATCTTCTCGCACGCACCAACGCGAGGAGTTCGCGGAACTGTTGAAAACTAACTTCGCGGCCTTGCTCGCGCGCCTGTCGTTTAGGAGATGCGTGATCGGTGACAAAGCTGAGTCCCTTCGGGATCCACCAATCCACTTGAGCGTCGGGAAACGCCTGATCGACCGGCAAGGTCAGCACGAGATCGCCAATGCGATCCATACGGATGAAAAGATATCGGGACATAAGTGCCGCAAAGAATAGCGTGGCGCTTCAAGGGAAGCAACCCGTGCCGGCCCCAAGTTCGGGAACTTGTAGGCTTATCAAGTTCGGGAACTTGTAGGCTTATAGGCTAACAAGTTCCGCAGTGGACTCAAACAAGCTTCTCGAAGCGGGCGACTTGCCCTTCGATGATCTTCAGGCTCTTCTGCCAGAACTCGGGCTTAGAGATGTCTTCGCCAAGATGTTTTTGCGCAAGCTCCTCGCAAGTCATGTGACCCGTATCTCGCAGAAGCTCTCCGTACATGGGGAGGAAGTCCGCACCCATCTCGTTCCGGCGGGCGTAGATGCTCAAGCTGAAGAGTGAACCAAAGGTGTAAGGGAAGTTGTAGAAGCTCATCCACGACATCGAGAAGTGAAGCTTCGTCATCCAGAATTGGCGTTCCATGTGCGTGAGCGTATCGCCGTACCACTTCTTCCAAGCTTGCTCAGTCATATCGCCAAGCTCGGTGGGCGAGAGTTGCCCTTGCGATCGTCTCTCATAAAGTGAGCGCTCAAAATCAAACCTAGCCGGGATGTTGAGGAGGTAAGTTGCAGCCGTCTGCGCATCCTGCCACGCGATCTCGAAAAGTTCTTCACGTTTTCCCGAAGCGCTCATGTGATCCGCAAAAGCCGTCTCGCCGAAGATGCTCGCACTTTCCGCGAGAGTCATCGGGTAGTGGTGACGAACCATCGGCAAATCGCGCATGACCCACGCGTGGTAAGCGTGACCAAGCTCGTGGGCGAGCGTGCGAATATCCGAAACCGAGCCCAAGTAGGTTTGGAAAACGCGAGGAGTTCGCGACTTCACAAAACGCGTGCAGTACGCACCCTGACGCTTCGCTGGAAGCACGCGGCCTTCGATCCAGCGATTCTTTTCCATCGTGTCGACGAAGTCGGCAAAGCTTGAGTCCACGGCGCCGAAGGCATCGCGAATAAGATTGACGCCTTCTTTCCACGGGCGAAGTGATTCGGCTCCTGCCTGCGTAGGAGCCGAAGCCAGAATATCCCATGGATCCATGACGTCTTTGCCGAGACCCTTTGCGAGTGCTTTCATCGCGCGCTGACCAAGAGGACGCGCGCCTTCAACGGCCGAGAACATCGCATCGAGCGTTTCTCTTTTCAGGCCGGAGTAATGAATCGGAAAATCAAGATAGTGGATCGCACGTTTTACCGAGCGACGTTTGTATTCATCCAAACGCCAACCGCTTAAGTTGTTTAAGATCGCTGCACAAGTGGTTTCTTGCGACTTCCACGCCGTTTGAATCGCGTGCCAGGCTTGCTTGCGCGTGAATTCCGAATCGTTCCGCAAAAGTCCTACGGCTTGCGCAAGGCCAATCGAGTCTGACGAACCGGAAATCGAGTGCATGTAGCACCGAAGATTTGAAGAGATCTGATCGTAAAGTTCGCTCCAAGCATGCAATCCATGTTGGCGCATCGTCGTCAGAAGAGTTTCTTCGGCTTCGGATAACGCCGTATCCGCGACTTCGCGGGCGCGACGGATGCGGAAAGCTTCGGGCGCTGTGTGTGGGTGCTTCAAATAAGCATCGATGATTTCTTGCGGCGCAAGGCTCAGAAAAAGTGATGACGGTTTGCTGGCAGCGTCCAATCGCGTCTGCAGATCGCGCAAGCGAGAGTAGGCTTTGGTCGCTTCGTCATTCTTTCCGTCAACAGCGCGTTCGCACGAAACATAAGTCGTCATGTTGAGGATCAGCGTCCACGCCTGTTCGCGAAACTCGGAAAGAGCAATAAGTTGTTGAAGAAGAGTTTCGTGTTCAATCGACGTGAGAGTCTGCTGACTGAGAACTCTCTCTGCCAAAGGTTTCAAAACGAGATTCGTCTCGTCGATTCGCGAGAGCAAATGCTCAGCATCGTGGAAGTCGTGATGAAACTCATTCGAGCGGATCGACGGATATTCGGAAGACGTATTCCAAGCGGGGCCACTGAAATCAGAAGGGGATCGTGGTTCTAAAGGAGTTGCGGGGGCGATGGTTTCCATCTTCATCTCCTATCAACGTGAGTTGAGCCTCAGTCAAAACGTGAGCTCCGCCTCAGTTAAAAAGGAGTGCGCCCGAACGGCGCGTGAGTCAAGACGCGAGAACCAAGATGTAGAAGCCGATCGCGAAAAATAAAAACGCCACGTAGAGATAGGCACTTGGCGCTTTGCGATGGACAACACTCTCAAGGAGAGTTGCGAACATCGGTCCCGTGATCGCAATCGCCGAAATGCTCGCAAGATGCCCGATCTTTACGGCTGAGAGGTACAGGAGTAGCGAGAGATACGTCCCACCTAGGCTGGCGGCGATGACGAGAAGACGACCCCGACGGCTCATGGCTTCAAGCACGCCGGCAAAAGCGAACGGTCGAAAACGCGAGATGATGGCGAATCCCAAGAGGGCGCCGAGACAACGGTAGAAGTGTCCCTCCATCGCGGCGATTTGGGGACTGTCGTTGAACGCCGCACGAGTCAGGAGGACGCCGCAGGAGTCTAAACAAACCCCGGCGAGCGCAAAAAATAATCCCGTGAGTTCCCAGTTCTTCTCGGAACGGTATCTCTCGAGGCTGAAAGTAAAAAGGCAAAGCACCATGAAATCACGGCGACGAACCGCCAAGCATCGAGCGGCTGGCCAAAAAGTAAATACGCTCCGACACCCATGAAGAGGGGCTGAAATCCGAATAGGATCAATGTTCTGGCGGCTCCCAACCTCGTAAAGGCCTCAAGCAGAAACAAGTCTCCAATATTGAGTCCCAAAAATCCGCTCAACATGAAGGAGAGGACAGAAGCAGGTGAAGGAGTGTGCCAGCCACTGAAGATCGGAATCGTGATTGCGAGCGCGATGAAGGCGACAACCGCTTTGAAGCAGTTCATCCACAAAACGGAAACTCGCTTTGAATACTCCGCATAGACAAGGCTCGACGTTGCGAAGCTGCACGTCGCGCCGACTGCGAATAATAAAGCTAAGGACGAATCGGAAACTGGAATCAAAGGCTCAGTTCACTTCGAGGTCAATCACTTGGATCTGCGGAAATTGTTTGATCAAGTCGCTTTCGAGGCGGTTGATCTCGCGTCCCACCGTTCGAACCATCCGTTCGGCTGTTTCAAAAAGAATGTAGGTGGGATCTTCTCCATCGCGAATGCGTTCGGCATCGCGTTCGATCTGCTGCCGATTGATCAAGATGCCACCATGAAATTCGATTTCGAGAGCGAGACGCATCGAGCCCGGAGCCATGACGGCAGTCTTCAAACTTACGACGCGCTCAACGGTTGGGTACGCTTCTAGAAATTCGCGGATCTCGGTCTCTTCATCAACGCCCGCCGAGACGCCCATCAGGATCCGGCCATTGGCGATCGCGAGCATGACGGCCATGACTCCGAGTAGACATCCGATAATGATGGAGCAGATCGCGTCGGGGAGTGGGCTTCCCGTTTGTTTTGAAATCCAGAGGCCGATGAAGGCGGTCGTAACGCCGATGACGGCGATTGCATCTTCCAGTAAAACGGCGACGCCCGTTGGGTCATCTCCTAGACGAATGAATTCCCAGAATGATTTCTCACCGCGGGCTTGGTTCACGGAACCCACGGCGACGTAAAGCGTGTAGCTCTCGATGACGAACGAGAGCGCCAAGATCACCATCGGAATCCAGCTCTCGTTCACCGGGTCCGTTACGGAAGTCTCGAGAAGTTTAGAGACCCCGTGATAAGTCGTGAAACCAAAGCCGACAAAGAAAATCCCCATCGCGGAGACGAGGTTCCAAATGTAGCGAGCCCGGCCCTTACCAAAGGGATAAGCTGCGGTGGGTTTTCCGGCCCCGTGGCGAATTCCGACATAGAGCAGAACTTGGTTAAGTGTATCCGCTAACGAGTGGACGGCTTCTGCCAGCATCGATGGGCTGAAGCTGATGGCCCAACCGGTGAATTTTCCGCAGGTTACAACGAAGTTTCCGAGAATCGCCGCTAAAACGGCGCGAAGTGAGCTGTCGGCACGTATGTCCATGGGTTCCTTTAACGAAATCAAAGTATTGCGTAGCCGAAGGAGAAACTCAACTCACAGGGTGTGCTCGCTATGAACGCAATGTGTTAGGCCCAGAAATGACAATGCCTCGAAGGGTTACTTCGAGGCATCCGGGGATTTGGCGGGGACTCTTTGGAGTGGAAAGGCCTCTTGGGAAAGTCCCGATTTCCCGAGGGCCAAAGTAGGCAATTGAATGGATCGAGTGGTCAGTCACTTCCGTGGTCCACCACTTGACTCTCAGAGTTGATCGCGCCGTCCTGGTGCGATGTCTCAACCGCTGATGTCGAACCTATAGAGCAACACTGATGCCGGACGCTCGGCACGTTCAAATGCCATTTATTTTGATCTGACGTCAGGTGTGTCCGGGAACGCGGACATTCTCCACGTCCCGTGCGTGGAAGTCTGGAACGTGATTCACAAGAACTTGTCCGCCTCTGAGAGTTTATGCCTCGTTTTTCATTGGCGCCGGTATTGCTCAGCTTACTCGGAGTCAGGGCGATGAGCCTGAGCGGTTCGGGCAAGTCGCTGTCGTCGATCGTCCCAAGAATTGGGACAAGGAGGATTCAGATGAAACGTGTAATGACGCTCGCACTTGGTGCTTTGTTTGTTGGCTCGATGGCTATGGCCGCTGACAACGAAGCAAAAGAGTCGCAAACGACAGACACATTCAAAAACCCGATCACGGGCACACAGACCGTGACGAACAAGTACGCGAAGAAGATGAAAACTCGCAACGGCGAGAACCATCAAGTCGACGTAGTTGAAAAGACGAAGATCAAAAAGAACGGCAAAGTCGAAAAAGAAGTCGAAGTTGAGGCCGAAGCAGAAGGTCAGCTCTAAGACTGTTTGTTTGTCCTAGGCGTTCCAGGGGTGTTCCAGGAGTTATTTCTGGAGTTGATCCTGGGGTGTGTTGTTGTTTGTGGAGGCGCGAAGGCTTAAGGCTTTCGCGCCTTTTTTACGTAGGACGCTCGATGAGAGCAAAACGTTCGACCTTTCGCCCATCGATCTCGATTTCTCCGAGAAACATTTGCATTGGGCGAACCCAGAGGCGTCCTAGATCATTTTCATAGAGGCATTCGTAGTACACCATCTCTTCGAGCGTTTCGCTGTGCCGAACGACTTCGAAGACACGGTAAGTTTTGCCTTTGTAGTGGCGATAGATGCCGCCGCGGACGATCTCGCGCGTATTTTCGAGCTGAGAAGAAGATGTGGCCATAGGGCTGTGGATACCTCTGTTGATGATGTGAATTGCGGTTCTCAAGGAGAACGGCGGCCAGGTCAATTCGCCTAGCGTAAGCTCGTGAATTTCCGACAAAGAATTCAATATCCCCTTTCCGATTCGGCCATCTAAAGATATCAGAGCGTCTCCATAAGAAGGGAACGCTCATGTTGCGCTTTAAGTCAGACGCCTGGCTCTATGCTACCGCTGGAGCTCTGATCCTCCTCGTGCTCGGGATCGATATCGCAACCCCGATCGGACGAGCTGAATACATTTTCTACTTCTTGCCCGTTGCGCTCGCAGTCCGTGGCAATAAAGCAAATCTTTCGTACTACATCGCACTCGTTGCCACGGTTGCTTCCGTTGTTGGCTTCCTTTTGTCGCCGCCTTCGGAAATTGCGACGTTCACCGGGATGCTGAACCGCACGTACGCTACCATCACGCTCTTCTTCGTCGCGTTCTTGGTGAAACAAGCAGTCATCGCGCGTCTCGCGAACGAGAAAGAAACTTGGATCCGCCGCGGACTGAATCGAGTAGCTGAATCGATCCGTGGTGAACTCAATGTCGAAAAGTTAAGTGATCAAGCTCTCTCGTTTCTGGCGGAATACACGGAAGCCAAAGTTGGCGTCGCGTACGAAGTCGCAACCGGTACGGGCTTGCTCAAGCGAAGCGGCGGTTATGCGTTTATTCCCGGAGCGGGGGCTGCTGAAGAAGTTCGTTTTGGCGAAGGATTGATCGGCCAAGTCGCTGCGGAAAAGAAGACGATGATCGTCGAGGGTTTATCGGCTCCCGAGATGAAACTACAAACGGGAACCGTCTCCGCATTACCTTCGACCGTAGCGATCGTTCCGCTCACGGCCGACGGTTCCGTAAAAGGCGTTGCTGAGCTTGGATTTTTACATAAGCCTTCCTCAGCTGTCCTTGAGCTTCTCGAAGAAGCATCTGAAACCTTGGGAATCGGCATTCGTTCCGCCCAGCATCGCGCTCGTTTGCGCGAACTTTTGGAAGAATCGCAGCGCCAAGCCGAGGAGCTACAGGCGCAGCAAGAAGAGCTTCGCGTAACGAATGAAGAGCTTGAGCAGCAGATGAACGCGCTAAAAGAAGCGCAAATGCGTCTGGAAAATCAGCAAGCCGAGCTTGAGCAGAACAACCAGCAGCTCGAAGAACAAACCAAGATGCTCGAGCGTCAAAAAGAAGCGCTCGATCAGCGCAACCAAGACCTCCTCGACGCGCAAGCCGCGCTTCGCCGGAACGCCGATGAGCTCCAACGCTCAAGCCAGTACAAGTCTGAGTTCCTCGCGAACATGTCGCATGAACTCAGAACGCCGCTGAACAGCTCTCTGATCCTTGCGCGTTTACTTGCTGACAACCGCGATGGAAATTTGAGCCGCGAGCAAGTTCAGTTTGCTGAAACGATTTATTCTTCGGGTAACGATCTTCTTGATCTCATCAACGACGTTCTTGATTTGTCGAAAGTCGAAGCCGGTAAGCTTGACGTGCGCCCTGAGCCTTTCGGTCTTCGTCGCTTGTACGATGGCCTCCAACGCACATTCGAACCGCTTGCCGATAAGAAGGGTTTGAAGTTCTCGATCGAAGTTGAAGACGATGCTCCCGATCAGATGACGTCCGATCGCATGCGCCTTGAACAGATTTTGAAGAACATGCTTTCGAACGCCATCAAGTTCACCGAAAAAGGGAGCGTCGAACTTCGTGTTGGTTTGAAGGGCGATCAGATCCGCTTCGGAGTCAAAGACACCGGCATCGGTATTGCGCCCGAGCAGCAGGAAGTGATCTTTGAAGCATTCCGCCAAGCCGACGGAACAACGAACCGCAAGTTCGGCGGAACAGGTCTGGGGCTTTCGATTTCTCGTGAGCTTTCTAAGCTTCTCGGTGGAACGATCGAAGTTCATAGCGACTTCGGTAAAGGGAGCGAGTTTGTTCTCCAAGTTCCGATTGTCTATGTCGAGAAAACGGAGACAGCTTCAACGAAAGCTGATGTCAGCTCGAGCGGAGCGCGGGAAACCTCTGTTCTCGAGCCGCAGGCTGTTCCTTATGTTGAGCCAGCACCCGTAAAGTCGAAATCAAAAGTTTTGAACGCGGGTGGACCTAAGTTTCAGTTTGCCGACGACCGCGCGGCGATTACCGACGTTTCTCGGGTGATGTTGATCGTTGAAGACGACGAGACTTTTGCGAAAAGCCTCTTTGATCTTGCGCACGAAATGAAATTCGAAGCACTCGTCGCCTCAACGGCCGGTGAGGGGGTCGAACTCGCAAGACAGTACAAGCCTCAAGCGATCGTCTTGGATATTCGCCTTCCCGATCATTCGGGGCTTGCGGTGCTCGATCAATTAAAGGGAGACCCTTCAACTCGGCACATCCCTGTTCATGTCATCTCTGGTGAAGATTTCGCTAAAGCGGCTTACCGGATGGGTGCGGTTGGTTACATGCTGAAGCCGGTGAAGCGTGATCAACTCGTGCGCGCATTTGAACAGATGCAAACTCGCATCAGTCGAAAGATGAAGCGACTTCTGATCGTCGAAGACGATAAAACGCAGCAAGAAGCGCTGATCGCGCTCGTGGCTGATCCTGGAGTCGAAGTTACGGCGGTGACCTCAGCGAGCGAAGTTTTTGAGCGACTCTCGCAAGAGACGTTCGACTGTATGATCTTAGATCTCACTCTTCCGGATTTAGGCGGCTTTGAGCTTCTTGAGAAGCTTGCGGATGCCGACTCGCCTTATTCTTATCCTCCGGTCATCGTCTACACTGGAAAAGATCTCTCGCGGACCGATGAAGAACGACTTCGTCGTTTCTCCGAGAGCATCATTATCAAAGGGGCTCGTTCGCCGGAGCGTTTGTTGAGTGAGGTCACCCTCTTCCTCCACCGCGTTGAAGCTGAGCTTCCACCGGAACGGCAGAAGATGCTGCATGATTTGCGCAATCGCGAAAAAGGGCTCGACGGTCGCACAATCCTGGTGGTCGATGATGATGTAAGAAACATCTTCGCGCTGACGGGAGTTCTCGAACCTCGCGGAGCGAAGGTCGAAGTCGCGCGCAACGGTGTCGAAGCGCTCGACAAGCTTGAAAAGCTTTCGCAAGTCGATCTCGTCTTGATGGACATCATGATGCCGGAAATGGACGGCTACGAGGCGATGAAGCGGATTCGCGCGCAGAAGAAGTTTGAAAAACTTCCGATCATCGCGGTGACCGCGAAAGCGATGCGCGACGATCAAGAGAAGTGTATCGCAGCGGGTGCTAGCGATTATCTCGCGAAACCAATTCAGATCGACAAGTTGATGTCGCTCATCCGAATCTGGATGCCGGCACGCAGGAGCGTGTGACGTGTCCGAGATCGACAACGTCGATTTAGAAATCGAGATGCTGATCGAAGTCCTGCTTAAGAAATTTAGGTATGACTTCCGTCAGTACTCGCGCTCGTCTCTTCGCCGCCGACTCGAGAACGCGACTTCGCGTTTCAACGTGCAGACGATCTCGCATCTGCAGGCTAGGCTTCTGCACGATGCGAGTTTCTTGAGTCATCTTCTCGATTACTTGACCGTCGGAACAACCGAGATGTTCCGCGATCCAGAATATTTTCGCGAGCTGCGCGAGAACGTGATGCCCTATTTGAAGACGTTCCCTTCGTTGAAGATCTGGATCGCAGGCTGCAGCACGGGCGAAGAAGTTTATTCTTTGGCCATCCTTCTCCGAGAAGAAGGCTTGCTTGAAAAGTCGATCGTGTACGCGACTGACATCAACGTTCATCGTCTAGAGATCGCTAAACGCGGAATCTATTCGACGGAAATCATCCGCAAAGGAACGGAGAACTATCGGTTGGCGGGCGGTAAGAACTCGTTCTCGGAATACTTCACGGCCGCGTACGAGGCGGCGCAGATGGACCCGACATTGATTCGAAACGTCGTGTTCTCCGATCATAGTCTATCGACGGATGAAGTTTTCGCGGAGACTCATCTCGTCTCTTGTCGCAACGTTTTGATTTACTTTGATCGCCCTCTGCAAAACCGCGCGGTGAACTTGTTCCGCGACTCGCTCGTGCGCGGTGGGTTTTTAGGATTAGGGTCTAAAGAGACTCTTCGTTTTCTCGACGCGGCTCCCGAGTTTTCAACCGTGAACGAGCGTGAGCGCTTGTTCCAGAAGTTGTAGGGCCGAGATCGTGCGCAAAGTGGTTGTCATCGGAGGATCCGCAGGAGCAATCGACGCCTTGATGCGAATCATGTCTAGCATCAATCCATCGTTTGCTTATCCGATTGTCTGCGTTCTCCACGTGATGCCGGGACGTCCGAGTCTCCTAGCGGAAATTTTCTCCACCCGTTGCGGGTTGAAGACGAAAGAAGCTGAGTCGACCGAAAAAGCGGAGAATGGAACGATCTATTTCGGGCCCCCGGATTATCATCTTAGCCTCGAATCAAATGGTTCGTTTTCGCTAAGTACGGAAGAGCCGGTGAATTATTCGCGTCCTTCGATCGATCTTCTTTTTGAGAGTGCCGCTTACGCTTTTGGTGCGAACGTGGTGGCAATCTTGCTCTCGGGTGCGAACTCCGATGGCGCCGAAGGGCTGGCGACAATTTTAAAGCGGGGTGGGCGCGTCTTTGTTCAGGATCCGTTAACGGCCCTTTTTCCAGAAATGCCCCAGGCGGCATTAGAGCGCGTAAAGCCTACAGGCATGTTAGCCCCAGAGGCCATCGCGGAGTTTCTGAATAGCGTTTTTTAGGTAGTCTTGTTAAATAGTTAGTCCTCCTATTAAGTCTGAAAGGAACGCGAGTTGGAATCGCGCATTAAGTGCCTTCTCGTCGATGATCTGGAAGAAAATCTGATCGCCATGCGTGCTTTGTTGCAGCATGAAGCGGTCGATTTGCATTCCGCGCGCAGCGGGGTTGATGCCCTTGAGCTGATGCTTGATCACGAGTTTGCACTCGCGCTCATCGACGTTCAGATGCCGGGGATGGATGGCTTTGAGTTGGCGGAACTCATGCGCGGAAGCGAACGCACACGCGCGATCCCGATAATCTTTGTTACGGCTGGAGCTTCGGATCGCGAGCGAGTGTTCAAAGGCTACGAGGCGGGCGCGGTTGATTTCATCTTCAAGCCCGTTGAGCCGCGCATTCTTCAGAGTAAGCTGCGCGTGTTCTTGGAGCTTCATCGTCAAAAATTGAAACTCCGCGAGACGGAAGAACAATTCCGTTCAACGTTTGAGAGCGCGCAAGTCGGCATATCGCACTTGACGCTTGAAGGCCGTTGGATTCGCTTGAATCATAAGTTCTGCGAAATGCTCGGGCGAAGTGAGCCTGAGCTGGTGGGACATCACAGTAGCGGCGTTGCGCATCCGGAAGATCTCGAGAGCGAGACGAAGCTCATTGACCAGCTCGTGCGTGGTGAAATTCCGTCGTATTCGATCGAGAAGCGCTACTTGCGCAAAGACGGGTCAGTCGTTTGGGGCTTGGTAACAACGACGCTGATCAAGCATGACAACGGGGTGCCTGGATATTTGGTTGCAAGCGCTCAGGATATTACGGAACTCAAGAACACGGCGGCGGAGCTTCTGAAAGCAAAAGAAGAAGCGGATGCAGCTAACGTC
>SYLX01000095.1 GCA_005808505.1 Bdellovibrionales bacterium | reverse complement strand
TGGTAAGACCCAAAGCGCTTCGCATGATGAAGGCACCTTTTTCTTTTTGGTTGGGAAGAACGAGGTTAACGGCTTCGGCCCAAGCTTTTTGGTCCGGATTCCCCATCATGATCGGATAGTAGTAAGAGTTCATAATCGCGATGTCGCATTTACCTTCCATAATGGCTTTAGCTTGATCGCGATCTCCACCTTTCGGGTCTTGCGCGAGGTTGGCGTGAAGCCCCTTGATGAAAGATTTTGTTTTCTCCGCACCATTGGCAGCCATCATCATAGAGAAAAGAGCTACGTTATAGTCATGGAAGCCAGAGCGAATACAAACCTTGCCCTTATATTTCGGCAGCACCAGATCTTCGTAATTGTTTACATCGCCAGGTTTCACGCGGGCTTTCGACGTAATGATTGAACGCACGCGGTAAGCATCAACGAAGTAATTTGAGTCCTTATCGCGGAACGATTCGCCAATCGATGAAGTGATCTTCTCCGACTTGAATGGCTGAAGGAGTCCCTTCTGTTTTGCGAGCTCAAGAAGCTCGGCGTCTTTCGTGATGACGACGTCAGCTTCATCAGGTCGGCTTTCGAGGCGATTCAGTAGACCTTGGTCGATAAAGACGACGTTGATCTTCACGCCTTTCGCTTTTTTGTAAGCTTCAAAAATCGGTTTCAGGTGGGACTCTGTTCGATCCGTAAGAACACGAACAGTAGCAGGAGCCGCCGCAGGAGCAGCAAAGGTTGAGTGCGAAACGAAACCAGCGACTAAAAAAACAAACCCTCTGATCGATTTCAACTTCATAACACCTCCCTGTCGATACCGAGTTTCATTCGACCGATACCTTCTCCCGTTGGCAAGGTCTAATCGGGGGATTTGAGATCGCGTTTTAACTAAAGCCTATGTTAGCCTCTGCGATCATGACAAAACTAAGAAAGCTCTTCGTCGCGACTTCGGCTGTTGCGTCTGTTATCTCGACCTCCAACGCGACTGCGCAAGATTGGACTCCGGCAGGCCGCACGAGTGCGGCGATTTCCCCTCTTCCTGAAAAAGAATCGCGCGCGGTCGTGCAAGTGCTTGCCGCACGCACCGTTCGTTGGCGGAAGTATTTCGCCGTCCATAGTTGGATCGCGACGAAAGAAAAAGACGCAAAGTTTTATCGAGTCTATCAGGTCATCGGCTGGCGTTTACGCCGCGGTCAAGACGTCGTTTCCATTGAAACGGATCTTCCCGATCGCAAGTGGTTCGGCCACCTGCCCGAACTCATTTATGATTTACGCGGGAAGAAAGCTGAATCCGCGATCCCGAAGATTCATGCGGCTGCATTGTCTTATCCGTACCAAGGGGCTTATCGAGCTTGGCCAGGTCCCAACAGCAATACGTTTGTTTCGCATATCATTCGGAACACGCCGGAGATCGGCGTTGAATTGCCGCCGACCGCAATTGGCAAAGACTGGATGGGTAAAGGAGATCTCGTCGGACTTTCGGAATCAAAAACTGGAGTGCAATTCTCTCTTTTCGGTCTTCTAGGAATGACGGTAGGTCTAGGTGAAGGTGTAGAAATGAACGTTTTGGGACTTTCGTTCGGCGTCGATGTACTTCGACCCGCCATTAAATTACCGCTCATTGGTCGGTTGGGTTTCTCCGACGCTTCGCTCGATCAAGATGAGGATTCTCCCGAAACCGCGACGGCCAAAGATCCAATCTCTCCAGAAAAGCTTATGGAGAACCCCGAAAAAAAATCGAGCGATGATCGCCCGGTGTCGCTCGATTGAAGAAGTCCTCGCCCCGTGACCCTTCTTAGTGAGGTCAGCGAGACGAGGCCTCTTTTTAGCTTTAAGCGCGCAAACTGCGATTCCGACGTGAGTAAAAGAATGCCGAAAGCGCGATCGCGCCAACTCCAACGATCGCGATCTTCTTAACGAAGTTTGCGCGGTTGTACTTCCACTCAGCGCTCAAACCCATCTCTTTGTAGATGTTCGGAATATGTCCGTGCGCGAGATCTTCAAGAATGCCTTCGATCATGTCCACGCGGTCCGCTGCAAGGAGCGTGAGCCAGTGGGCATTGCGGCCTTCACCGTAACGATACGCGAAGTCGCGCATTTTCCCACTCAAGCCCCGCGGAGGGCAGCTGGTTCCGATTGCCGCTGATAAGCGGGGCCGTTCAATCGACTTATAAACTTTTGATTTAGGAACTTGAAGCTCTGGCTCCGACCAGTGGACGCCGGCGGCAAGATGCGGTTCCTTCTCGCGCGGCACTCCTGGACGGTTTTTTGGATCGAGATCGGCACCCCAACCCACGATTTTCGATTCGAGATTCATTGTCGTCTCCATCGTTTTGCTCCTTTACTCAGTGCCAACCCTTGGGCGGAATGCAGACGGCCTTGATACAGTTATCGAGTTTGCTCGCAAACATGTGATAACCTTCTGCGACTTCCTCAAGCGGAATTCGGTGAGTGATGATGGCCTTTGGATCAACACGGCCGGCTTGGATGTGCTCGAAGAGACGCGGCAAATTGCGCTTCACGCTCGTTTGGTTCATGCGCAACGTCAGACCTTTGTTAACTGCATTCCCAATCGGAACAAGGTTGAATGTGGGTCCGTAAACTCCGACGATTGAAACGACTCCGCCCTTTCGAACAGAGTTAATCGCCCACATGAGAGCGGTGGCCGAGCCAGCTTGTAGCTTCAACTTCACGCCGGTCAACCGTTGCAGTGCACTTCCAGATGCCTCCGCACCAACGGCGTCGATGCAGACGTCTGGGCCGATGTAGTCAGTGATTTTTTTCAAATGCACGACCGGATCATCGATATCGAGGAAGTTGATGGTTTCGCATTGTGCGTACTGCTTCACGAAATCAAGTCGATACTGAACGTGATCGATCACGATCACTCGGCCGGCGCCAAAGAGCCAAGCCGACTTCGCGGCGAAGATACCAACGGGACCAGCGCCGAAGACGACAACGGTATCGCCTTGCTTGATCTCACCCATTTCCGCGGCTTGGTACCCTGTAGGGAAAGCATCCGTACAAAGAAGCGCGTCTTCTTCAGCCATGTTCTCGGGAATTTTGACGGGTCCAACATCGGCGAAGGGAACTCGCACGTATTCCGCTTGTCCTCCGTCGTAACCGCCAGCGGTGTGTGAGTAACCGTAGATAGAGCCGACGGCACTCGCGTAGGAATTCGTATCGTGACAATTGCCGAAGAGTTCTTTCTGACAGAAGAAGCACGTGCCGCAGAAAATATTGAATGGCACGAGAACATGATCGCCCGGCTTTAAATTTTGAACTGAGGATCCGACTTCTTCGACGATCCCGGTGAACTCGTGACCAAAGGTGTGTCCCACTCGCGTGTCGGGGACGAGGCCGTGATAAAGGTGAAGGTCAGATCCACAAATCGCGGCGCGCGTGACGCGGATGATGGCGTCGTTTGGATGTTCAATTTCTGGCTCAGGTTTATTGACAGTGCGAATGCGGTAAGGACCGCGGTACGACATCGCTAGCATTAGTCTCCTCCTTAAGAATCCCGAGAGTGAATTTCCAAGAAGATGAGGGCGACTCCCCACTCATTCCCCATAGACAAGATCAGAAAACATGAGGGGTGGCTTGAATACATCACCCTTCTGTTAAATTGCGCCCCTTGAATATTGAGTTTATCGAATAGCTTTGCGCCCTTGTTGCATCTTGTCTCGCGGGAGCAAATCCCTGCTGGAAGCAAGCCTGCAATATCTATCTGCGCCCGGGCAGCCGCGCCTCCCGCGAGAAGAGCGTCGCAAAAATTCACGCAAGAGATTGATTTCAACTCATTGACTACAGTGATAATGCTGAGACGTGCTGAAAATTCCGTGGCTTCCTAAAATTGCGACTGCTCCGTTTTGTCCTTCTGAAGTGCAGGGCTCCATCCATGTTCCACCTGGAGCTTCCATCTGGAAAAAGATCGCCATCTTTGCCGGGCCGGGCCTTTTAGTCTCCGTTGGCTATATGGATCCTGGCAACTGGGCGACCGACATCGAAGCGGGCTCGCGATACGGATATAATCTTCTCTTCGTCATTTTGTTCTCAAGTCTCGCCGCAATCGTTTTGCAGCTACTCAGCATGCGAGTCGGAATCGTGACAGGAAAAGATCTAGCCCGGCTTGCGCGAGATCGTTTTCCAAAGCCGGTGGCTTTTGTTCTGTGGATCTTTGCGGAGCTTGCGATCATCGCGACTGATGTAGCCGAAGTGTTGGGAAGCGCTTTAGCGCTCAAACTTCTAACTGGGGTCTCCCTTAAAACCGGCATCCTGATCACGGCGCTCGATACTTTCATCATCCTCGGGTTGAAGGGAAAAGGCTTTCGGCAAGTCGAAGCTATTATCTTGGGTCTCATCTCCACGATCGGGATCTGCTACTTTGTGGAGCTTTGGTTAGCGGCACCCGTTTGGGGCGAAGTCGCGAAAGGATTTGTTCCGGCGCCTTCAAAACTTTCCTCGCCTGAAGCTTGGTACATCGCGATCGGAATCCTGGGCGCAACCGTCATGCCACATAATCTATATCTCCACTCGTCGATCGTGCAGACTCGTCGCGTGGAACCCACAACGGAAGGTAAGCGCCAAGCCATCCGCCTCTTCACTTGGGATACAAGCATCTCGCTCTTTCTCGCTTTCTTTGTGAACGCCGCAATTTTAATTTTGGCGGCAACTGCTTTTCACCAAACCGGCCACCATGCCGTCACCGAAATCGACGACGCTTACAACTTGCTTGCCCCGATCGTTGGCTCAACGCTCGCGCCACTCCTTTTTGGAATCGCTCTTCTGGCGGCGGGTCAAAGCTCAACGTTCACCGGTACGATCGCGGGCCAAATCTTGCTTGAAGGATTCCTCAACTTAAAAATTCCGTGCTGGCAACGAAGAGTCATCACGCGAGGATTAGCGCTCATCCCTGCTTACGTCGGCGTGTCGATTCTCGGAGATAGTTCGACGGGAGACTTGCTCGTTTTAAGTCAGGTGATTTTGAGCATGCAGCTTCCCTTTGCTGTGGGACCGCTCATCCTCTTCGCAACCGACTTTAAATTGATGGGCCCTTTGATCACGAAAGGCCTAATGAAGGTAACCGCGTGGATTCTTTTCGCGATCATTACGTCGGCAAACTTCTTTATGCTTTATCAGATCTTCTTTAAAGGCGAGAACGTGGGCCACTGATCGTGTTGCTTAAGCCGGAACTGGCTTATCGAGAAACGCGAGGGCCTTTGCAATTGTGAAGTCTGCTTCCATCTCGGCTTTGCACTTAGGACAGTTGATTGTCGGAAGATCCACTCGCTTCGGCTGACCTCCCGCTGCATACTCGTACTCTTTTCCGCGTGCCAGCGGAACAACCGCTTCGGTATTACAATCGGGACAGACAAAGGGAGCTTGGAAATTTTCAATCACGGCTTGCGGTGGAAGAAACCCGCTGACCATAGAAGCTTGATTTATGATCACGAGAGGAACGCGCCTTAGGCTGAACTTCGATTTCGGCGGAACCCGCAAAGTCCATTGAATCCAACCCTTAACGCCAACGGAATTGATGTAGGTCAACTTTTCCATGTCGATGGAAATCAACACCGCGTCGCGAACGTCGAGTTGAAAAAGCGGCGACCCTTCACCAATAGAACCTTCGATGAAGACTTCGTAGTTACCTTGGTTTTTATTGACCTTCATCTGTTTAGTTTGGCTCACCAAACCTACCAGACGCAAGCCGACGCGATAGAACCTAGACGTCGAAGGAGCTTCCGCTACATCGACATAGAAAAAGGACCACCTTTATCGAGCGCCTTTTGGTATGCAGGTCGCGCGTGGATTCGCTCAAAGTAAGCTTGCAGCCGTGGTCGTTCTCGACCTAGTCCTCCACGAGCATTTGCTGCTTCAACAACAAAGCTCATCTGAATGTCGGCCGCACTGAATTCGTTCCCCGCAAACCACTCAGACTTTCGCAACTCCGATTCCATGTAATCGAGATGAAGCTTGATCTGCGGTTGAACAAACATTTCCATGATCTTATCGCTAATCGCCTTGGCTATTGGTTTCACCAAGAAAGGCATAGGCTCTTTCGGAATCTTCGAGAAAATTAAGCTTAAAAGCATCGGCGACATGGCCGAGCCTTCTGCATATTGGAGCCAGTAGTTATAGCGAAGTCGTTCGGGAGTTCCATCAGCGGGACGGAGTCGACCCGCTCCGTACTTACCGACCACGTAATCAATGATGACACCCGATTCAGCGATCACTTGCTCATCATCGGTAAGAAGAGGTGATTTGCCCAACGGATGAATGGCTTTCAACTCCGGTGGGGCGAGTAAAGTTTTTGGATCACGCTGGTATTTCTTAATCTCGTAAGGAAGCGAAAGCTCTTCAAGAAGCCAGAGGATCCGTTGCGAGCGAGAATTATTTAAATGATGGACCGTCAACATAGGTTGAGCTTAGCGACCGGTGAATCCAAAGTCCATTCACCTTTCCTCTTGGCGTACTCTCGTTTACGCTTTCAGCATGATGAAACACCAAGTAACTGCGATGTTTGCTACTTTCTGGCTCGTCTTTTCATCAATTGTTGGCTGTGCGTCGACACCCAACTCGATGGTAAGCCCGCTCCCGCAAGATAAAGATCCCTCGATTTCCCCTGTCGTTCAAAGAACCGGGACAAAAATCAAAGTGGACTGGTCCGGCATTCAGCAGCGCATCGCCCAAAGGAACGAACAGAGCAACGCACTTCAAGCGGATCTCTCTTCGCTGCGTGCTTCCCTTTACGTTAACGGTATCGAAACGATTCGGGATCTCCCTTGGGGAAAGTCAAATGTTGAGCTGACCGAACCCACACACGGACAAATGGATTACTACGTCGTCCACCGCCTCGGTGAACGGATCGTTGATATCAGCTACTTCAGCATGAAAGAAACCTACGAAAGCCAAGTGCTCCTTGCCGAAAGTTTCACGAAGCGATTTCCTGGAGAAACGTTTCAACTGATCTACCCTGCGAGTTTGCAAGCTCAAGGCCTTAGCGAAGATCTAACCGCTAACGCGATTCGCCTGGGATATAAAAAAATTGTTTGGGTACTGGCACCGAATGCTAGCAACGACGTCAAACGTTTTATCGCCGAAGCTAAAGACGGAGTAGACGTCCTAGCTCGTTTCTCTCCTCAAGGAGCGCCCACTCAGGTTGATGTCGTCGCTCGGACGACAAAAGAAGTTCTGGCTACGGATGCAAAGAACTTTTTCATCAAAGTCGATGCAGCCTTTAGCGGAAATGCTTTCTTTTGGGATGATATGCTTGTCGCACTTTCTACCGTCCCTCATCATCCGGCGCTTGCCGAAGCGACCGTCCGCTTTTGGCTGATGGTACAAGAACGCAATGGCGGCGTGATTCCTCGTGAAGTGAGAAAAGAAAACTTGCTGAGCCTTTGGTTCACCGAACGCATCCGTGATGGCGAGTTTCCTCGTACGAATTTGATTTACACGAACCCCTACTTGATGAACTGGGTGGCCGACGCGCTCTATCGTCAAGATCCATCAACGCAGAATCTGCAGCTTCTCAAAGACGTGTCGTCTTCGATCACTCGCTACTCCAAATGGATGGAGGAAAATCGTGCCGTCAAAAACAAAGACGGCGCTATCGTTGGATTTAACGGAAGCTCACTAGGTACCGGGGCCGATACGAGTCGTGGAGAGCTCGGAAACTTCGGCGAACCAGAAGCCTACGAAACGGGATTTGTTGATTTCATCTCCCAGCAGATTTCGATGTTCAAAGATCAAGCTCGCTGGGCCCGCCTTTTTGCCGAACGCGAACGCGCAAATCGGAATTTGCATCTTCGTGTCGCTAACGAAGCTCAAGCGAACGCGGATCGCTACACGAAAGTGCTCAACGATCTTTACTGGAACGAAGAGCGCGCCTCTTACTTCGATATCCGCCGCTCCCCCGCTGGTGACATCCGTCAAATTCTCGACTATCAACCGATCGCTAGTTTTTGGCCGCTGTACGCAGGTGCTGTTGAAGAATCGCGCGTAGAGAAGTTCGTAAATCGGCAATTGACCGATGATACTTTTGGAGGTGATTTCCCTTTTCCCGCCAATGCTCGAAACTCCATTCGCCCTGATCAAAAAGTCTACTACAAACCACGCCCCAAC
>SYLX01000094.1 GCA_005808505.1 Bdellovibrionales bacterium | reverse complement strand
TCGATTCATCACGCCGTCTGGCTCCGCAAAGGTTGAAACCCCGTTTCTTGAGTCTACCTCCGTGCCAACCCTAAGCTCTAGCAAAGGACGAAATTTTGGATCACTTTATGGAGTCGGTGTCGCCGTTGCTGCCGGGGCAGGCACTTGCTCCGGCACGGTGAGGATTTCTGCACCCGTTGTCGGTGTGGGCGTGGGTGCAGGCGTCGGCGTTGAAGTGGGTGCCGATTGAGGCTGAATCGTAAGCGACTCTTCCGTAGCCGCGGGAGCCGGAGCCGGCGCGATCGGAACGGGTGTCGCGCGAAGACGATCGAGCACTTCGATTTCAGTTTCAGCGATGATGTCGTTTGAGTCGATCCACCGGCGACGTTCGTCGATTTTTCTCCCCAAGAGCGCTGACTGATCTTCCGAGCTGCGGATGATTCGCGGCGTGAGAAAGATCAATAAGTTCACCTTTTTCTTAGTCATCTTGCTCGACTTGAAAAGCCAACCCAAAATCGGAACGTCACCAAGGAAGGGAACCTTCGCTTCACTGGTCGAGTCTTCCGAACGAATTAATCCACCGAGCACGATCGTTTGCTGATCATTGACGGTGATGTTCGTCTTCACCGAGCGATCCGAAATTACGGTTGCGATATCGCGCAGGCTCTCCGCACGCACCGTAGCTTCGGAAGCCTGGCGAACGCTTTGATCGACCTTCATGCGCACGACGTTCGAATCGGAGCTGATATACGGCGTGATCGTCAATTTGATAGAAGCTTTGTCAAACCGTGGAGCCTCGGTTTCGCGACCGAGTTGCGAAACGGTGCGCTCAATCCCGATGGGGATTTGGTCTCCGACTTCGATTGACGCTTCTTCGTTGTCCATCGCTACAACTTGCGGAGTCGAGAGGATGTTCGCATCGGCATGTTGCTTAAGGAAATTAACGAAGCCAAGCAGCGAGGGAATTTGGAAAACTTGATTTGCGATCTGAATGCCGAATGTTTGGCCCGCGCCGAGACCCAAAACTAACCCTGCATCCCCAACCGGGTTGATCAAACTTTGCAGGGCTCCCGGTGACACGAATCCTGCCCGACCTACACCTTTCGACGCCGGATCAAGATAAGCCGTGGCCACTCGCCAATCGCGCGTTTTATCCGAGTTGATTTCCATGATGATCGCTTCGACGTAAACTTGGTCGCGAGGGACGTCGATCTTCTTTAAAAGATTTTCGACAATCGTGTAATCCTGACGGCTTGCCATCACGATGAGGCTGTTTGTCGCTTTCTCCGATGTCACTTTTACGTCGCCACCGAATAAGGATTCCGTCCCCGGCGGGGTGAAGGGTCGAGTTGCCGAAGCAGCCCCGGTTACGGTAGCCGGTGCGCTAACGGCTTTCGAAATCAAGTTATTGAGAGTCTTCTCGACGTTTTCGGCAACGCTATGTTTAAGATTATAAACGAAGATCCCGCCGCCTTCGCTTGGATCGAGATTGAAATCAAGCTCCTCCACTAAGACTTTCACCTTCGCGATTCCCGCGGCATCACCTAGGACGACGAGCGAGTTTGTCCGCTCATCGGGAACAACGAGTGAGAGATTACCGGAAGTTCCAGCGTCGTTCGCGGGAAGATTTCTTTGCGGAAAGAGTCCTGCACCGCCTCCGCCAGGAAAGCCTCTGCCTCGCTGTTGATCTTGCCCGGTGAGCTTTTCGATCATCGACGCAAGCTCTTTGGCTTTGGCGTAGCGAATCGGGATCACCGTCATGCGCTCTTCAAAACCCGGCTTGTCGAGTTCGCGAATGATGCGATCTAGGCGCCGAATGTTCGAGCCATAATCCGTGATGATCAAAGAGTTCGTCGGATCGTAGCCGATCATATCGCCGTCTTTCGAGACGAGCGTGCGGAGATATTTCGTAATCGTGTTCACGGGTAAGTGATTGAGCTTCACCAATCGCGTAACGATCTGATCGGTATCGGGAGCCTCACGCGTGAACGTGTTGATGCTATCGCGTGCCGCTGTTTTCGACGGCAGGATCTTCAAGAATTTTCCGCTCGGGACAACCGTGTAGCCATTGATGGCAAGAGCCGAGAGAAAGGCTTGGTATGCCTCCTCTTGGCTGACCGAAGAGGGCGCCATGATCGAAATCGAACCCTTTGCCGCCGGATCGAGGATAAAGTTTTTGCCCGTGAGCGAACTGAAAGCCCGCACGACATCAGCGATCGGCGCGTCTTTGAAATCGAGATTCTCGATCCGCCTCGACGTTGATCCAGCTGCGCCAGTAGAAGGCGCCGCGCCAGAAGAACGGGCCGGTGAAGGCGTCGCCGCACTCTGCGCAGGATTACGGGACGCACTGCCCGATGCGCGAGGAGCACTTTGCGCGCGAGGCGCAGCGACTTCGGCAGATGATGTCGTACCTGAAGTAGAGCTTTTAGTAGTGACGTCAACTGCACGATCTTCGGCGCGCAGCGGAGTTTCCTCTTGGCCCTTCGAGCTTGTTGAGATCGCGATAAGCGCGACCGCACACATCCAGGCGAAGCACTTTTTGATTCTCAGCTGGCTTGATGTTCTTCGTACTGCAGTGTCTTGCGCCATCTGTTCCGCAGTCATGGTGGTGCGCAAATTCTCGCGTTGAGAGCGCGAATGCAAATTAAAAAATTCTAAGAACAAATTCCCGCGGTCTCGGGTTACAACCTTTCTGTCTCGATTG
>SYLX01000093.1 GCA_005808505.1 Bdellovibrionales bacterium | reverse complement strand
GCCAGGGCCAGGGCCAAAATCGTCAAGGGCAACCGAGACGCGGAAGAGAGCGCGACAACCGCCGCGGCGGTCGGGATCAACAACAACGTGGAGACCGTCCTCAGCAGCAACAGGCGCGCGGGCAGAACGGACAACACGGTCGTCCTTCGCGTCCTGACAGTCGCACCCGTGGACCACAACAAGGTGGAAAAACTCAGACGCCACCACCGGCATCCATTGGGCAAAAGGTATCTGGATTCTTTAAACGTCTCTTCGGCGGCTGAGCTCGTTAGTCTTTGCAACCAACGCGAACGAAAGAGGAAGGTCCAAAGCCTTCCTCTTTTTTCGCACGCACCTACTGGCGCGCGTGTCGTGCTAGGGCAACGTCAATCGTCACGTTGAAGGTCTTATCAAAACGTGAAACGTCAGATTTAATTCGTAAGCGCACCTTCAAAAAACGAGCGTAGCCGCAACTGCTCGTCGGTTCGATTGCTTCCGGATAATCGAGCGTTGGATCGTGCGTTCCCGACCGCCAAGCAACTTCGCCTTTTGTTGGGCAAACAGGTAAGAACTCGGTACTAGCTTCGATGGGATAATGTTCGGGCGAGCATTCATCTGCGCTTGTGTCACAGGCCGCACCGAAAGAGTTATACCGAATAGGTTTATCAGGTGTTCCGGTGATCGCTCCCGACGTCTTAAACTCATACTGCCCAGAGTTTGGCGCCGTTTCGCGAGTTTCAACCCGCGGTAGGTAGGCGCGAAAGGCGGAGTATCCGGCTCCTCCATTCAGATTTTTGCAAGGAGGCCAGCCGTTGCCGAACACGCAAATCCGAAGATTGGCGTTGTAAGGTTCGGTCTCAACTTCCGCGCGGCCTGCAGCGCGAATGCTTGCGGGCATAGAAACAAGATTCACTAAACTTTCGACGACGCGTTCTTCCGTCATCTTCGAGCGATCTTTTTTGATCCGTTGCCAGCCGTAGTTGAACATTGCGGAAGCAGCGAGGGCCGATATCGCGATCAAAATAATCGCCGCGATCTGCTCAAGCATCATGAAGCCGGAATCGGTTTGACGTCTTGACGCTTTCACATCGACTCCAAATCCATCGTGTCGAAGATGTAGGAGCCACGAAGAAAAGAGTTGAGCGACGAGCTTTCCTTTTTGGTCTGCACTTCGATCTCGTAGATGACTTCAACGAACTCGTGATAACTCGATGAATTGACGAGCAGCTGGTTGTTATACCAGAGCGGGAGCCCTTGTGCGCGAACCCGAGCAACCGCCGAGATGATGCAAGAAGGAGACTGTGCTGGGCACCGGCTGCCATCTGCACGAAAGTATGCGGGTGAAGTTGCGGGGCCTGCCAGCACGTCACCGCTTGCGTCGCGAATCGTAATCGGATGTTCAGTTTGAGCCGAGCAGCGGTCGTTCTCCGTGCCTTGCTTAAAACAAGCATCGAAGAGCGGATCCCGTGATCGCGAAACGCGTAAGCTCTTCTCGTCGATGAGGGCGCGGTAAATCCGCGCCTGAAGATCGTCGCGTGTCGCCGCGAGCATTAAAACTTGAGAGTTTTCTTGTGCGAGTACGAGGAATGTCGAAGTGACGAGAGCGAGCATCCCGATAAAAGAAAGCGCGACGAGGACTTCCGTCAGCGTGAAGCCCTTTTCGAGATGAGTTTGGTGATGTCGTCGACGACGAACTAACAAAGCTGATGTCCTCTTTTTAGAAAGAAAGCGTTCGGCATTGACCACCTATAAACACTTTTCCGCCCTTGCAGCTTTGGAATTTGGCCGGCTGAACGGGCGGTGGAGTCGGAATCGGTGATGGAGCCGGAGTTGGTTGCTCATTGTTTACATGACCCTCGGGCGGAGTGTTCGTATCACGATCGCTTTGCGGCTGATTCCCAGACGGCGTCTGACCTGAGTTTGGACTGCTCGGACGTGGAGTCGGTTGCGGCGTCGGCCGAGGAGTTGGCTTTGGCGTTGCGTTCGGATCCCCTGGTCCACGATTTTGTTCAACCGGCGTCCCTTGTGGTCGCGGAGTCGCGGTGGGCGTTGGCCGCGGAGTCGGCGTAGGTGTTGGTGCGGGTGTCGGAGTCGGCGTAGGTGTCGGCGTCGCCGTGGGACTAGGCACAGGCGTTGGAGTCGGGCTAGGACGAGGAGTCGGTGTCGGGCGTCTTTCTTGAAGATCGTAACCGAGGATCGCCCACTGGCCGTAACCCCATTCTGAAATCGGAATGTATTGATCGTACTCTCGATCGGCCAATTGCGTAGTGCCGGCTGGCGACTTTGTTTTCAGATGAATTTTGAGTTTCAAACCTTTAGCAACGTTGCAGCGGGAAGCCGCGTGCAGACAAACGGCTTTGAATTCCGTCCAGACCTGAAACGTGCAGTGCGCACCTGCGCACGGTTCACCATATTTATCGAAGAGCGCCGGAGCGTTAGCGGAAGACCCGCTGATCTGCTGGCCGTCATCATTCCAGAGCTCGACGGGCGACCAATCACTCGTGCCGCAGTCTTTCGCGGGATCTGAATTATTCTGAAAGAGGCAATCGTACAGAGCTTCATTGCGAGGCTTGTATTCGGGTCGCACGGAGGAGTAGAGATTCAGGCCAGAGCGAACCTCGCGGCGCAATTTTACGGATAATGCGCTCCTTTTCGCAGGAAGTTCGGTTTGGGTAAAAGCAGTTGTTTGGCTATTCAAATGGTTAAGCGTCGCAAAGCCTAAAAGGGTGAAGACCATCGTCGTGCAAAGCACGAGCAGGATCGAGCTGCCAGCTTCGCTCGAAATGATTGAGACGGCCTTCTTCATCCAAAATCCTCGCGGCTTATAAATAGTACTAGTTGATATATCGGTCGTATCCGGCGTAAGTCCTGCGGTTTTTCAGAGATTTATGTTGGGAAGGACATCATCATGCCGAATGTTCCGGAATCGAACGAAAGGGGAGCCGCTATCTCGTTAGGTTTAAGGAGGCGTGACTCAAAAGAAATCGGTTTATGATTTCCGCTGATACGTAATTCAGGTTTTTCTGTCGAACATCTAGTCTTTCAATTTGAGACGAGTGCGCGACGACTGTCCTGCCCAAGTGTTCAAGTTGGTCAGGGCATGAAGGCGAAATGGTCGAGGTGCGTGGGCGAAGAGTTTCGAGCCAAGGTGTTTTCGATTACAGTCAAAGCACCGGGAGCGATTCTCGCTACCGAAACTCATTCTTTCACGGAGGAAAGATGAAACTTTCTAAGAACGCTCTCGTTGGCGCTGCTCTCGCTGGTTTGCTCGTTGGTCAAGCGGCTCTCGCGCACAACCACGAAGAGAAAAAAGAAGAAGGCCAAGGCGCAACGGCTGAAAAGCACGGTTGCGGCGGCAAGAACGGCTGCGGCGCGCACGGTAAAGACGACGCTGCTAAAGCTAAAAAAACTGACAAGAAAAAAGAAGAAAAGAAGAAGTAATTCGTGGCCGAATCTCGTGAGACTCGTTCAGCTCTTCATGAGTCGTTGGGATTTGGGCTTGGCTTACGCCATGTTCACCTTCGCGACGTGCTTGAGGGGTCTCACGATGTTCAATGGTTCGAAGCCCTGACCGAGAATTATCTCGGTCTTCCGGGTGTCGGGCCGGGCCCGTCGCTCGAGCGACTTCTTTCCGTGCGAGAAAAGTACCCGGTCGTTCTGCATGGAGTTTCGCTCTCGATCGGCGGCACCGATCCGCTCGACGCCTCCTACCTTCAGTCGGTAAAAAAGCTCATCGATTTAGTTGAACCGGCTTGGGTCTCGGATCATCTTTGTTGGACAGGCGTGCACGGTAGAAATTCCCACGATCTCTTGCCGATGCCTTACACGCGCGATGTGGTTCGCCACGTAGCCGCGAGAATCCAAAAGGTCCAGGAGAGTTGGCGAAAGCCCCTTCTGATCGAGAACGTTTCAAGCTACGTCGAGTTTCCCGAAAGTGAGATGACCGAGTGGGAGTTCGTCAGCGAGGTCGTAAAGAGTGCGGGCTGTTCATTACTCCTTGATGTGAACAACGTCTATGTCAGTTCTCGGAATCACAGCTTTGCGGCTGACAGTTACCTAAAAGGAATCCCTTGGGACAAAGTGGTGCAGATGCACCTAGCGGGACACACCGATCGTGGTGATCTGGTGATCGATACTCACGATCAGCCGGTACGAGACGAGGTTTGGGCACTTTTCGCCGAAGCGATTCGTCGAGCTCCGCAGGCTGCGACGATGGTGGAGTGGGATGCCGATATTCCTCCGCTCAAAATTGTCGAAGCCGAACTCATGAAGGCGAGAAAGATCCATGCACAAGTCAATCGAGCAGATTCAAGCGCAGTTCTTCTCTGATCTGATTTCTGAAGATGCTTCTGACACTGTTGGCGCGTCTAAAGGCTTTGAAGTTTATCGGTATGCCTACCGCGCGCGCTTGCGGGAGTCGATCGAAGAGGACTTTCCCGTTTCGCTTGAGCGCCTGGGTAGTGAAGTGGCTGATCAGCTCTTTGCCCGGTTCTTTGCTGAATCTGGATCCACGACCTTCACGCTTAATGCCTTGAGCGAAGATTATCTCAAGTTTATCGAAGCGAAAGATTTCCCTACCTGGTTTGTTGCGCTTTCACGCTTTGAATGGCTTCTCACGAAAACGCGTTTTGTGGAGACAGCGCCCGAAGCGATTCCGGCGCGAGCTCTTCAGCTTTCAGAGGATCCACCTGCGCGTCTTCAACCGGCCGAAGCTTTGTGCATGCAAAGCTTTGATTATCCTGTCGATGAGATCTACCGCGATCAAACGGTTTCAGAGACTTCGCGTGCGACGAGCATCGTCTTTTGGCGGCACGACGGAGACGTGAAGTTCGATGCCATCAGCGACTTCGAAGCGCATTTGTTGGAATTAGTCCGAACGAGGATTTCTTGGGAAGCAGTTGAAGAAGGTCTCCTCGAGAAAATGGAAGACCAGGCAAATCTTGCGGAGACATTGCAAGCCGCGATGGTGCGGCTCGCTTCACTCGGAATTCTGAAACTTAGCTAATTACCACTCGAACGTGCGAATGATTTGATTGCAGCTTTTGAGCGCGTCTTTGAACTTCGCAACTTGGTCGCGGCAAGTGAGGATCACGGCCGCTTGCTTTTTCACGAACACAACTTGGCGGAGTTGTCGGCCGCTATCGCGGTTGATGAGATCAAGCACGTAACCTTTTTGCTTGTTCTGCGCGAAAGCCGTCGAGCCAAGAACGTCAAAGCCGTACTTTGGATATTCTTTCATCCAACGTTGAACGTATTTTTCGAGAACCATCTCGCGGTCGAGTTGATCGATGCGGACGGTGAGAGAGCCAGCTTCCGCTTTCGGATTTTTTGGATCCTGAGGAGCTTTGTACATCGTCGCGATGAATTTGTTGTCTTTCGGTGGCTCAGCTTGCGCCCAGCCGGAAGTTCCCGAGCCCACTTTGAAACCCAAAGGTGAACGATAAATTCCGAGCTGGGGAGAGACGAGGGAAGACGTCGCTGTTCCCGGATGCGGCGCCGCTTCGGCGCTGCCGGCCAGGAGAACGCTGAGAGTAAGAACAGCGAAAGAAGCGGCAAAAGAACAGAATTTGTTTGTCATGAAATTAGGCTATCAACCGGCTATGACCCACGCAAGGCCGGTTGAAAATGTTCAAAGAGCGGCGGGAGTCGCGGCCGTGGCTGCGGGGGCGCTCGAGGAGGTCGTTGTACCTTCGGGTGCCGCTGGTGTCGTTTGCGGGCTGGGCGCTGGTCCTGGCGAAGTCGATGCGGCTGGGACAGCTCCTTTTGGGGGAGCGACGCCAGGTCCCTGGCAATCCGAAGGCTTTGGATAATCCATCACGTAAATGTGATGTTGCCCCTCTCGCTTGCCTGTAAATACAATTTGTTTTCCATCTGGACTGAAGCCTGGTTGAAGTTGATCAAAGTCGCTTGTGGTTAACCGGCGGACGCACTGACCTGCGCGGTCGATCGAATAGAGATTGAAAACACCACCGCCGCCGCGATTTGAACTAAAGATGATCTCTTCGCCGTTGGGATTCCATGCCGGATAGAGATCCGAACCTGGACCTGACGTGAGAGCGCGAGTTTTTCTAAAGTCGTTTCCTTCCAAGAGGATGAGATCCATATCGGCGGAGTCATCTGCGGCAACGGCGCGCTCGGCTTTCGCTTTGGTGCGTGAGAGCACAATGGCCTTCGCATCAGGAGCAAAGCGAGGCGAGCGGTCGATGACTTGACCTTCGGTGAGGCGCACTTGGTTTTTTCCGTTGAGTAGCCAGATGTGCATCGAGTCTTTTGTACGTGCGGAGCTAAAGACCACGCGCTTTGTTTTCGCGTCGACGTCCGGGTCGGAGTCAAAACCTGCGGTTCTCGTGAGGCGATCAATCACGCGGCCGTGAAGTGATTGTAGATAAAGCTCAGAGCCTTCGTTGATATCGCCAGGCTTGTCTTTGCCTCGCTTCGCCAGACCTTCGGGATAGTAGTTCTTCATCAAGCGATCGATGACGTAGGGCTCTTCTTTGATTTCGTCTGTCGCTGACGAAAAAAGCAGATGCTGACCATCGGGATGATAAACGGGTGCGCCGTCGTCGCCGTCGTGGAAAGTGATTCGTTTCTCGGTCATCCGACCGAGGTAGAGTTCGTAGACTTGCGCCTGTTTGTGAGAAGGTCGCGCACGGCTGATGAAAAGAATTCGCGTTCCATCCGGCGAGAATCGAGCGTCGGTGTTCTCGCCTGATGAGGTGAGGGGCTTTGCCGAGAGTGAAGATGAGTTTTCACCTGAGCGAACTTGAATAGGAGGTCCCAGCTTTTCGACAGGCTTCGCCGCAGCTCCTGTCGACGGTGAGTCGACAACGGGAACGTCTGGTTTTTTTTGCGAGCGTTGGCAAGAAGCGCCGAGCGTGAGGATCGCGAGAAGCACGGGAACGAAGATGTATTTCATGTCAGCAAACTCTCTTGGGCGGCAGTTTTTCTTTTTCCATCGTAATCGATGGCCTTGCGTATCATCGAGGCCGGAATTTGGCGGGAGAGTTCAGTTCGCTTCACCCATTTTTGCTCGCCTTTGAACCTGCCTTTGAAGTTGGCCGTCGCGCGCGAAACGGTGACGAAGATATCGTGGTGCGTGACCGTCCCTTTGTAGTCGAACGTTTTTGGAGCGGATGTGACACGCTCTACGGTGCCGGGTAAAATCCAGTGGCCTTTTAAAAACGGCGCGTACGTGTTTGGAACAAAAAGAACCGCTTCGTCTTTTTCAAACACGACCGCATTCCAGAGCCAGATCTCTCGATCACGGCGAGGTTTTTTGAGTGGCAGTTCATCAATGCGATCCGTATTTCTCGCAACGCAAGTTTTTTGCCAAGGGCAGAGAAGGCAAGCCGGAGATTGCGGAGTACAAACAGTCGCTCCTAACTCCATCATCCCTTGATTGAGATCGGCGGGATGTTCAACTTGCGCTAAGTGATCTGCGAGCGTTTGCAGTTCCGCGCGACCTTGCGGCTTCCAGAATTCAGCGCTGATTCCAAAAACGCGCGAGAGAACGCGGATGACGTTTCCATCGAGGACTCCGGTCTTCTCGTCAAAGGCGAGACTCGAAACCGCGCGAGCGGTGTAGGGACCAAATCCTGGAAGTTCTTGAAGCTCGACGTGCGTGCGCGGAAATCCGTTTACCATTAAAGCTTGTGCGGATTTGTGGAGATTGCGCGCGCGACTGTAGTAACCAAGGCCTGCCCAGTGTTCGAGTACGTCTCCTACGGGTGCTTCCGCCAGGCTTGCGAGCGTTGGAAAGCGTTTCATAAAGCGCTCGTAGAAAGGAATCACGGCGGCCACGGTCGTCTGCTGAAGCATGACCTCCGAAACCCAAATGCGGTAAGGGTCGCGGTTCATGCGCCACGGCAAATCGCGTTTCACGCCGCGGTACCAGGTGACGAGCGCCTCGCTCATTTTTGCAAAGTCGACGTTTTCTGGAGAAGCAGTGCGCGGCTTCTCGGTTTTCGACAATGACTTCGTGCGCGCTTGGGTCGATCGTTTTGAGGGGGCTTTAGGCATAGGCGTTCGACGTTAGACAACCCTTTTGTCGTTGTCATCCTTTCAGGCTATGGTGAAGGCAAACGGAGGCTTTTCCATGTCGATCAAATACGAACCTCTTTCGGGCCGCGAGCTGCCACGCTTTTCGGGAATCAAAACTTTCTTTCGATTGCCTCATGTTCCCATCGACGCTGACTACGATGTGGGGTTGGTCGGACTTCCCTTCGATGGAGGTCTCAGCTATCGCCCTGGCGCTCGCTTTGCGCCGAGCCGCGTGCGCGAAGTTTCTTCACTTGGTCGCGTCTTTCACTACGGTCGGATGGAGGCGTTCACAAAACGTTTAAAAGTGGCGGATATCGGCGATTGCCCCACGGTGCCGATTGATCTCGAGATGACGTATCAGCGCATTCAGGCTTACTACGGTAAGCTCCTGAGCATGGGCAAGCGTGTGATCACGGTAGGTGGCGATCATTCGACAACACTTCCGATCTTGCGCGAGATGCGCAAGCGTTACGGCAAACCTCTTCGTTTCATTCACTTCGATGCGCATCTCGATACGTATCCGCCCGCGTGGGATAAGGATTATCACCACGGCTCCTTCGCGCGCCACGCGGTGGAAGAAGGACTCGTTGATCCCAAGCACTATCACATGTTCGGAATCCGCGGTCCCTTCACGGGTTCTGACGATCTCGACTTTGTGAAAAAGCACGGCATCACGGTGCACACGGTTGATGAATTGCGCGACGTGGGTTTGCGTGCGTTCGTTAATTCGCTTCCTGATTTCGGTAGCGAGCCTACGTACATCAGTTACGACGTTGATTGCTTGGATCCTGCTTACGCGCCCGGAACAGGTACACCTGTCGTAGGTGGACTCACGACGTACGAAACGCAGCAGATCTTGCGTGGTTTGAAAGTGAAGAACCTCGTCGGTGGCGACATTGTCGAAATTTCTCCGCCATTTGATTCGTCGGATCTCACCTCGCTTGCGGGTTTGGATGCGATGTTTGAGATGCTTTCGCTCATGTAAATGGAGCTTGTGCGAACCTCACCTAGACCTAGCTCCAGCTAGGTGTTGCGGTTTTTAGGCGCAGCTGGTGGGGTTTGAGTAGAAATTGTCACATCGTTCGGGCCGCTTTCTTTCCGCCACCGAGGCGGATTTAATCATCTTCATCAAGACGACAGCACTGCATGGATGCAGGAGGATGATTCAATGAAAGCGGTTTTCTCTCAACTCGAGTCGGCAGCAAAATCCTCAAACATGATGACGATGGTTGCGACGATCGCACTCGCGCTCGCCGCTCTCATGACGGGTTGTGCGCCTTCGCAAGCCTCGAGCACTTTGTCGCATGATGATGCCGTCATCGGTGCTGAAGCGTCGACTGAGTCGGGATCCACAAGTTCGGTTGAGGTTAGCGAAGTTGCCGCCGCTCCGCTCGAGATTCGCGTGATCGCCGTTCAGCAATACGAAAATCGTATGCCCGTCGATGAGAGCTACGCTCCTTCAAACGACGTGAGCTTGATCACTTTGATTGAGTTTGAAATCGAAACTTGCGACGCAGATTTGTACGATGGTGATTTCACCGTTCGCGCGACTCGAGTCGGAGGTGACTACCACGCCGAAGTCTTGCCGGTTCGATCGTTTGCGAAATGTGCTGGCGGAGTTGCGCCCCAAAAACAAACGATCGTCGCGAGCACTCCCGAAATCCCTTCGGTTGCGAGCGTGACGATCGGTGAGAAGTTCGCAGTCGAAATCCTGGAGCCTTCGTACTGAGGTACCAGTTTCCTTTTGCAGAAGCGGCGCATTTGGCGCCGTGCTTCTGCAAAAGGAAACTGGTACGAAGGAGCGACCCCTAAATCAGGCGCCGACGATCGTCGCCGCCTTCTTAAACGCCTTATCGAGACCCGAGAGATCTTCACCCGCGCCTTGCGCGAAATCCGGACGACCGCCGCCTTTGCCTTTCAGCTCTTGCGCCACTTCGCCGAGGATCTTGCCGGCCGAGAGAGTCTTCGTCAGATCTTTCGAGACCGAGACGATGATGGGGTGCTTACCTTCACCGCGACCGACAAGGACGACGACGCCCGATTGGATCTTGTCTTTGATCTTATCTGAAATCTCGCTCAGGATCTGGCGGTCTTCCATATCGAGAACTGCCGTTACGAGTTTTCCGCTCGCGCCACCAGCCGAGAACGCTTGCGCTGACTTCACCATCGAATCGATGTCGATCTTTGAACCTTTCAAAGATTTGATCTCGCGCTCGAGAGTTTTGATCGTCATCTTCGCATGCTCAATCCAGTCGACAACCGTCGCGTTCTTTCCGAGCGCTTCGCTGTTAAGATACTGAGTCCACGACTCTTGGTATCCAGCCGCCGAACGAGCGCGTTGGTTTTCGTGCGTATTGCGAAGCATGTATTGGAACGCGGAATCGCCCGTAACCGCTTCGATCCGGCGAACGCCGGCAGAGACGCCGCTTTCCGAAACCACTTTGAACAAACGGATCATCGCCGTATTCGTCACGTGCGTTCCGCCGCAAAGTTCCGTCGAAAAGTCGCCCATCTTGATCACGCGAACACGGTCGCCGTACTTCTCGCCGAACAACGCGAGAGCACCAGCTTCGATGGCGGCTTGATGCTCCATCTCGGCACTATTGACGTCGATTTGCTTTGAGATCTCTTCGTTAACAAGTTGCTCGATGCGGGTGATCTCATCATCCGTGAGCGGCTTGTTGTGAGTGTAGTCAAAGCGCAGACGATCGGCGTCGACTAAGCTTCCGGCCTGAGTCACGTGCGTGCCGAGCGTCTTACGTAGAGCCGAGTGGAGCAGGTGAGTCGCCGAGTGGTTCGCGGCCGTCGCGCGACGACGGCTGTCGGTCACTTGCAACACGCAAGCTTCGCCGATCTTCAAAGTACCGTCGATCACGCGAACATGATGGAGGTAAACGTCGTTTTGCTTTGTGCAGTCGAAGACTTCGAGAGTCGTACCGTTGGAAGAGCGAACTTCACCGTGATCACCGGACTGACCGCCACCTTCGCCGTAGAATGATGTTTGATCAAAGACCGCGAGGCCTTGATCTCCAGCCTTCAACTCCGTCTTCATCTCAAAGCCATTCGAAAGCGCGACAACATTGCCGCTCGCTTTCGTCGTCGAGTAACCGACGAAGTTCGTTGGTCCGTTCTTATCGAGGACGGATTGGCTCACTTTTACGAGGTGAGCGGCATCCGCGCTCAAAGCTTTGAAGCGCGAAGATGCTTTCGCTTTTTGGCGAGCTTCTTCCATGTGCTTCATGAAGGTCTCTTCGTCGATCTTGAAGCCTTTCTCCTCGGCCATCAAACGCGTGAGATCCACGGGGAAGCCAAACGTATCGTAGAGACGGAAGACAACGTCTCCGCCGATCGTCTTTTGGCCTTTGCCCGAGATTTTCTTGAGTTCATCGTTCAAAATTTCAGTTCCCTGATCGAGCGTCGCGATGAAGCGTGTGATCTCGTCCTTCACGGTCGTAAGGATCAGTTCGCGAGCGCGCGTGAGCTCAGGGTAGAAGCCACCCATCTCGCCAATAACGGTCGCAATCGTTTGCACGAAAAGATCCGAGCTGTCCGAAAGTGTGCGCGCATAACGAATCGCCCGGCGCATGATCCGGCGGAGAACGTAGCCACGACCTTCGTTCGAAGGCATCACGCCGTCAGCGATCAAAAACGCAGTTGCGCGCGAGTGATCGGCAACAACACGCATGGCCGCAACCGATTCACGAAGCTCTTTGTTGCTCGCGAGAAGTTTGAGATCCGAGTTGTATTCTTTCTTCGAGATCTTCGCCGCCGTCTGAATGATCGGCTGGAACATATCGGTGTCGTAGTTGTTCGGCTTACCTTGCAGAGCTGCAGCCCAACGCTCAAGACCACCGCCGGTATCAACCGAGGGTTTTGGAAGAGGATGACGCCCGCTCGCGTCTTCGTTGAACTGCATGAAGACGTTGTTCCAAATCTCGACGTAGCGATCGCCGTCTCCGCCCATCACGGACGGATTTTTCGGATCGTCTGCTTCGGGACCGTGATCGTAGAAAATTTCTGAGCACGGACCGCAGGGGCCCGTATCGCCCATGCGCCAGAAGTTATCCTTTTCGCCGAAACGATAGATGCGCTCTTTCGGAACTCCTTCTTGCTTGTGCCAAATGTCGGCAGCCTCATCATCATCTTGAAAGACGGTGACGTAGAGCTTTTCTTTCGGAATGCCGAGCTCTTTCGTCAAGAGGTCCCAAGCCAAGTGGATCGCGTCTTTTTTGAAGTAGTCACCAAAAGAGAAGTTTCCGAGCATCTCGAAGAATGTGTGGTGACGAGCAGTGTGACCGACGTTTTCCAAGTCGTTGTGTTTAACTCCGGCGCGCACGCATTTTTGCGAAGTCACCGCGCGTGTGTAATCACGAGTCTCGAGACCCAGGAACACGTTCTTGAACTGATTCATGCCCGCGTTGGCGAAGAGAAGAGTAGCGTCGTTCTCGGGCACGAGGCTTGAGCTCGAAACTTGGCGGTGACCATGTTTTTTGAAATAGTCGATGAACGTCTGGCGAATCTCGCGACTCTTCATGATGTCTGATTCCTTCGTTTTAATTTAGTCAAAAGCGGGATCGATTGAATCGACTGCGTCTGGCCCAGCAGCCATGGCTCGGAACTCTTGCCAAGCTTTCTCGGCGAAGCGCTCCAGGCTCGATTCATCCTCGGCGTCGCCGTAGCCACGGCTGGCGAGAAATCGAACGACCTTCGCTTTCACTTCTTCATAACCTAGCGATGGGTCGTTCGCCAACTTCGGAAGCACTTTCGCCCGTACGAGCGAAAGACCTTGTTCTAATTCTTCGTCTTCGTTTTTTTGGACGGGGGGAAGTCCCCTAGCTTCGAGGAACTCATTGATGTAGCGCTGGCCCTTGTTCTTCCGTTTGAGGTTCTCGGCGACTTCGGTCGCGAGATCCTCGGCGCTAGGGAGCCAGTTCTTTTCTCTAGCTAAGCTAATGGCGTTTTCGATGTCGTCTTCGTGGTAGCCGCCGCGAGCCAGGCGCGCGCGCAGCTCCGCCTCGGAGTAATTGCGTCGCGCTAACAGATCCATCATCTTGCGATGAACGGACTGCCTGGGTTCTGTAGGATCAGTCGGTTCCATCCCGGCTTCTTCTCTCCATGTCGTCCGAATCGATTTCCAGAGTCGCATCTTTCCACTGGCCGCGCGCTTTGTCTCGCAAATCCGCGTTGCCGTGCCAGCTTGCGCCGCCTTCGGCGATTCCTGCCGCCTTGAGTTGGAAGTCCTCAGGGTTGCCGGAAAGCCGGAGCGCCTCATCATAATCGATCAGGTCGTTTGAGAGAAGATCCATCAAGCTTTGATCGAAGGACTGCATCCCGAAGGTGTCCCGCGACTCTTCGATCGCGTTACGGATGTCTTTTGTACGCTCGGGGTCTTCGATCATCTCTTTCACCCGGGCGTTGTTGATCAGGATTTCGACGGCGGGAACGAATCCCGTTCCGTCCTTGCGCCTTGCCAATCGTTGGCTGATGACCGCGCGGAGAGTGGAGGCAATCTGGCGACGCATCTGCTCATGCTGATAAGGTTCAAATGCCGTGAGCATCCGGTTGATGGATTCCCGCGCATCCAGCGTGTGGAGCGTCGAAAGAACCAAGTGCCCGGTTTCAGCAGCGGTGAGGGCGATTTCGATCGTTTCCGCATCCCGCATCTCACCGATGAGGATGACGTCGGGATCCTGGCGAAGGGCCGCTTTCAAAGCTGCGCCAAACGTCGTCGTATCGAGACCGAGTTCCCGCTGGGAGATGATGCTCTTGCGATCGCGGATCAAGAATTCGATGGGATCTTCGATCGTCAGGATATGGGCGTTTTGCGTGTTGTTGATGTAATCGATCATCGCGGCAAGGGTCGATGACTTACCGGAGCCCGTAACACCCGTGACGAGAACGAGGCCACGCTCGGAATCAGCGATCGTTTTCAAGATTCCGGGAAGGCCGAGTTCATCGAGATTCGGGACGTTAAAGGGAATGTTCCGGATAACCATGCGGACCGATCCGCGCTGGCGGAAGATGTTGATCCGGAAGCGCCCGAGACCCGAGACGCCAAAGCCTACGTCGACTTCCTTTTGCTCAGCAAAAACGCGGCGTTGATCGGTGTCGAGAAGGCCCATCGCCATGGCTTCGATCTCGGCGCTCGTCAGTTGCGGCAAGCCCTGTTGAAGTGGGCGGAGTTTTCCGTGTTTACGGATGACCGGAACAAGCCCGGCTTTCAGATGCACGTCGCTTGCGTTCTTCTTGAGCGCAACGGAGAGAATTTCGACTAGGTTCACGCGTGAGTCTCCACAAAGCCCAAAATGGCTCGAATCATGATGAACGAAGGCGATCATTCACCGTGTCAACTTGTTCCATTTTCGATGACCTCTCGGGGTTTGGAAAGGCCAGCCAAAGACTAGGTGAGAGCGCTTTAAACTCCGTCGGAAAAAGCGGTCTGACGCCATGTGGCTTCCGATATGCCTTTTGACAGCTTCTCCAGCGCCGAGGCACTTTTCCAAGCCTGTGATGAAGCGAATAGTAGAAAGTCTAGCGACAGGTTTTTATCTGGGGAAAAGTCCCTTCATGCCGGGCACCGTGGGCACGTTGCTTGGGGTTCCTCTCGCATGGCTTTTGGTCCACACGGG
>SYLX01000092.1 GCA_005808505.1 Bdellovibrionales bacterium | reverse complement strand
TCGTCACCCACAACATGCAACAGGCGGCCCGAATCTCGGATTATACCGCTTTCATGTATATGGGTGAGCTGGTAGAATTTGACGAAACGGGCAAGATCTTTACCAAGCCCGCAAAAAAGCTCACTGAAGATTACATCACTGGTCACTTCGGTTGAGCTAGAATCTTGACCCCTCGGCATTTGTCGAAACTCCAGGGGTCATCTAGACGAAATCGAAAGGGCGACGGACATGCCGAAGATGGAAAGATTTTTTGACCAAGAGTTTGGCTCTCTCCGCCAACAGATTCTGGAGATGGGCGCCGCGGTTGAAAAAGCCATCGAGAATGCGGTCCGCGGCCTGATCGAGCGCACGCCTGAATCTTTCAATCAGGTTTACGCTTACGAAACGAAGATCAATCAATTCCATATTTCCATCGACGAAGCTTGCATGCGCGTTCTAGCCCGCCAAGCCCCGATGGCCTCGGATCTTCGCTTGGTGCTTGGCTGTATCAAAATCAATTCGGATCTCGAGCGTATGGGTGATCAGGCCGTGAACATCTCTCACTGCGGCCGCCATTATCTAAGCGAGCTTCCGCTGAAGCCTCTCGTGGATCTCCCGAAGATGGCCGAAGAAGTGCGCAAGATGACTCGCGATGCGCTCAACGCCTTCTTCCACCAAGATCAGGAGCTCGCAAAGAAAGTCGTCATCAATGACGACATCGTCGATCGTTATAAGAACGAGATTTTTCAAGAGCTCATCGGAATCATGAAGTCGAATCCGGCAACGGTCGATCGGGCGATGGATTTGATCTTGATCTCGCGCAATCTTGAGCGCATTGGGGATCACGCAACAAACATCGCTGAAGACGTGATCTTCGTCGCCTCGGGCGTCGACATTCGTCACGGCTCAGCAAAGTCCGTCGGCTGACCAATCAAGGCCTGCAGCTTTTCGCGCAGGCTTTTGCCCACTCTCTCCCACGAACCATATTTCTCTTGGCGAAACAGGCGAACTGAATCGTACCAAGGTGACCTTTCGCCTTCGCGAGCCCATACGTAGTAAGGCATCACGGGCACAACAACCCACGTAGGTTTCCCGAGGGCGGCTGCCATATGCGCGACGCTTGTGCACGAGCTGATCACGAGATCCATTTGTGTCAGGGCTGCTGCAGTCTCTTCCCATGTCTGAAGCTCGCGACTGAGATCGATGATTTCGGGCGGAAGCTCGGCAAGATCGTGATCTCTTTGGAAACTATAGAGCTGCACACCTGAGATCGTTGAGAGTGAGTGCAAGATCTCCTTCGGAAACAGCCTCAGTTGTTGATGCTCGAACTGGGGATTTCCTGACCAGCGAATGCCGACTTTCGTTTTTCTGGTACCTCGTCCCTCGAGTCTGTTTTGCCATTTCAGCACGTATTCTAGATCTGCAGTCAGATACGGCGCACCCGAAAGGCTTTCGTAAGTGAGCCCGAGAATCCGGGGCGCTGACATCCCCGGAAGCCACGCATCGTGATAAACGCCGAGCGCTGCCTCGGGTTGCACCACGGCGCTCACCTCGGGAATGCGCGCGAAAACCGAAGCCAAAGCTGGCTGACAAGCCACGATGACCTTAGCTTGGTAATCGCGCGCAAGCTGTTGAGCGGCACGCACGTGAATGATTTCATCACCTAAACCGCCTTCGAGCGACAAGAGAACCGACTCTCCTTTTTTGCGCTCAGGTGCCCAGAGCGGACGCGATGAGGCAAGCGGAGGATTGCCGTAAGTTTTCAGCACACGTCCACTCTCAAGATACGAAAGACCCTCTTGGAATTGACCTCGCTTCAAGAGATGCCAACCGCGATTGAACTGGGCACGTCGATCTTGCGGAGCGAGGTGAGTGAGTTCATTACTTATGGCGAAGGCCTCTTCCTCCCGCCCCAAGGCGTTGAGAAGAACCTGCAAGTTGAGTCGTGCATCGATGGGATAATCTTTGAGATGGGCGCGGTGATGATCGATGGCTTTCTCGAGAGTTGGAAAACCCTCTATCATCGCTTCGATAAAATTTTTCGGGCCGAGGTTTTGATCTTTCGTGATCATCTAAAATCCTAGGAGCGAATTCCGAGAACCCAGCCAGGCCCTACAGATACGTAGGACCACTTACCCGGAACCTGAATGGGAGAAGAGTTTGTGATCGTGGCGGTGCCGTTTCCGGTTTGCCCGAATTCACCATAGCCCCACACCCAGAGAGTGCCGTCAGATCGAATTCCGGCGGCGGTCGTTTTGATGGCGCTCGCCGTGTAGGTCACGTCGAAAGTTCCGGCTGCGATCATGCTCCAGGAGCCTGCGATCTGGATAGGCGAAGTTACATCGGCAAGCGTTGGATTGTTCGGGCCAAGTGCACCGAATTGCCCGCTCCCCCACGCCCAGAGAGTTCCGTCTGTTCGGATCGCGTAGCTGTTATACATCCCGGCTGCGCATTGCACCCAGGAAAGTGCGCCAATCTTCACTGGAGTCATGTTGTTCGTGCTAGCGGCACCGTTACCGATTTGTCCGTTACCGCCGTAGCCCCACGCCCAAAGCGAACCATCAGTTTGGATCGCGACGAAGTGCTCGTCTCCGCCCGAAATATCTTTCCATGACCCAGCGATTTGGACCGGTGAACTCTTTTTGTTTGATGAGCCGCGGGTGCCGTCACCGATCTCGCCGTAGTTGTTCAAGCCCCAAGTAAACAAGTTACCATTAGTATGGATTCCCGCGGTTGTTGCTCCGGCACAGGCGACCTTCTGCCAAGTCGTCAAAGCGCCTACCTGCGTAGGTGTCGAAAGGCTTGTTGTGTTACCTTGACCCAACTGTCCGTAAGCGTTGAAGCCCCAAGTGTAGAGTCGGCCGGTCGTTGTAACACCTGCGGCGTAACGCAAACCTCCTGAGACGCTCACCCAAGAAAGTGAACCGGAAACCTGGACGGGCGATGAAACCTTTGCCGGTGTGGTCGCGCCGAGCCCGAGTTCGCCATCTGAGTTATTTCCCCAAGCCCACAGAGATCCATCGCTGCGAATACCAAAAGAAGTTCCGTCGGCCATCACGCCAGCGGCGGTGTTGTTCATTGGGTCGTTCTGTCCGCCCGCTACAATTGTCCAACTCGAAGGAACGTGGTTTGGCCACGAGCGGTTCGTGGTTGACCCGTTAGCGAGGCCGCCAACGTTTCCGTTACCCCAGGTGTAAAGGCGAGCCGTGTGGGGAACCATGGGGCTCGGCTTCAGGGGGGAGGCTTCGGCTTGATTGAGGCCAAGCCACTCGCTCATCGCCTCGGTCGCGATCGAAGATGCTGCAGTCGTGCCCGCAATCGCGACGCCGGTGCGACTGAGATCTTCGAGGAATTGTCTGCGTGTTTTCTTTGGTTTCATGAGACTCCCTCGTGGAGCGCCCGATCAGAATCCGTCGACCCAAGTCACGTAGGCGTCTGCGCCCGCGCGAAGGATCGTGTAAACAACATGACCGCTCTGAGGTGTGATGTTACCAGGACGATAGCGCCATGTCGTCACTCCGGTTGCGGCGAACTGACACGGCCCTGTGTGCGTCGTCGCTTTCACGACCAAAGTCACGCTCGCGCCATCAAGAAGATTCGAGAGCGTCCAAGTTGCGCCCGAGCAAGCCGCTGTCGTGTACTGAGTATTACCGGAAGCAAAGTTGATCGCCGTCGATGCGTTGTTGTTAACCGCAGGCGAGCGAATCAAGCCGTTGACGTCGAGCATGGCGGAAGGGTCCATGCCGATCCCGACATAACCGTTTTGTTGGATGACCATGCGCTCTTGGGCTGCGGTATTGTTATCAGGAGTCGTGTAGAAAGACATCTCCGTGCCTTTCGCCGTGGCTGAATGCGCTTGGCTCGCTACGACGGACCATGCACTCACCGGAGCAACGGCTCCGTCATCATTGCCCGTGATGATCGACGCGATCGAGTCACCTGCGCCTACGGTCGTGTCTTCACGATTAAAGCTCAAGACACCGCCGTCAACACTGGAAGTTTCAATATCGTCGCGTACCAAGAGCGCGCCTCCTACGTCGAGCGCCGTTTGGGGCGAAGTCACGCCAATTCCGACCCGGCCAGCAAAATAGTTCGAGTCCGTTGCACCCTGCTGGTAGATTCCGTATTGCGAAGCGCTTCCGGGAAGATCCTGGATGAAAACACCAATTGAGTTTTGAAGAGTGCCAGCTCCGTTGTAACCGCCGATGCTGATCCCGTGATACTCGACAACCGAATTGGCGCCGGTGTTTTCAAGATAGGTCGAAATCCCGATCGCCTGATTGACGGTACCCGAATTTGCAAACGGAACCGCTTGCACGCCGACCAACTGGTTGATCGTTCCTGTTCCGGACATCGTAGCGTCGCCAGTCACGCCGATCGCTTGATTGATATTGAAGGCACCACGCGCCGTCGTCGCAAAGTAGCCGCTGATCATCTGAGCGTCCGAGTTCGCGGTAGGCTGGAAGTTCGTGTCGCTCATTAGCGACTGAGTCCACCCGAGCGCGGTATCGGTTCTCGTCTCGGCCATATGCACGAGCGAATCTCCAGTGTGCGCTGCACCTAATCCGATCTTGCCGGTCGTCGTGATGTTGATCCCTTCGTTGCCTCCATCATTCGACAACCAGTTGGCGCCGAGGCGAAGGTTGCCGGTCATCGCGACGGAACCATTTGCACGGAAGTCTCCAGTACCTGAAGCAGGCAAAAGCGCCGACGGAATTTTTCCTGTTCCGTCGAGTTCGACTAAGTTGCCGGCGGCCGCACCGAAGTTCTTTGTCGAAGCCGTGCCGAGTCCGGTGACTTGCGTGTTGGCGATCGAAATGTTCGTGCACGTGAAAGTGTCCGTGAGCGAAGACCAATTCAATGTTTGCCCGGAAGTACAAGTTGCTGACGCAAACTGCGACGTTCCGTCCGATTTACGAAGGTCGGTCACGTTGAAATACTGCGGCTCCCACGAAGTGTTCGTCGTGTTATAGCGCAAGTATTGACCCGTCACCGGCGTCGTTGATGCAACCGTACGACCTTGCAACTTCGTTACCGTAAACGAACCTGCGTTCGTCATCGTCACGTCGCCAGCGGGCGCAACTGCCGTGGCAACATTGGATCCGTTACCGACCCAGATGTTCGCACTAGCGAGAGATGTTCCGAGCTTGTTGTTAAACGTGCTCCAGTCGGTGCTTGAGAGATAACCGTTCGTGGTGCTGTTCGCCAGGCTAATCGAAATTTGTGGAGTTGCGCCACCCGTACTCGAAAGCGGCGCTGCGGCGGTTACCGATGTAACGCCAGTGCCAGCAGGTGTAGCCCAGGAGAGCACGCCCGAACCGTTAGTGACCAGAGCTTGTCCGTTCGTACCGTCGGTTGCCGGCAGTTGCCAAACGGTTGAACCGGCCGCTGCCGCAGGACGGAAGCCCGTATAGCCGCTGGTCGCACCGGACATGCGAATCGCACCACTGACGTCCAGAGGTGCGCCGGGGTTCGCCGTCCCGATACCGACGTTGCCGGAAGCGTCGATACGTATCCTCTCGACTCCGTTGGTCACCAAACCGATGACATCAACGGCGGAACTATATAATCCGGCGCCGGCAGCGCTCGTGCCAAACGCAAATCCCGGATTGCCCGCAGTACCCGAAGGGCCTAGGAAACGACCGGTTCCGGTAATAGCCGAATACGGAGTTCCCGAAGAATTTTGAAATTGTATCAAATTCGTCGTCTGCGTGGAGTGCGCTCGAAAGATCGCTTGGGTTTGGTCAATTGAGCCCACGACTTCAAGCTTGCTTCCGGGGCTTGTCGTACCAATCCCCACGTTGCCGTTTCCGAGAATGGTCATTTTCGTTGAAGGCGTAATATCGGCAGTTCCTGAAGATCCCGGCGTGGCAGTTCTAAGCTCAATAGAGGATCCACCGGAACCCGTCGCGATACCTGAAGTCAGGATGAGCGACCCGCCGTTTCCATTTGTTGATCCTGCGTTAACTCCGCCCGCAGAGATTGTAAGCGGATTGGCTGTAGCGTTCGGCGATCGTTCCATCGCGATCGTGCGAGCCGCGTCACCACCAAAGCTCAAACTCGAGCTAGGAGTTGTCGTTGCAATACCCACGTAGCCATATTCATTGATGCGGAAACGTTCCGTATATGAATTGGCGCCAGTTTGCGAACCGAAAACAATGATCGGAGTCCGTGTCCCCGGACCATCAACGGAATAGGCTCCGACGTACGCTTTTTGCGAATTCGACTGACCGTTGGTAACCGTGAAATCGAGGAACGAGCCAGCCCCTGTATCTGCCAATGTGTTTTCAATCGTCAGTGCTGGATGTTTAGTCGCAGCTAGGTCAACGGGCGACGCAACACCAGCCGATGTTCCGACGTAGTCGCCACCTGTGGATTTACTTACGTGCAGGCTGCGATCAGGTGATGCAGTACCGACGCCAACATTTCCGGTGGAGTAGTAAATATTCGAACCCGAAGTTGTCCATTGCGAAGCCGCGCCTGAGGGCAACAGGCTTGACGGAACTTTTCCGCCGGCATCAAGTTCAACTAAGTTGCCGGCCGCCGTACCGAAATTCTTAGCTGCTGCTGTTCCAAGTCCCGTGACTTGTGTGGATGCAATCGAAATGTTTGAGCAGACAAACGTATCCGTAAGCGACGACCACGTCAGAGTCTGGCTTGAGGTACAAGCTGTCCCGGGAAACTGCGAGGTGCCGTCTGATTTTTTCAGATCAGCAAAGTTGATATATTGAGGTTCCCACGATGTCGTCGCCGTATTGTAGCGGAGCACTTGGCTGGTCACCGGGAGCGTTGAAGCAACGGTGCGCGATTGCAATCTCGTGACGGTGAAGGCGCCTGCATTCGTCAAACTGACGTCGCCACTTGGTGCGACAGCGGTTGCTACGTTTGATCCGTTACCAACCCAAATATTCGCACTAGCGAGAGATGTTCCAAGCTTGTTATTAAACGTGCTCCAGTCGGTGCTTGAGAGATAACCATCGGTCGAGCTATTTGCTTGGCTAATCGAAATTTGTGGAGTTGCGCCACCCGTACTCGAAAGGGGCGCTGCAGCGGTTACTGACGTAATTCCCCCGCCTGAAGCCGTCGACCACGAGAGGATTCCCGACCCGTTCGTCGTGAGCACCTGACCATTTGATCCGTCAGCTGTGGGCAATGTCCAGACCGTTGAGCCCGCAGCAGCGGCGGGCTGGAAGCCTGTGTAACCGCTGGTTGCGCCCGACATGCGAATGGCGCCCGCTACGTCGAGCATCGCACCAGGAGAAGTTGTACCGATACCAACGCGTCCACTCGCGTCGATCCGCATTCGCTCCGTGTAACTGCTCGCGCCTGTTTGCTGACCGATTACGATGGCGGGCGTGTTTCCACTGGCTGTCGCAATTGCGCCAATCAACGCTTTTTGATTGGTTGCCGCAGTGTTTGTTGCACCGAATTTCACGAACGTGCCGCTGCCATCAGCTCCCAACGTGTTATTCATATTGAGGCCGCTGTTGGCAGCTAAAGGTAGAGCGTTCGAAGCATCAGTACTGACGTAAGCAGACGAATTGTTAGTCGAGAGACTTACGTTGCCAGTAAACGTTGGGCTCGAGGTGAGCGCCAGTCGCGAACGAGTTCCCGATGTCGTCAGCAACAATCCTGTCCCATCAAACTCGAGCGCGCCGTCTTCGGGCGTTGTCATGAGAGCACCGCTCGTGAATTTCAAAGGAGCTGTAGAGGCGGCCGCAGTGCCCGCCTTCAAGTGCAACGCAGCTGTCGGCGAAACGACGCCAACGCCTAAATTCCCGGAAGCATCTACACGCGCACGTTCTGAACCGCCCGTCTGAAACGTGATTGCATTTGACACATCATTGATGATGTTCGTGGAGGTAGATCCAGATTGGTAGTAGCCGTTCCCAGCTCGAACCGCCGTCGATGCACGAATTGCTCCGATGACGTGTAGCGGATCGCTCGGTGAACTCGTACCAATACCAACATTTCCATTCGAATCGATTCGCATTCGCTCCGAGTAGCTCGTGCTTCCCGTTTGCTGAGTGAAGACGATCGAAGGTGAATAACTGCTGCCACCAGTCGTTGCAACAGCTGCGATCACTGCATTCTGACCGTTGCTTGAGCCGTTGATCGCATTTAATCGCAAAGGAGCGTAGTTCCCGTCGGCCGGATTGTTATTGCGAATCTGGACGCCGTACGAAGCCGCCGCAGCCGGCATCGCATCGCCCGCACTCGAAGTTGCGTAAGGTAAAGTGTAGAAGAAACTTGCGGAAGCCGAAGTCGAGAAACTTCCAACCGCGTTATTCGGCGGCGATCTCCACGCTGTGCCGTCGTAGAACTCGATACTGTTGAGTGAAGTGTTGTAGCGAATCATCCCCGCAACTCCCGTCGGACGATTCGTAGTGTTGTCACGAGGTAAGAGAAGCGAGCTTTGTGCGGTACCAGTCCCTTGCAAATCCAAGATCGCGCCTGCGGTCGGCCCAGTCGAGCCGATCGCTACGCGGCCCGTACCGTAATAAATATCTGAGCCGGTCGTCGTCCACTGTGAAGATGCACCTGCGGGCAGCAAACTCGAAGGAATTTTTGCGCCCGCATCGAGTTCAACCAGGTTTCCGGCGGCCGTACCGAAGTTTTTCGCCGCCGCCGTGCCGAGCCCCGTTACCTGTGAGCTCGCGACCGAAATGTTCACGCACGTAAACGTATCCGTGAGAGAAGACCAGTTCAGCGTTTGACCTGACGTACAGGTTGCGGAAGCGAACTGAGAAGTGCCATCCGCCTTCTTTAGATCGTTGATCGAGAAGTTCGCCGCTTCCCAAGCGCTCGAAGCGTTGTAGCGAAGCACTTGACCAGCAACAGGCGTCGTTGAAGCGACGTCGCGTCCGCGAATTTTGGTAACGGAGAAAGCCCCCGTGTTCGTCATGCTCACGTCACCTGACGGAGCCACGACGGTCGCTTGGTTGGAAGCATTACCAACCCAGATATTGCCGTTCGTGAGCGCCGAGCCTGCGACTACGCTGAGCTTGTTGTTGAATGTCGTCCAATCTCCGGAACTCAGATAACCGTCTGTCGAAGCGTTTGCTTGCGAGATAGAAATCTGCGGCGAAGGCCCGCCGGAACTCGTAAGAGGAGCAGTTGCCGTCACGCCCGTGACTGTCCCGCTGCCACCAGAGGGCGTTGACCAAGAGAGGATGCCTGCGCCATTTGTCGTCAGAACTTGACCGTTAGATCCATCGGCAGTTGGCAACGTCCAAACGGTTGATCCCGCCGCGGCGGCGGGTTGGAATCCGGTATAACCGCTCGTTGCACCGGAAAGGCGGAGAGCACCTTTAACGTCGAGCGCTGCACCTGGCGTCATCGTGCCAATCCCGACGTTGATTCCTTGCGCGCCTGCGATCGTAAAGTTCGATGTGCCACTCGCGTTATGCGAAAGATTAAAGTGATTGCCAGCATTAGCAAAGGTCCAAGTCACGCCCGTGGTATCCATCGATGCGAACGAACCGGAAACTTGGCTCTGAACTCCTGCGAGCACTCGCCCGTTCACCTGCAAAGCCGAACTCGGACTGTTCGTACCAATCCCGACGTTTCCGCCGTTTGGGTTTAGCGAAAGCGTGTAGAAGTTCGCGAGATTTGCCGAATTTGTGGATTGAATCCACGCGGCTCCACCGGACGCTACGCCAAAGTCCATCACGGAGTTTGACGACTCCTGGCTGAGGCGCAGAGATCCGGCTTGTGCCGTTCCCGTAGTCGCTGGAGAACCAATAACCCCTTTGAATTCACCCGCTAGCCCAGGAGTTGTCGTATTGAAGCCGACTTTCTTGGAGTTCGCCATGAGCGAAATATCGCCGGCACTCGTTGAGATTCGGAATTCGGCGTCATCTTGATGATACAAAAACGTCGTGCGATCGTTTCCCGAATCGCGTATGCGGAGTGCGTTTCCCGTTTCCATGACCAAAGCGGAACCAAACGAAACTCCCCCTCCATTCGAACCGGCGCCCGTGATCAGCGGATATCCGAACGAAGACACAGGATTCACGCGGAAGTATGCGGTGCCCGAAGCCACGTCGAGCGCCGTGTTCGGTGTGTTCGTGCCGATACCGACTCGACCGGTCGTGTAGTAAATATCCGCTCCCGTCGTCGTCCATTGCGAAGAGGTCGGAGCTGCTGTCCATCCCAAAACTCCCGCACCGTTCGTCGAAAGGACCTGACCACTCGATCCATTGTTCGGCGGCAGGATGAAATCGATATTGCCTGCAAGCGAGGGCGAAGCGGCGACACGGATCTGATTTCCGTTGCCGTTCAACCACAAACCATTAGCACTCAAACCGGCGGCGGTTAAATTTCCGCTCGTGTTGATTGCGGTTGAGCCACCGATGGTGCCGGTGACGCGCGAACCATCGACGGTGCCGGACCACGTATTCGTGAGCGAAGGGATGTCTGTTTGCGCCAGCGCCGCTCCAGCCGTCACGCGGCCCTTTGCATCGACCGTTACTTTTGGATACGTGCTTCCCGCCGTAATTCCACCTTGGTCGGGAAGAGAGATCACGCCACTGGCAACGTTAATCCCACCCGTCGCGGAAATCTGCACGACGCCCTTAGCAGTCGTCGAAGCATCGACCGCCGTACCGGAAGTCACGTCCGTAACGCAGGAGAAACTCGTCCCGTTCGATTTCAGAACTTCGCCGGTGGCGCAATTCGGCAAGGCCGATTTCGCGAAGGCTTGTACCGTCGGATCCGATTCGGTTGTCACGGTACTCACCGCGGACCAGCCCGTCCCGTTCCACTGCAAGCTTTGTCCACCGACAAGCGCAGGCAGCGTAGCGCCACCCAACTGATTGGCGCGTGCGTAGACTGAGCTTGTTCCCATGATCAAGCTCACAAGTTCGGCCATTTGCGTCGGTGAGAACGCCGGCGCTACCGCGGGAACCCCGCCCGCGTCTTCGACTCTCAACAAATTTTGTGGAGTAAAGCCCGAAACGCTTTTAGCTTCGAGGGCGAACGGCACGTAGTTGACCGTCATCGCAGGGAGTGGTTCCCACGAGCCCATCGTTAGATCTTTGAAATAAACTTGGAAGCGCCGACCATCGGCGATGTTGGGGGAGTAACTCGATCCGCTATCACAATTCGGAAGTGTCGTGGGAAAACCTGGCTTGTTTTGAAAGACGCGATCAAGCGTCAAGCGCTGACCCGATGCATATTCATCGGCAGTTCCGCGCGAGCCTGATCCGTCGTTGACCGTGATCGAGAAAACGCCGCCAGAACCGGCCATGTTACGTGTCTGTTGTTCTTCGTAGAGAAGACAATTCTCGGAGCCAGGAGTTCGAATTTGAATGCGGAACTTGACGTCAGTTCCTTCAAGAGGTGAACCGTCCGGCTTTAGAATGCGCCCGTGATAAGTGATCCCTGAGTTCACGCTCGCCGCGTAAGTCGGCAGCGCGAATAAAATGAGAAGGCAAAGTGCGAGAATCCAAACGATTCGCGTCTGCGCAATCGAGAGCTGGTCCGGCTTGGAAGAAGCGGGACTCAATTGGAATGCTTCAGCAGTGCTCTTCATAGCTAACTTATCGGACTCTTGGAGCAGCTTCTTAACCGAACCTTGTGCGTTGGCGTTTGGTCTTGAGACAATTCGTTTTAACCCTACGTCAAAACCTCACTCCCCTCGGATGCGATCGCATTGAGCGAAGAACCCTAAAAGTTCAATTCAACTTGAACGTCTCAGCCCGAAGGCGGCGTCTCATTTTGAGTCGTGAGTTCGGCAAGCGAGACGAGACGTCTAACGAGCAACATTGTCCCGACCTCGCTCGAGCCTGCGGCCATGTTTCGCAAAAAGCACAATCCTTTTTCCGAGCCTACGGCGCTTCATCTACCAACTCCCTCTACGATGAACTTCGTTCGATGCGGCTAAAGACGAGCCTGAGAAAACGCTGTGAAGAAAACTCTCTGACGAGACGACGGTCGAAACGACATGAGGATTCAACGAGGAGGACGCGAGCTATGATCTTTCAATTCCGACGAGAACTTGCCGGTGCAATTGGACTCTTGGCTCTCGCGCAATTCGCACGCAAGAAGGACCGAATGAAGTCCGCATTGCCTCTTGGTGCTGCGGCCCTCGCTCTCATGTTGCTTCCGCGCCCGTTAACGGGTTTGAAAGGAAAGTCCGTCGTGATCACGGGTGGCTCACGGGGTCTCGGCCTCGCATTCGCAAAGATCCTGATGGAAAAAGGTGCAAGCGTCACGCTGCTCGCGCGCGATCCTGATGAACTCGACAGCGCAACGGCGATTCTTTGCGGCGATCCGAAGAAACGGCCCGGCCATCTCTTCACGGTCGTTTGCGACGTTACGAAGTGCGAAAACTTAGATCGGTCTTTCGCCGAAGCGCGAGCGAAGTTCGGCAAAATCGATCTGCTCATCAACAACGCGGGCGCGATTTCGGTCGGACCCTTCGCAACTCTCGAAAACGAAGACTTCGGGGCGCAACTCCGCTTGCATCTTCAAGCCGTGATCGACGCGACAAGATTGATCCGTCCCTACTTCCACCAAAACGGTGGTGGTCGCATCATCAATATCAGCTCAATCGGCGGTGCGGTTCCAATGCCGCACATGGCCTCTTACTGCGCAAGTAAATTTGCACTCGCTGGATTTTCTGAAGCGATCAGTGCGGAACTCAAACAAGAAAACATCTTGGTGACTACGGCTTACCCTGGACTCATGCGCACAGGCTCGCCGATTCAAGCCGTCTTCAAGGGCGATCACGAAAAAGAGTTCGCGTGGTTTGCGGCTTCCGACAATGCCCCTTTTCTCTCGGTTTCAGCCGATCGAGCTGCCGCCGAGATTCTCGGTGCCTCTTTATCCGGTCGCCATCAGATCGTGGTCTCGCTACCCGCAAAGCTCGGTGTTCTCGCGCACGCACTTCTCCCGGAGACTTACCTGAACCTACTCGATATCGGCGCCAAGTTTTTACCCAAGGGATTGTCCCGCGAGAGACGCACCGGAGCCGAGGCCCGTGCTAGCGGGCTTCCGTTTGAACGACGCATGCAAGACGCGCAGGAAAAATTCAATCAGAGCGAAAAGCGCGATGCTGATTACAATCTAGGCATCCGTTCGCAAGGACCCCTCGTTCAAACGTGATGCGACGCTCGACTTGCCCCCGACGCAGTGCTGTCCGGGCTCTCGAGCTGCGTTTTCTTTCGGTTTTTCGGGGCCGAAAATTCTTGGATCACGACCGAAGAGTTTGCTACTGCTTGGGTAGCTGATATTGTATCAATTTAAAGGTACTTTTAGGCAGTGCCCGACTTGGACGAATCAACGACCGCGCTGCTTAATCCGTGAGCCTTTCGTGTAACTTCTAGAATTTAAGGGAATCGCTTCATGATCGACTCGACAGTTCCTGGCGCAGCAAAAAAGCTCTCTACAGTCATCACTATCGGTCTTTCCGTGGCCATCGGCGCGGCCCTCCTTCTCTCGTCAACCTCAGCATTGGCGTTCAATGCGGCTGGCCTCCCGAAAGAGAAAAAGAAGCTTGAGCCCGCCACCCGCTACAGCGGTCGCACGCCCATCGATCTTTCAAACGGGATTGCTTTCAACAACGGCACTTACGGTTTGCCAAACGCCGCGTACGAAAGCTGGGCCGCAGCTCCGGTCATCGTGCCGGGGGTGAGCGAAAAGAATTACCCTTACGCGGAGAAAGAAGACTTCATCCGTGGACTCAAAGAAAGCAGCATGTTCGTCGAGGCCGCGATTTGGAACTGGCAACAGTCGACACGTGACTCGGTAAAAGAATACGCAAAGCAGGCTGAAGAAACGATGAAGAAACCGCTCGAAGATTTTTACAAAGCCGTCGATGCGGCCAAGGGCGCAGGTCAAGGCGATTGGGAAAAAGAACAAGCCAACGCACGCCAAGCACTCATCAACTTGCGCGGCACATACTCAAGCTTGCATAAAAACGTTCGTTAATCGAGGAGCGTTCGCGCTCGCTCTCGGGCCCGATGTCTTTCGGGTCCCCTTACAGCGCCGCGATAAATCGCATCCCGATCACTTGCTGAGGGCCATTCACGATGGTCCCAACCATCCCGCTGTTAATCTCCGCCCACACGATACTTGATTCGATCCGGTGAATCCGCGTGGGTTCACTCGTTGAACGGTAATGCAGCTGTAAGCGCATGTTCTTTTTCAGCGGGGTTTTGGGATTCACCAAAAGGCGTGCCCCCATCTGCGCAAAATCTAAAAATCGCGCCTTAAAACGCGTTCCCTTCTCGGCATCGAAAAGTTCGCACTCGCCCTCACGACGGACCCGCGGATGAAGACGAGCAGCACTCGTCTCGCCTTTTGCGAGTTTTTCAACGATGAGCTGAAGATCATTGAGTTCGAGCGCCTCATGTAAGAGTTTGTGGCGTTGAATGGTTTTCGTTTGGTACTTAGCGCTGGGATCAATTTCGGGACTCATGGTGATCAATCCTGCGCTCGGAAACGCCGCACGCACGCGCGAGATCATCTGCACGTGCTGAGGCGTGAACACTTTCACTCGCATCAACAGTATGTCGAACGGAAACTGCTTTAATCCTTGGTTGACTTCATCGAGCGAGAAGAACTCACGAACTTTGAAGCGGACGGGATTGCGCAGTTGTTCGCGGATCTCGTCGACTTCTAATCCCGGCTGGGAAACGATGGCAATCGAAGTGAACACTCGCGCCCCTTGGTTACCAACACTTCTCTTCAAGAGTCGTGCACAGCTAGCCGAAAATGGGCACACGTTTCTCGATCAGGGCACAGACAATCCGCCGTCATCCTGACGAGTGTCTTTGCTGATGACAGGTGTTGAAGTTCTAGACGTCGGCTGATGGAAGCGAGCGGGAAGGATCTATCTCCTTTTTGAAGTCAGCCTTGGTGCGAGCGTGTTTTGATTTTTTCTTGATCAAATTAAGAGCCGCCTCGCGACCATCGACCCGGAGAGCCGCTTCAGCGCAACTGCGATCTTCATCGTAAACACTTCGCCAGAGCGCCTTGGCCTTCCGGGACTCGCCCATTTTTTCCAAAACGTCGGCTAGCGCTTTTCGGATGACCAAGCACTTCTGGCGACCGACCGTTCTCTCCTCACCAAGTTTGATGCAATGTCTGAGAAGTTCGACGCCCTTCTGAATTTTCATGCGGTCGGGTTTCAAAACTCCTAGCAGAGTTCGCCGAGGCTTCTGAAAGGCCTCGATGATTTCGCAGAGCCCAAGGCGATACATGAAGAGAATGTTATTCGGGACCCGCGCGTTCAGATCGGCGTAACACTTCTTGGCACCCTTGATGTCGCCTTCAAAGAACTTCAAAATGCCTTGGTTATTAAGCAGCACCCACGGGAGCTGATTGAGCTTTTGCGCCTGCGTCTCGCCTCGCAAGCGTTCTTCGTCTTGTAAATTGAATCGACCTGCATAGACTGCTTCAACCGCATCGTAGGCCGCGTTATCGAGCACCGAGTTGTTTTCCTCTAAAGGTCCAAAAGAGTCGTCCGCATTTTGTCCGTAAAACGAGGTCTCAGTACCGCGCCCGGCAATCCTTAGGGCAGATCCGATCTTTCCCGCCGATGGATCGAAGAGGCGATAGCCAAAAAAGGAGCCAAACGTGATTGTTAGACCCTCGACTACCGGTCGATGCATGCGTTCCCGCAAGTGCTTGCGATTTAGCTCCGCAACTCTCAAGGGATCCGAGACCAACTCAAACGCTTCACGAACTTTTTGGAATTCGGCCGCTGCCGTAGGACTCGGATTTCGGTCGGGGTGATAAAGAAGTGCCAACCGGTGAAACGACTTTTTCAAATCAGCCGGCGCAGCGCCAGGCGGCAGTCCTAAAAGCTCGAAACTTGCTTTTACCAAGGGGCTGACCTTCATTCACCCATTGTCTCGCTCTCGGCTCATGGGTGTAAAGTCAGATCTCACCGCGTTCTAATTTGTCGACTCTCGACCGCCCCTCCCTTATTCTGCGACCGTGACTGGAACAACTCCCCCGCCGCCGGCGACTCCTGCTGATACCCTACCACTCGATCTTGCTTGGCCCGAGATCCGTGAAAAATTAGGGCAGCATAAAAACCTAGTCTTGGTTGCCGAACCCGGCGCGGGCAAGACGACGCGTTTTCCGCCGCAGCTTTTGAAGTCAGGTTTTCTTCCGGGCGATAAAAAAATCATCATGCTCGAGCCTCGGAGACTCGCGGCTCGCGCGTCGGCTTTCCGCATCGCCGAAGAGCAAGACTGGAAGCTAGGCGCAGAGATTGGCTATCAAGTCCGCTTCGAGAATCGAACTTCACGCGAAACTCGCATCGAGATTCTCACGGAAGGTCTCTTATCGCGACGTTTGCAATCAGATCCGGAACTCAGCGACGTTGGCGCGGTCATTCTCGACGAGTTTCACGAGCGAAGCCAGCACACGGACTTGGCATTGGGGCTTCTCTTCGAACTCCAGCAGCTCGCTAGACCAGATCTGCGATTGATCGTCATGTCGGCCACACTCGATGCTGACCGAGTCTCTTCCTTTCTTGATGGCGCGCCGATTGTGCGCGTTCCGGGTCGTACGCACCCGGTGGAGATTCATCACGGCAAACGTCCACTTTCGCTCGAGACCGGCTTTGCCTTTACCGACCAAGTGGCCGAAACGGTTTTTGATCTTCTTTCGGGTCGCAAATCTCGCGAAGGCGACATTCTTATTTTTCTTCCAGGTGCTCGCGAGATCCGGAACGTTGGTGAGAAAATACGCCCAGAAGTCGAAAGATTCGGCGGAGTCTGCGTAGAGCTCCACGGTAGCCTTTCGCTCGAAGAGCAAAATCGTGCCATCAAAAGAGATCCTCGTGGACGGATCAAAATCGTGCTCGCAACCAACATTGCCGAAACAAGTTTGACGATCGATGGCGTCGGAACCGTCATCGATTCTGGGCTTGCCCGCGTTTCGCGATTGGATGCGATCGGTTTTCCCCGCCTTGTTTTATCGCGCATTAGCTTAGCCTCCGCTACTCAGCGCTCAGGCCGAGCGGGTCGTCAGGCTCCTGGTCAAAGTTATCGCCTTTGGAGCAAGCTCGATGAATCATCGATGCCCGCGTTCGAAGTGCCCGAAATTTTACGTACAGATCTCGGCGACCCGATCCTCGCGCTGCTCTCTCAAGGCGTCACCGATCCCTTTGGCTTCTCGTGGTTCGAAAAGCCGTCGAACGAATCGCTCCAGCGCTCGCTCGATTCGCTGACAGATTTAGGTCTTCGCGACGCTCGCAGCGGCGCTCTCACTCCGCAAGGGCGCAGGGCACTTCAACTTCCACTTTCGGCGCGCTTAGCACGCCTTGTATTGGAATCGGTGCAAGCCGGCGCTACCGCACTTGGGGCTGATCTTGCGGCTCTCCTCTCTGAAAAAGATATCGCAACCCGTGCGCACGATCTCAAGCGCCAAGCGAGTCTCGAGTCCGACCTTGTCTTACGACTTCATCTCTTAAGAGATGCACGAAGCAGCAACGAGAGTTTCGCCATCAAGAACGTGAGACGTGTTGCGGACTCGATCGTCAGCGCCGCAAGCCGCTTGCGCCACGAGGTCGTAAATGAAGCTCCAGACTCGTCACCTGATGATGACTTAGCGATGCGACTCTTAGCGCGCGCTTTTCCCGATCGGCTCTGCCGTCGCCGTCGCAAGAAAGAAGCCGCAGCCCGGATGGTGGGAGGAAAAGGGGTAACGCTTGCACCTTATTCCTCCGTCGAAACGGCCGATTTCTTCGTGGCCCTCGATGCGAGCGAACCTCCGCCTCACTTGGGCGGACCTCGCTCCGATGCGCAGATTACGATCGCAAGTCGCGTTGAGCGAGAATGGCTTGAGCAGGACTTTCCCACGGCCATCTCTAAAAAAGCGCAAATCATTTTCGATGACGAATCTCTTACCGTGCAAAAGCAGACGGCGACATTCTTCCGGGATCTTCCTCTTGAGGATCCACATATCAGTCGACCGACCTTTGATGAAGCCTTTGACGTGTTGATGCGCGCAGCCGAATCTCGATGGGATTCACATCTCGCGACTTCGGCAACTCTGCAGAGCCTACTTGAACGATTGAGATTTTTACGACTCGAACTTTCCGAAGGACGAGAGTTCGAATTCGATGAATTCGCCGTACGGCGGGCGTGTCTTGAAGAGGTCTGTTTCGGAGAAACAAAGCTCAATGACGTCCTTGCAAAAGATTTAGCTGACGTTTACTTGCGTCATCTGCCTTCGCGGCTTTCACGACTCTTAAGCGAGTCAGCGCCTTCGCACATCGTTGTGCCAAGCGGCAGTCGCATCCGCGTTCACTATCCGGAAGCACGACCACCCTACCTCGAAGTGCGCATACAAGAAGTATTTGGTTGGCGCGAAACGCCAAAGCTCGCAAACGGGAAAGTCAGTGTCGTCATGCATTTGCTCGGCCCCAACTACCGACCGATGCAGGTCACCGCAGATCTCGCAAGCTTCTGGCAGAACGGCTATCCCGAGGTTCGCAAAGAGCTCCGTGCGAGATATCCGAAACACTCGTGGCCCGACGACCCGACCACCGCACCGGCGGTAGCGCGCGGGCGGCCGCGAAAGTAATTAATATTTATTTACTCGTCTGAAGTTTGGACCGAACCGAACTTTTACTTATAGTTGCCATCAAGCCGCCTCACGCCCTGGCGTGTAAAACTCGACCCATGTCCTAAAAAAACAGAATTAATTGAGGGGACCTTGCCGAATGAGTTGTTGGACTCAAGCTTAGGGTGATACAACTCATCAGAACACAGCCGTTGAAGGTTGTGTTGTTGAACGAGGTGTCGCAAAGGAGTCCGATCGTGAAATCGATCGTTCGCACCAGCACTAGCCCCTCCTTCCCGGTTCACCCGGCACTTACTCCGGATGCGACCCAGACACGCTTGCCCACTTTCACCGATCATTTTTTTGGCGCAGACGCCGACGAGTCTCCAGTCAATCCTTCTCCCTACTTCCTGCGCTGTCTCCACGCTGTCTTGGCGCTGGCATTCGTCTACTTGGTGGCTTCGGATTTTGATCCGTTGTGGATCGCGGAAAACCGCGCACAGGCCGAGCCGATGCCGCAGAACGAACTCATAGAAATGAACGAGTCGACTCCAATTCTCGTCACTCAAGTTGGTTCGTTGCCACGAGTTGCTCTTCTCTCGTTCTCAAACACAGAGGAACCTATGTCTTTTGAACAGACTCTGGGACGCTCTCCTCGTTTCTTACCGACCTCGACACGCTTACCTAAAACGGCGCTCGAAAAACTTCGACGCCTCCAGGAAGGTCAAGGCTCTTAAGCCTCACATTCCAGAAAGGTTAATTTTTTTGCGCGGACCTGCGAAAGGTTCCGCCAATGGATTCTTTTAACTTCGGTTCGACTGGTCCGTTCACTCACCAAAACCGTGGAGGTTTTATGGCTCAGCTCACAATGAACGCCGATATCATGGATAGCCCTTCGCTCCGTCAGCACATCGCTGAAAACGTGGAAGAAATCGAGATGATTCTTCCCGAAGGGTCACCACTGAACGTGCACATTAAGCGAGTCTCACGCCACCTCTATTCCGCAAATCTCCGAGCTCACTTGCTGGGCCGCGAGCTCGTCGTGCGCGCTTATGACAGTAACCTTTTCCGAGCGCTCAACCGGGCGCGCCGTCACCTGCTGCGACAGGTTGACGATGTTCGCCACCAAAGACTCGATGAAGTGAGGCGCCGTGGCCACGGCCGCTAGTTTAGGGCTCTCTCGAACCTTTTAAAAAACGTGCAGTCCTCGCAGCCGCGAGATCGACGCGCTCGCTCACAACGTCCGTCAGGAATCCTCGGGGCCCGCTTGCCGCTGGCCCCGCCTCCGGGTTATCGTTGTGACAACGTGAACCCATTTGATACTTCCGAACTTCTGAAAGCCCGCGACCGACTCTTGGCCGGCGACGTGGTCGCGATCCCAACAGAAACTGTTTATGGGCTTGCCGCTTCGATCGAATCCGAAGCGGGCTTACGCAAGATTTTTGCGACTAAAGAGCGCCCTTTTTTTGATCCGTTGATCGTTCATGTGGCAAGCTTCGCGCAAGCGCGAACACTCGTTAAAGACTGGCCGCCGGTAGCGGATTTTTTAGCTCGCTTTTTCTGGCCAGGTCCTTTGACGATCGTTCTACCGAAAGCGGAGACAGTAAATCCGCTCATCACATCGGGCCTTTCGAGCGTCGCCATTCGTTATCCCTCGCATCCGGTAGCGCAAGATTTGATCAAACTAGCGGCGGTACCCTTAGCGGCTCCAAGCGCGAACAAGTTCGGGAAAACAAGTCCGTCGCGCGCCGAGCACGTTCGTGCCGAATTTCCAGGAATTGACTTACTCGTGCTTGATGGGGGCGACTGCGAAGTTGGGGTCGAGTCCACGGTCGTCGAGATCAACGTGCTTTCAGAGGACGAAAGCGAAGTTCGAATTCTCCGGCCTGGAGGCGTTACGGAAGAGATGATTCGCGAAACCCTTGAGAAGTTTTCACGCTCGGTTCGGGTTGTGCGCGCCGAGAGCCCTGTCGCCCCAGGACATTTGAAACATCACTACATGCCGCCCGTGCCGCTCGTCATTCTGCCCGAGGATGAGCCTACGCCGCTTTCGCTTCGTCGTCGAACGCAGCTCCAATCGGATTTAAAGACGAATGAGCTAAGAAATACTTCGGAATTAGTTTTGAACCAGGATCCAGAGCAGGCCGCACGTGAACTCTATAGTGAAATGAGGCGCCTCGCTGAAGAAGGCGCCGATCTTCTTTTTATCCGCGCGCCCCGCGACCGCTCGGGTCTTTGGAGCGCGATCTGGGATCGACTCACGCGTGCCGCGAGCCTGAATCTTTCGTAGGGTTCTTGTCGACGGCGAGCGCTTCGCGATTTGCCATCGAGCGCGAACCGTAAGCAAACGCATCCACGCGAGGAAGCTCAAGCACAACGCGCGCGCCGACACCCAGGCGAGCCTGGCGTTCCATGCGCCACGCGCAGGCATGAACAAGCGTACGGATCTCGTACCAATTCAACTTCTCGGCGGCACGCTGATCTGCTTTCGGCACGAGACCTTTAGCTTCGAGCTTAAAGATCAGATCTTCATTAAGCCCGCGACCATTGTCTTCAACGACGAGTGAAACGCTCCGCAGTCCCGGACGAAGCGCTACGCGAATCAAACCTTGCGAGCCGCCGATGCCTTCGACGGCTTGCTCGAGAATCGCGGCGATGACGAGCGCGAGCGTTTCCGCTTTTCCGCGCACGGCCATCGGTACGGGCGCATCGACAACCGAACTGAGGACGAGACGGATGCCCGGCTTATGCGGAATCTTCGCGCGCGTTTTCTCAAGCGCTTCGGCCGCTACTCGCTGAAATTCAGCGTAGCTCAAAGCATCGATTTCGTTTTCGCGCATCGCTTCGGTCGGCGGTGGTTGGCTCGGCCCGAACTCGCGAAGATCCCAAGTCATAGCGGCGAGGGTATCGCTCGGGGATTTCAGTTGCGATGAATCTTCAAGCGCTTTCAGCAGGTCTTTCATTTCTGTCTCCATCGACTTCAGATCAAAGAGCGATTTCATTTGGCGCATTGTTAACTCGCGAACGACCGCACTCTCTTCAAGTGCCGATGCGCGAGTTCGTCCAACCGTCACGATCAGCGCGCCGCCGATGAACCCGAGTCCAGGCACAATCGAGGCACGCATAAGTCTACCGAGGTCCACGAGCTCCATGGCTTCCCAGCGCGCGACCGGCGCAAAGAGCAAAAGGAGCGAGAGCGGCGCTAAAAATGTCCACCAGAGACGAACGGATCCGCCATAGATGAGCGAAACCGCAAGAAACAGCACGCCCGCGAGGTCTGATCCAGAATGCGAAGCCTGTCGCGTGGAGAGGAGAAACACGCTTTGAGCCATGAGTCCGGCAAAGGCCACGCCAAAAGCAAACGCGCGCGTTTGCGAGACGTTTGGCACATCGGAAGTCTTTGCTTGCGTCAGCGTCGGATCGGCCATCGCTTATCCTCAAAATGAGCTTTGCGGGATTCACCGTTTAAGCAGATCCCATACCAACGATTCCAGAAGGGATTTTCGGTTGGCGTCACCGCCATCTGCCGTTTTATTGCATCTCGCAAGTACGTGTTCCGATGCCCCTTGCGCAAAATTTTCCGGACCCTGAAGCAACGTTTTCAAAAAGCAAAAGGGGATCCCTCGTCAGGATCCCCTCGGCTATCTCACTCAAACTCGAGCGGAACGACCTTACTTCTTATTCGGTTGGGGCGTGACCCGCAGGTACGGACGAATCGTCGTGTAACCTTTCGGGAACAACCGATTGATTTCGGCTTCATCCTTTAAGGACGGCACGATGATGACGTCTTGTCCGTCCTTCCAATCAGCTGGAGTTGCGACTTTGTGGTTGTCCGTGAGCTGAAGAGAATCAACGACGCGAAGGATTTCTTGGAAGTTGCGACCCGTGCTCGCGGGATACGTGAGTGTTAAACGTACCTTCTTTGCGGGATCGATCACGAAGACCGAGCGGACCGTGAAGGAGTCATTCGCGTTCGGATGAATCATATCGTAGAGCGTAGAAACTCGCCGCATGGGATCCGCGATCAACGGAAAATTGAGCTGACAGTTTTGAGTTTCCTCGATGTCTTTCACCCAACCATTGTGATCATTCAGCGGATCAACGGAGAGGCCGATCGCCTTCACGTTGCGCTTATCGAACTCGGGCTTGAGCTTCGCTACCGCACCGAGTTCGGTCGTGCAAACCGGGGTATAATCACGGGGATGCGAAAACAAAATGATCCATGAATTTCCGGCCCACTCGTGAAAATCGAGAGTACCTGCCGTCGTGTCTGCGCGAAAATTTGGAGCCGTGTCGCCAATGCGAACTGCCATGGTGAAATCCTCCTTAAGCGAAAGCCCTCCGAGTTGGGCCTCGTGATGCGGGGACCAGCCTAGACCGGAGGAAGTGACGACGACAAGAAGAATGACAAGAAGAAGGAGAAGGCGACCCGCGCAGAACACGGCAGAGCGATGGTGCACAATAGACTAGTAAAGCGGTCCCAATACTAGGCGAGGATCCGGATAAACCTCGAGCGCCTGCTCTAAATCTTTTTCGTTGACCGCTCCTGGCAGGTCGCAACGCTCGGGCTTCTGCCAGCTCAGCTGAAAGTGAAGATGGGGGTTCCAACCGCCGTTCTCGGCTTTGTTTCCGAGCGTCGCGATGACGTCGCCTTTTTTGAAAGCATCTCCCACGCGACGATTCAAGACGGAAGCATGACTAAGATGCCCATGAAGTGCCCAAATTTTTCTGCCGCCTAACTCGTGCTCGGTAATAAGAGTTCCGCCGTAATCCCCGGCTGCCGGGTTGATCCCTGCAAGGAAAACTCGTCCCTCATAAAACGCGTGAACCGGAGTGCCCACCGGCCCGGAGATATCGATGCCAACGTGAATGTTGCGGGCGCCCGCCGGATCTCCGGTGAACAGAGCCGTTTGGTACATGCCGGGACGCTTTTCATTGTACCGTCCGATGCCGTATTCGCCTTCGCGGGCGCGATCCGGATCATAGCCTTTCGTGAAGTCGAAGACTTCGTAACTCGCTGGCAGTCGAATGACCGGAGCAAATTCATAGCGGGAAAAGTCGAACTGTGTGGTCATAGGCTTTTCAATTAAGCTGCGGGCGCTGAATCTGTAAAGAACTTCGAATTGGTGCACCTAATTGCAGTTCACTTGCGAATTGATGAGTCTTTTCCGCTGGTTCTTCGAACCTTTTCTCAGATTCTGGGCTTCTCCGGAAGCCAGCGCTAGGCGACACACACTCAAAAACTGCAATTAGGTGCGCCAGTTCGATTTGGACCACTTGTAATGCGCTGCGTCTCGCCTCACGCCGAGATTTTCCACCCAAAATTAGCTAGTTACCAGACTAGCCAAACATCCATTTAACTCTTTTTGATACGCATTTAATAATTTCAAATGCCCATTTGATATTTTAGAAGGTTCGACCGATAATGGAAGGACTTCATACAACTCCTTCACGCAACCATTTGAGGAACGACCCTAAATGTCGGAACGCAAAGGACAAGCGAAAGCCGCCCCCTCCGATTCGCGCGAAGCCCTGCTTCAAGCCGCGAAGCGTGTTTTCGCGGCCAAAGGTTTTGAGGGCGCAACGGTCAAGGACTTGGCCGATGAAGCGGGCGTCAACGTCAGCCTCGTCTCGTATCACTTCGGCGGCAAAGAAAACCTCTACCGCGAATGCATGGAAAGTTTCGGGACCGAACGTGTGGAGTCCGTTGAGCGCATGCTCAAGACCCCTACTTCGACCGAAGAGTTCAAGCTTCGCTTGAAGATGTTCGCCGAAGACATCATCGCGATTCACGAGCGCGAGGGCGATACGTGCCGCATGATCCACCGGAGTATGGACACGCTTGATCCCGTCTCCGTTGATATCTTCAAGAATATTTTCGTTCGCATCTTCAACGCTCTTTTGAAGTTCGTTGAAAGCGGAAAACGCAACGGCTTAGTCAAGGGCGAGCTCGATACCGAGATCGTCAGCGCCATGCTCTTTGGTTCACTCATGCACATGGTGAAAGCCGAACAGCTCCGCAAAATTTTGAATTTAAGAAGTCTTTCGGAGCCGCAGTACCGCGAAGCCGTGATCGAACACTGGGTCCGGTCGTTCGCCGAAGGAATTCTGACATGAAAACGCAGCGTAAACACGTAGACTCTAAGTACCGCAACATGAACCCGACTTTGTCTTCTCTCGATGGAGCACGCACGATGAAGAAAGAACCCTCGAGGCTTCCGCTCTGCCTCTTTGTTTTCGTCCTCGCAATCCTCTCGGCCGGCGGCGCGTTCGCGCAACCCAAAGGTGCGAGCAACGCTAAGCCCACGGCTCCGAAAGCGGCACGCGCTACTGATGCGCGCACGCCTTTCACCCTGAGCGAGTATCTCGGTCAAGTGAGCGACAAGCACCTCGGCTATAAGGCTTCCGATCAAACAGCGAAGGCGGCGAAGCTCCAGGCAGGCGAAGGTTCGCTCGTGTTCAAACCCAATCTTTTTGGAAACGCGGTTCACCAAACGTACAACCGTGACAATCCGTTCAGCACAGGCGATTACACTTTGATTCGCACCTATAGCTTAGGCGTAGCGCAACAAACACCGATTGGTCTCACGGGACGCGTGACCTATAATCAGTTTGGGCTCGATGCTCCCTCGCCCGTTCCCGGCGGACCAGGCTTAGGCTATTCAGCTGGTTGGGCTCAGCTTGAACTCTCAGCCTCTCTCATGCGCAACTTCAACGGCGAAGAGTTTAAAGCCCAGCGCGATGCTGCCGAGAGCGGCGCGATGGCCAAGTCGTTTCAGAATAGCTTCTTGACGAAGAACGTCTTGCTCGAAGCCGAGAGCATCTACTGGAGACTTGTTCTCGCTCGCGAGATGGTGAAAGTTCAGAAAGACGCGGTTGATCGCGCTCAACGTATCTCGGAGTGGACGAACCGCCGCGTGCGTTTGCAGCTTGCCGATCGTGCGGAGAATCTCCAAGCGTCGACAAATCTGCAAGCTCGCAAACTCGATTTGAAAAGCGCGGAAGACGAAGAACGCGCCGCCCGCCAGGCCTTCAACAGTTCGCGCGGAGTGCTCGGCGACACGGTTCCCGAAAATCTCGCGGAACTCGGACCTGAGCTCATCGCGAGCATGACGGTCCCTGAACGCACGACAAAACGCGATGACGTTCGCGCGGCCGAATTTCAAGCCCGCGCCGCTTCCGCAAGCGCGCGCCTTTCGCGCGAGCGCAACAAACCGACGCTAGAACTTTTTGGCGCGACTCCGCTCACGACCCCAGATGATCCGCCGGCAACGATCGCAAGCACGCTTCCCGCCTCGGCGCGAGCGGCAACTCAGATCGGCATTCGCCTCCAAGCTCCTCTCGATTTCGGCACGGTCGCGAAAGTTCGCGAAGGTTACGATGCCGAAGCGCAAGCTGCAGACTGGAGCTTTCAACGTAAAGTTTTTGAAGAAGAACGCGACTGGGAAGATCTCACCGCAAAGTTCCGTCAGGGCAAAGACCGACTTCAGCTCTACACGGATCTCGAGAAGACTCAGCGTGAAAAGCTCGATTACGAGCGCGAGCGCCAGCAACGCGGCCGCTCGACACTCCAACAGGTCATCCTTTTTGAAAACGACTACGAATTAGCGCAGTTGGGCCGGATCCGCACTTTGGCGGAAGTCCTCACGCTCAATGCGCAAATGAAACTCTACGGGGTGTCTTATGAATCTCGCTGATCTCTCGATTAAGCGACCGATCTTCATGACCTGCGTCGTGCTCTTGAGCTTGTTCGCAGGTTTAGCTTCCATGTCCCGCTTGGGCGTGGATCTCTTCCCTGACGTGACCTTCCCGGTCGTCACGGTCACGACGCCTTATCCAGGTGCGGGACCTGCGGAAGTCGAGACCCTCGTATCGAAGCCGATCGAGGACGAACTCTCGACACTCTCCGGGATCAAGCGTCTTTCTTCGACGAACCAGGAAGGCGTCTCGACAGTTGTCGCCGAGTTCACGCTCGAAACCGACGTCAAGTACGCGGAACAACAAATCCGCGACCGCGTCGGCGCAACCAAACGCAAACTCCCGACCGACATCAAAGAACCGGTCATTCGCCGAATCGACCCGGCCGATCAGCCGGTGCTTGTACTTGCGATCAAAGCGGATCTTCCTGCCGCCCAACTTTACGACTTAGCGAACGAGCGCATCAAGCCTCGCTTAGAACAAGTCGCGCAAGTTGGTCTCGTCGAAATCTTGGGTGGTCGCAAACGCGAAATCCAAGTTCAACTCGATCGCGCACAGCTCAAGCGTCATGAAGTTTCAGCAACCTCGGTGGCTCAACGCTTGGCGGGTGCCGGCGAAGATATTCCTTCAGGTAAAAAAGCTGAAGGTGAGAAAGAAACGATCTTCCGGACCGTTGGTCAGTTCAAGTCGATCAACGATATGAAAGATCTCGTTCTTACGTTCTTCGGTAACGACGTTCCTGTTCGCATCTCCGATGTCGGGGAAGTGAACGATACGCTCGTTGACGAAACGTCGCGCACTTACATCAACGGCGATAAATCGCTTTTCTTGTACGCCTTCCGCCAATCCGGCTCGAACACGATCAAGGTTGTCGATGCGCTTAAGGCTCGCGTCACCGAAATCAACGCGCAGATGAAAGACGCGCCGGGCGCCCCCCAGGTGAGCGTCGTACGCGACGGCTCCGTGTGGATCAAAGCCAACGTTGCCGACGTGTACGAGTCGATCATCATCGGCGTGGTTCTCGCCGTTGTTGTGGTCTTCTTCTTCCTTGGTAGCTTCCGCTCGACGATCATCACGGGCTTGGCACTTCCAAACTCGTTGATCGGCGCCTTTATTTTGATGGCGATGGCGGGATTCTCGATCAACATCATGACACTTCTCGCCCTTTCGCTCTCCGTCGGTCTCTTGATCGATGACGCGATCGTCGTGCGTGAGAACATCTTCCGTCATATCGAAATGGGCAAAAAGCCCATGGAAGCATCGCGCGTCGGAACAGCCGAAGTTCGCCTCGCCGTCATCGCGACGACCCTCACGGTTATCGCGGTGTTTGGTCCCCTGGGCTTCCTGAAAGGGGTCGTCGGTCAGTTCTTCAAACAGTTCGGTCTCACCGTCTGTTTCGCGATGGCGATTTCGCTCTTCGACGCTTTGACCGTCGCTCCGATGCTCTCGGCTTATTTTGCCGGTGGCGCGCATGGAGAAAAGAAAGGCCGTCGCTCGATCTACGATATGACCGTCGGTGCATTCTTGCGCGGGTTCTCGCGCTTCCAGGATGGTCTCGAGAATATCTACGAGCGATTCTTGAAAGTGACTCTCCGCTACCCGATCATGACGCTCGTCGGATCGCTCCTCGTAGCGGCTCCTCTCTTCTATCTCGGAAAGTACGTTCCGAAGACC
>SYLX01000091.1 GCA_005808505.1 Bdellovibrionales bacterium | reverse complement strand
TACAGGTCCATCGTCTTGACTCCTTGATCAAAGGCAACTCAACGATGGTCCGATTTCCTGACCGAGGCAAGTCAATGGTGGTACCAGCCCGTCAAGTTTACCGATTGCGGCGTCGATAATCGAAGGAGTAGTGGGGGAACCGATGAGCAATATCAAGGTCTTCAAAAAAGGTGAGACGTTGTACAAAGAGGGCGAAAAGGCCACCTCACTCTTTTTGATTCAGGCCGGATCGGTCAATCTCTACCTTGATCGTCAGAAGCAGAAGATCGAGCTCTGCACATTGGGTAATTCCCACATCGCGGGCGAACACGCGCTTTCAGGTGCTGCGACTCATCCTCACACGGCTCTTTGCACAACAGAAACGAAAGTGATCGAGCTTCCGGTTGAGGCCGTGAAGACGCAGATGGAGTCGGCTTCTCAGCTTCAAAAGTTCCTCACGAAGTCGCTTTACGACAAAATGAAAATCGTCATGCGTGATTTGCAATCACTGCGCATGGAGCGAGACAACACGCCTTGTCCACCGGATCAAACGGCGAAAATTTTCGGCACCGTCTATCACGTGGCGAAGACAAAAGGCGAAGTCCGCAAAGACAAAGATGGAAAAGAATCCGTCGTCGTTGGCTGGCACTTGATGCGCCAATATGCCCAACGCGTATTCCTCGAATCGCCCAAGCGTCTTGAGCAGGCCGTGAATATTTTCGTGAAGTTGCAGTGGGCCAAATACGAGATGCAAAAGAACGAGGAAGATCCCGAAGCCCCGCTTGAGATCGGAAACGTTCACTTTTTTGATTTGCCCGTGATCGAGCAGATGTTTGAGTTTTACCAGTACTACTACTTCAAGGGTGGTAAACAAGAGCTGCTCAAGACTGATGAGCGCGTGACCAACATGGTTGGTGCTCTTATCGAACTTTCGGCGACGGAGCCGCAAGATCGTCACGGCTCGGTGCGCTTGGATTACACGAAGGTCATCGAGAAGTTCAAAGCTTCACTCGGACTTCAACTCAACAACGATCACTGGACGCTCATCGAAAACAAAGGTTTGTTCGTTAAACGTCAATCGACGGACAACGGTGTGTTTTTGCAGTTCGACTTCCGTGAGTTCGAAAGAACCGTGAAGATCTGGAAGATCCTTCGCGAAGTGGAGAAGTGGAATGAGAAAGGCTCCGTTGATCCTAACGAGCCATTGGTGGATCCGAAGAAGAACCTGAAAACGGGACCCGCTTGTCCCGCTTGCGGTCATGGCTACGAAGGTGCTCCGAAATTTTGCTCGGAGTGCGGCCACAAGTTTGTTGCCGCCGCCTAATCGATCTTTATTCATTCAAATTGCAGTTGGCCGGATCGTTCTTGGGCTCAAGGCCCAGGCGATTCGATTCCGTTGGTAAGCACGGGTGCACCCAGATTTGGGCACAAGTGTGATCCTTAGGAGTCGTGAACGAGAACGTGTGATAGTTGCGGCCAGCACCCGATTTATCTTTTCCGCGTTGGCTTCCGTCTCTCTTTGCGCGCCAGTCGGCGTCTTCTTTCCAAGTCGTATTGCCCGCACGTGTTGTCATCGCTTCGCCGGGACGAAGCAGACGGTAAGTTGCGATGTCTTTGTTGTCGAAGGCAACGCCTTTGCCGTCTGGTCCGTTTTGTTGAGGCGCGCCCGAGGCGTAGCCAACAAGAACGGGTCCGTCTTCTAGGTTGTTCAAGATCGTTTCGGCTGCGTCACCAATCTCGTGCCAGCCACCACCAGAGGGGACACCGTGAGTACTCTCAGCTGCGAGATTGCGAGGATCAAAGCAAGAGTAGAGGTTTTTGAATGTCGAGTTTTGACCACGGAGAACGAGTGAAGTGTAGCCGCCGCCAACTGCCGTCTTCACGCCTTTGACTTCACCGTGAATGCTGTCGTTTGGAAGAATCGGGCTCCCATTTACACGAAGCCACTCTTCGCTAAAGTTTGTGTTCATCAACTCGGCTTGCGCGAATGTTCCGTTCTTCTTCACGCGCTCTCGAATACCCAGGGGATCAAGCGGGCTTTTTCCCGCAGTCTTAGCGGATCCAGCGGCTTTTGCCAAAGTGTCGATCTTGTAGATCGGGAAGCGGAAGTCGAGCGGGAAGGAATGGTTCCAATCCTTGATCGTGACCCAAAGGACGTACGCGTTTTCGACGTTTCCGAAAGTGAGAGCCGACGGTACATCCCAAGTTGCTTTGAGATCGTTTGAGCCTTCCTCGCGATCGAGTTTGACGTTGTCTTTTTGCGTGGTACCAGCTGGATAACTGACGATGGTCACTTCAGGCGTTTTGATATCGAGCTTGGATGAAAAGCGAAGTTGGAGCTGACGTTTACCCTTGAAAACTAAAAGACTTGCGACGAGCTGCGGAGTCTTATGTGGCCACGATGGAGAAAAGTGCATCGTCGCGTTTGTTTGTCCATCACCGTAGACGCGGGCTTCTGATCCTGTGGAGACCATGGTGAGCGGAACCGAAACCATTACGTCTTCAATCCCTGGCTTCGCCCATCCTTCGTTCAGCGCGCGAGAAACGGCGTTGGTGAGAACGGCTTCGTTCTTCCAAGCTTCTGGGTTGCTTCCGCCCCAAGGGTCCGAAGTTTCGAGAGAAGGGAGAATCGGCATCCCGCCGGCTTGAGCGATATTGCGCTTTTCTTTTTTTCGCTCTTGGGCGCGCGCTTGGTTCTGCTTTTTTACTTTCTCGAGGTCTTTGCTTGAGAGGCCCGTCTTACCGATTGGGCAGGCGTGACCGAGCTGAACGAAAAGCAATGTCGCGAGGGCGAGCGTGCCGCGCATGGAATCTCCCGGATGAAGTTGATTTCTTCATCGTAAACCGTGACGGCTTGGTGAGAAGGCCAGGATCGCTCTTTCGAGAGCTCAGTTATGGAACCTGATAAAGCTTTCCGGTGAGCAGGAGCCCGTCGGGAACTCCAGTGAAACGCACCGGAATCGACTTGCGTCGAGGCGAGGCGTAAAGTTCGTCCTTTGAGGACCACGCCATGAAGTGGAGATGCGGGCGACACATGTATCCGCGCCAAGTCGTGACGCCGATCACGTCACCTCGCGCGACGGCCTGGTTTTCTTTCACGCGCGCTTCGACATGCGTGTATTGCGAAACACTTCCGTCTTTGTGCTCAACCAAAACGTTCCACGCTTGCGCCGCATATTTCGGATCACAGCCGCCCATCGCATTTGGAGGCTGGAAAATGTGAAACACGCGTCCATCGGCTACGGCGTGAACCGTGGTTAGGAGCGGAACATCAAGATCCCACGCGTACTCAGCTCCCGGCTCTGAATGTGAGCTTTCATCAAAAGGTCCCTGGCGAACTCGGAAAGCCGTTCCAGGCTTGAAGGGGAGAGCGGCGCTCAGGACCTTCGTACCTTCGCGAAAGGCTTCGCCGGTTTCGTAAGCGTTCGGTCGATGAGCGCAAGCGGCCGTGAAAATCGCGAGCAGAAGTAGGTTGAGCAAAAATTTTGAAGCGCGAGTTGGTTTCGACATTCTGGTTACCTCTAACCCGACTCGACTCTGGTCGCAAGGAGCGGAGTCCCTATTGATTGGTGAGCGCGCGTCGACGACGATGGTAATTCCAGTTTTGTTCGAACGAGGTCTTGATGCGCTGGTATGCGGTCATCGCCGCCTTGGCTGTAGCCGTTTCTTTCTACGCGCTCTGGCCCGCGAGTGATTCCCAACAACTCTCCTCAGCTAGTAAAGCGGCACCAAGTGCTCCAGCAGCCGCCGTGACGCCGATTGATTTGCTGGCGGCACTGACGGAGTTTCAAAAAACTCTCAAGGGATCTAAGTTCTCAGTTAAGACCTGCGCCTCTGTTTTGGAAGAGACTTACAAGAAGATCTACGACTTGCGTCCGACGTCCCTCGATTCGGAAAAGACGAAATCGCAAGCCGCAACGATCGTCAAAAGCCTTTTTGAAACGAAGCTCCTCTTGCGCTCGCGCTTGAAAGAGTTTGCTCTTCCAAAAGAAGAAGCTTGCGTCAGCGCGGCTCGAGACATCTTTAGAGCTGGCCGCGTTTTGGAAGATTCTCTCGGAGAGTTCGCGCTCGAGTACCCAGACGATGATCTCGCTCAGCGTCCAGCAGCTTTCACGGGTGGTGAGCTTTCAATGCTCGTCAACCCTCAGACGGGTCCCTTCGAATTGAAGTCTGGCGATATTCTTCTGTCTCGTGGCTCGGCGTTCGTAAGTGCAGCGATCGCGCGTCTCGCCGATGTTGATTCGAACTTCAGCCATCTCGAGATTCTCTACATCGACGCTGATGGCAAGAAGTGGACGATCGGCTCACACATTGAAGTCGGTGCGATCGCGCAGCCTTTTGAAACTTACGCCGCCGACGGGAAAATGCGGGCTCTTGTTTTTCGTCAGGCAGATGCCGCTCTCGCACACAGGGCAGCGGAGTTCCTTTTTAAAAAGGTTAAGGCTCATCAGGAAGCGACGGGAGAAAACCTTCCCTACGATTTCGCGATGGATGTCACCGATTCAAAAGAGTTCTTCTGCTCGGAGCTCGTGGCGCACGGTTTTGCGGAGGCAAGCGAGCAAAAGTTGAAGCTTCCGCAGTACCTCTCGCGAGTACGCATGAAGAACCGAAATTTCTTGGATCGTTTGGGTATCAAGTCGGAGCGAACCTTCGTACCGGCGGATATCGAGTTGGATCCACGGTTCGAGCTCGTAGCCGAATGGCGCGACTACGCGCGCGTTAACGCCAGCCACATGCAAGATGCCGTGCTGACAGCGATGTATAAATGGATGGATGAGGAAAACTACGTTCTCATCGAAAACGCATCGGTTGGAATCAAATCGTTTTTGGCTTGGCACCTTCGGCGCTGGCCCGTTTTCTCTAATTTGTTGAAAGAGAAGCTACCCAAGAACATGGGGCAAAACGTCATCGGGGCGATGACGGTGTTGAACGAGACGGGTGAGATTCTCTTCCGGCACCTTGAAGAAGCAAATGACACCCACTTCGAAACCTCAGACTTCTGGCTAACGCCTCAGGAAATGCTTGGCGCTTTGGATCGGTTCCGCAAAGAAGATCTGAAAAAGTATCAGATCTATCAGAAAACTCGAAGTTATGACCCGCTCGCAAAACGGCCCGATTTTCATCTGCTTTTCAGGCGCGACTAACTCGCAGCTCCTTAAAAGATTGGTTTTCCCTTCACGGCTCATTCGCTATAGAGTCCTCAAGATCTAACAATCTGGAGGCTCTGATGAAACTCGCATCCCAAACATTGCTTGCGCTCGCTCTTTTGACACCGGTTGCATTCGTTCAGGCAACTGAGACGAAAACCGAGACTAAGACTGAAACGTCGACCACAACGACAACTCAAAACCAAGCTTCGGAACTCACGGTTGAAGGCCCGATCGCAAAGGTCGTAGCGCGCAAAAAAGAAATTTACGTTCAAGGTCCTGATAAGAAGCACGAGTTCTACTTCAAAAAAGATACTCAACTCACTCAAGGCGGACAGCCCGCTGAATTCTCGGTTCTCAAGGAAGGTCAAAAAGTTCGCGTCACTTACAAGCTCGTTGGTAAGCGCCAAGATCCTTTGAAAGTTGAGATCCTTCAGTAATGATTCCGTCCATGTGGCGGGTGGAGCTTCTCCATCCGCTTTTTGTTCATTTTCCGATCGCGCTTCTTTTGGTGGGCGCAGCCTTGCGCGCTGTCGGCGGTCACTTTGTGCGAAGTCGCGCCGAGACTCCGGTTACAGATTTCGTCTTTACGTCGTCGCAGTTGATGAATGTGATCGGAGTCAGCTTCGGTTGGATAGCGTACTACACAGGATTGTTGGCGGAAGAAGAGGTGAATTCAAACCTCTGCGATCCGACCATAACTCATCTTCATGGTGATTACGCCTTCTACGCGATGATTGTCTTTACGATCGTGGTTGTGGCTGATGGTTTTCAGTGGGTCTCGCGTTGGAAAGATCTTTTTGAGCCTAGAATCAATCGTGCTCTCAACTCGCGCCCCTATAACGGATTGTTCGCTTTAGTGACGGTACTTGCGGCGGCTTTGATGGGATACGTTGGACATCTCGGAGCATCACTGACTTATCAGCAAGCGGCCGGAGTCTACCAACCGTCCCCTGAATGTACCGAGTTCGCTGAGCCGCCCGTACCGACGGCTCCCCAAGAACAATAATTATTGGCAGACCTTCGAAGCGCGTGCGGTGAAGACGGTGGTCTTCGCGTTCGCGCAGGCAATCCCGGTTCCATCCGCACGAGTGGTGAACGAAACTGCGGTCTTGCCAACTTCCGATTTGCTCAAGTTGTTCAAGTACTGAATACGCTTTGCTGCCACATCTTTCTTAGCCACGACCGGCGAGATGTGCATGCTCTTGAGTGGCACGGCTTCCATCGCTTGAGCCTTCAAGCGTTTCTCGGTTGAATCCCAACCAAAGTAAACGCGCGAGAACAAACCATAGTCGTAACCGAGAGGACGACCATCAATGTTCGCGGCACCCGGCATGAGGTAGTTGCCAAGGCTGTAGATGATCAAGCGGCCTTTCACCATTTCGACGGGACGAACCACGTGAGGATGATGACCGATGATGAGATCCACATCACCTTCATCGATCGCGCGATTGTAGAGCTTTTGTTGACCTGAATCGAGCTTCACTTGCGCTTCGGTTCCGAAATGCATGGAGATGATTTTCAGATCGGCCTGAACATCTTTGAGAGCCTTCATTTGGAGTGCAAAGTCTTTCTCGTTTCGGATGTTGAGAAGACCCGGCTTCTTATCGGTTGCTTGATAACCTGATTCAACGATGCCGATAGAAGCGAAAGCAACTTTGTAGCCTTGGATGTCGAAGACAACCGGAATCGCCGCCGCCTCGCGATTGCTGCCGCCACCAACGTAGACTATGGCGGGATTCTTTTGCTGGAGATCCGCAAATTGCTCGTGCGTTTCGATCAAGCCGTTGATGCCGTAATCATATGAGTGATTATTGGCGAGCGAGAACATGTTGAAGCCGATATCGATCATGTGCTGGATGCTGTTCGGGTGCGAGATGAAGGTAAACTTTTTGCTCGCTTGCTTGAGGTCCGTGCGGTCACTCACAACGGTCTCGACGTTTGCGAAGTTCAGATCGCCATTGATGAGATGGCTGATCCCTTTTGTAAAGTTGGTGAAGGGGATTTTCTTTCCGCCGATCATCACGCCGTCGGGTTTTACGGACTGCTCATCTTTGTTGAAGTTGACGTCGCCGCCCATGGTGATCACGAGGTCCGCCAAAGCGACTTCGCTCACGAATAACGTCGCCACTAACGTACTGGGCAACGCGAGGGTCGCCAAAGATTTTCGGACCCAGGTCATCCCCATGCGCTCCACCTTTCACGATGTGTGAGCGCTAGTTGTAACGGGGGGAGTCGGGCTTCGCTAGACGGGGTGAAAACAAGAATGGACCGTCAAAAGTTTTGACAGGGTACCGCTTTCACTGAACTTGTCCGTCGCAGAAGCGGCGCATCCCGGAAAGGTGCCAGGCACCTTTTCGCGATACTCTTTAGAGCGCCTTACGCTGCTCAGACGTGCGTGTGCGGTTGATCCGCGGAGCCGTAGTTGATTTGCTTTGGCTTGCAGTGCTTTCGGTTGGATTGATCTCAAGAGTCAGTTCGCCAAGTGCTTCAACCAAGACACCTTTGTAGCCTTGTAGAGATAAACTCTCGCCCTCTTTAAGGACGATATCTTCCGTGCGACCTTCACTAGTCAACCAAGCGGAGCCCGAAACAATGCGAAGCACGGCAAGAGATTCTCGGTAAGGGAGCCTTAAGAGATCACCTTTCGAGAGCTGCACAATGGTCGTCTCCTTCTGAGCCAGTGAATAAAAGCGTGCGGTGTTTTTCATTTGGCCTCCACTCTCAAGAAGATAATGGATATTCTAAAACCAGAACAGATTCAGAGAATATGATTTGTGACCATAACAGATCTGGATTCGAGAAAACTGTACTGGTCAGATTCTTCTGCACCTGTTTGTAACGCGATTAATGAGTTTCAGTTAGGATGATGCGATGAGAACAGCCGTTGCCTTAAAGCCGACCCTTTACCAGCAGATTGCCTCAAATATAGAAACGATGATTGATCGTGGGCTCTTGCGACCTGGGGACAGGATCCCTTCGGTCCGTCAGATGAGTCGATCGAAGAAGGTCAGCGTTGCGACTGTTCTTGAAGCTTACGTCTTGCTCGAAAACAAAGGTGTTGTCGAAGCAAGGCCGCAGTCTGGATTTTACGTACGTGAGCCAAGTGGATCGATCTGTGAAGAGCCATCACGCTCACGACCTTCAAAATCCATCCGGCCGTTTACGAACGGTGAGTTCGTCATCAGTCTTTTACAAAACGGTCGCGACAAAAAAATGATTCAGCTCGGATGCGCAACACCCGCAACGCAGGCGCTCCCGGGAAAAACATTTGGTCGCATCGTTTCAGCCATTTCGCGCGACCCGAATTTTGACGTGAACGCTTACGAAATGCCGCCCGGAAACGAACGTCTTCGTCGTTTGATCGCGAAGCGCTCATTCGCTTACGGCTGTGACTTGCCGGTGGACGAAATCATAACGACGGTCGGAGGAATGGAAGCGATCAACTTGGCGCTCCTTGCGACGACCAAGCCTGGCGACGTTGTTGCCGTGGAGTCGCCAACTTACTACGGGGCTCTTCAAGCCATGGAAGCTCGGGGTTTGAAGATTCTAGAAATCCCCACGACTCCACAAGAAGGCATTTGCCTAGATGATCTCGAAGAAGCGCTCGATACGAAAAAGGTGAAAGTCGTTTTCAGCATGCCGACGGTCAACAATCCACTTGGCAGCGTTATGTCGGATGCGCGCAAACAACAACTCGTGCAACTCCTAGCGAAGCGTGAAATTCCATTGATCGAAGACGATGTGTATAGCGAACTCGTTTTTGAGGGGTCGCGTCCGAAGCCAGCGAAAGCGTTCGACAAGAAAGGACTCGTCATTCTTTGCTCATCGTTTTCGAAAACAGTTTCGCCAGGCGCACGATTGGGTTGGATTTCCGCAGGAATTTTCACGGAGCAGGTGCTTCAATTGAAGTACATGAATACCGTTGCGACTTCGACTTTAGTGCAAGAAGCGATGGCTGAATTCATCGAGAATGAAGGTTTTGAACGTCACTTACGCCGCATGCGGCTGACTTACAAAACGCAGCTTCAACAGCACCGTGTCGCGATCGAAAGATACTTTCCGGAAGGAACGCGGATTACGAAGCCCACCGGAGGATTTTTGCTCTGGGTCGAAATGCCAAAAGCTGTTGATGCGTTTCAACTCTACGAGCGAGCTCTGGAGGAAAAGATATCAATCGCTCCGGGCCCGATCTTTTCACCGCAACAAAACTTCCGAAATTTCATTCGCATCAATTGCGGATCTTCGTTTGACGAAAGAGTCGATCGTGCAATCGAGCGATTGGGGCAGCTAGCGCGTGCGTCGCGCTGATTTTCTTGCGCACGATGCTCCGTCATCAGCGCGCGAAATGCTCCGTCATTAGCGCACAAAATGCGCGACGACTTCGTAGTGCCGGCTCTGCGGAAATTGATCGACGATGGACGCGGACTGCGGGAAGTATCCGAGTTCTTTGAGTCGGGCAGAGTCAGTAGCGAAGCTCTCGGCAAAACATGAGACATAGACAAAATGTTTCGGTCGCTCGCTCGGTGCAAGGGCCGTGAGAGGATCCAGGAACTTCATGAGTCCCGAGCGCGGAGGATCAACAAAGATCAGATCCGCGCCCCGAAACTCAACGGGAGCTCGCCGTTCGTTTGATATTTGAAAATTGCCGGCGCGAATGACGACTCTTTCGGCGAGAGAGGTTTCGCCAATCCGCACGACTTCGAGCGAACGTTTAAGGCCCTCGAGCGCAAGCTCATCAATTTCGAAGGCGTGAACTTCGCCGCAAACGGAAGCGAGGGGAAAGGTGAAGTTTCCGATCCCAGATCCAAACTCCACCGCGCGCTGAGCGCCAGCTAGCGAAATCAAACGGCGCGCTTCGCGAACGAGTGCGCGATTTGCCTCAAAGCCTGGCTGCGTGAAACTTCCGATCGTACAGTAGAGCGGAACCGAAACTTCTTCTTTGTCAGTTTCGATGTAAGTTTCAAACCAGGTTTCGAGAACGGGATCACTCAATTTCAAAGCGCCTTCGCGTTCGACGAGACGTTTTCGCTTTTGTCCAATCTCGACGACGGCACCGACTTCTCTGAGTCGATCGAGAGTTGTGCGTTCATCAAGGAGGCGTTTGACATCCACGTTTGCGAGATCAAGCCAAACTCCTCGAACGCCGGAGGGCGAGACCCGGAGACGAACAGATCCTCGCTCAACCGGGATTTCAATCCGGCGAAAATCTTGAAGCCAAGCTTCGAGAGCCGGGGACATCTGCGGGCAACCTTGAAGATCGACGAGGCCCGATTGAAAGCGATCAAAGAGACCAAGCTTAGCGGTGCCCGATCGACGATCGACCATCAAGTCCGCACGGTCTCGTAGGCCTCCAGCCGCTACCGAAACAAAGTCGACGGTGGGTAGGTTTTCGGCACCAATCGCGGCTCCCCAAATCTCGATGAGGTGATTTGTTTTCCGCGTTCTTTGTTCCGCAAAGGGCAGCATCAGCCAATCGCAGCCGGCGCAGAGGGAGCCATAAGTGCAAGCCAATGGATGGGGAGTGAGCGACATTCTGCCTCGACGAAGGTCTCAATTCTATGTGTCAGCTCCTTATATCTGAAACGGCGCGAAACGGGCCAAAAAATCTGGGTCTGTTGATCTTACCTTCCGAAAAGCTAAGCAATTCTGGGGATTAACAGCACTTTCGAATCCCGGAAGCAAATTGCAAAACAACGGGATCGAGGGGCTGGCAGCGCGTCTAAAGGTTCCGGCGCTTCAACTCGGGCCCGCGTTCCTGATATAAGTGAAGATGTTCAAAAAGACGTCCAGGAGGACTGAATACTTATGAAATGGCTCATCGCCACTTTGCTTTTCTTGCTGCAGCTGGGGTTGGCTCATGCAGCGGAAACTCCCACTTTCTTCGATCTCTCTGCACAGAACATCAAAGGTAAACCGGTTCAACTTTCCGACTACAAAGGCAAACTCGTCATGGTCGTGAACGTCGCCTCCAAGTGCGGGTTCACACCACAGTACAAAGGCCTCGAGTCGATTTACTCAAAGTACAAAGATCAGGGCTTGGTCATCCTTGGCTTTCCAAGCAATGACTTTGGCCAACAAGAACCCGGGACAGCCGACGACATTCAGAACTTCTGTAAGTTAAATTATGGAGTCACCTTCCCTCTTTTCGCGAAGAACCCGGTCAGCGGAAACGAGAAGCAGCCGGTCTACAAGTTCCTCACGGAAAAAGCTCCGCAAGGTCAGCAAGGTGACGTGAAGTGGAACTTCGAGAAGTTTCTCGTGAGTCCGACTGGGCAGGTGATCAAGCGGTGGAATTCGCGGGTCGAGCCTGAGAGCGAAGAGATCACAAAAACGATCGCTCAGAATCTTCCTCAGGCAAAAAAGTGATTCCATCAAGCTCCGGCGAACGCTCTGGGGCGAGTGTAGCCCTGAGCCAAGTGGGTCGCGTCTTTCGCGAGACGGGGCCCATCGTCGATAACTTCGACCTTCAAATTCAATCGGGTGAATTCGTCTCCCTTCTCGGTCCAAGTGGTTGCGGAAAATCAACGCTCCTGCGCATGATGGCCGCACTCGATCAGCCAGATCGAGGACAGGTCGCGATCGAATCCTACGGGCGAAAGTTTTATCGCGGTTTTGTTTTTCAGGACTCACATTTGCTTCCTTGGCGCACAACGCTTGAAAACGTGGCGCTTCCCTTAGAGCTGATGAAAAAAGACCGAGCCGAATCAAAAAGAGCTGCGGAAGCCGCGCTCGATCGCGTAGGTCTCGCCGATGCCCTAGAGAAATATCCTGCTCAGCTCTCTGGCGGAATGCGCATGCGGGCTTCGGTCGCGCGAGCGCTGGTTGCTGAGCCTTCCCTTCTTTTGTTGGATGAACCCTTTGCGGCGCTGGATGAAAACACTCGCCATCAACTCCAAGAAGATCTAAGCGCTCTCTGGGAAAAGTCGAAAATCACCGTGGTCTTCGTAACGCATTCGATTTCTGAAGCGGTCTTTCTTTCGCAGCGAGCGATCGTACTCTCGGCCAGACCCGCGCGCATACTTTTGGACCGAAAGCTTGAGCTTCCTCGGCAGAGAACTTCCGAAACGCGCCTGACTTCCGCATTTCTTCAGGAAGTCGAAATCCTGACGCGCGCCTTTCCGCAAACTCGGAGGGCAAAGTGAGTCTTTCATCACGAGGTGTTTTCCGGAAAGTTGGGCCGCCACTTTTGCCTTTCGTTTTCATCGTCGCCGTTGCCGAGATCGCGGTGCGAGCCGGTTGGATTCAGGAGTTCTTGTTTCCCGCCCCTTCCTCGGTTCTGAAAACTTTAAGTGATGATCGGCATGAACTCTTTCAAGGCTTTTCTGAAACCGCACTCGCCGCGATCGTCGGACTAATTCTCAGCTTCATCGTGGGAGTCGGATTTGCGATCGTTCTTTCAGCTTCCTCGTTTTTACGACGTGCGTTTTTGCCTTACGCGATCTTCTTTCAAACCGTGCCGATTATTTCGATCGCGCCGCTTCTTGTGATCTGGTTCGGTTTCGGTCGACCGACGGTCATAGCGTCGGCCTTCATCGTCTCGATCTTTCCGATCGTCGCGAGCACACTCTTAGGCCTTCAGTCCACAGATCCTGCGTTGATTGATCTGTTCCGGCTCTATTCGGGATCACGTTGGAGCCAGATGGTAAAACTCAGGATTCCCTTCGCGCTCCCGCAAATTTTTTCCGGCCTTAAGATCGCGACGGGTTTGGCCGTGATCGGCGCTATCGTAGGGGAATTCATCGGGGGCGGAGGACTTGGATCCGTCGTCGATGCGGCCCGAACGCAACAGCGCACCGATAAGGTGTTCGCGGCGGTCTTGATTTCTTCTGCTTTGGGGTTAGCGCTCGTTGGGTTTATCAATTTCTTATCTTGGTCGGCGCTTCGTCATTGGCATGCATCTTATCGAGCGGCCGGGCGTCCACACGGTGATCTCGGCTGATACTCTCTCCTTTGCCCCGTCTCGTAGGTGTGGTTTACTCCGACGCGAAGAGGAGACCCATCCTATGCGCATCTTGCCAATTTTGTTTATTGCTCTCGTACTCACATTCACTGGTTTCGGTGCCGAAGCCGTCGTAACGAAGACCAAACTTGCGCTCAACTGGAAGCCTGAGCCTCAGTTCGGCGGCTTCTACGCCGCTCAAGTGGGTGGACATTTCAAAAAAAACAATTTGGATGTCGAGATTCTCCAAGGTGGAGCCGGCACACCGGTTGTGCAGATGGTTGCCGCTAAACAAATGGACTTCGGAATCGTCAGTGCCGATGAAGTCGTGATTTCGCGTTCGCGTGGCGGCGATGTGGTGGCGCTCTTTGCGGCTTACCAAACCAATCCGCAAGGGATCATGACCCATGCAGAGCGGAACTTTTCGTCTCTCGCCGACGTTTACAAAAACGAGGGAACGCTCGCGATTCAAAAGGGTCTTCCGTACGCCATGTATCTCGAAAAAAAGTTTGCGGGCGCGAAAGTGAAAGTCGTTCCGTACGCTGGCGGCATCGCGAACTTTCTTACGGATAAAACGTTTTCGCAGCAATGTTTTGTCACCTCTGAACCCCTCGCCGCCGCGAAACAAAACGCAAAGACGAAAACTTTTTTGATCGCGGATGAAGGCTACAACCCCTATACAACTGTCTTGGTCACGCGCACCGATGTTCTCAAAAGTAAGCCCGAAATTGTAAAAGCGATGGTGGCGGCCGTGCGAGCGGGTTGGCGCGATTATCTGGACAAACCGGAAGCGACGAACAAGCTTATGGGAGAACTCAACAAGTCGATGGACGCAGTCACTTTCATTGAAAGTGCAAAAGCGCAGAAGCCTTTGATCGAAACCGAAGAGACGAAAAAAACCGGCTTAGGCTCGATGACGGATGAAAGATGGAGTGCGCTTTCCAAGCAGCTCGTGGATCTTAAAGTCATCGACAAAGCTCCTGAAACGAAGTCTCTTTACACCAATCTATAATCGAGCGGTTGTTGGAAACTCCTTCGCTCATGACATTTCTCTCGGCCTGGCTTGGCTTCTTAATCCTCATCTTGAGGCTTGGACCCGCTTTGCTCAAAGGTCGCAAGGCGACTAATCCCGTATCGGGAGAGAGCGGAAGAGTTTCCATTCTTGTTCCCGCAAGAAACGAAGAAACAAACTTACCAAGGCTACTCGAAAGTTTTCGCCATCTCATTTGTTCTGATCTGGAAGTCGTTGTCGTAGACGACGAATCGACTGACCGAACAGCGCAAATTATTTCAGACTTCGCAAACGAGAACCCGGCTCTCCGAATTCGCCTCGTGAGCGGTCGACCGAGGCCGAGTGGTTGGACTGGAAAAAACTGGGCCTGCCATCAAGCTTTCGAGGCAGCAAGTGGAGACTGGCTTCTTTTTACCGATGCGGACACCGAGCACGCGCCAATGAGTCTGGTTAGAGCCACCAAGCGGATGAAGGATGAGAAGCTTGATCTGCTCACGGCGACTCCTTTTCACCGTTGCGAAACTCTTTGGGAAAAGCTCTTAGGGCCTTTTCAGGTTTTCATGTTCATCGCGACTGCGGCTTTTTCGAAACCTCGGCCGGGCCGCGTTTTTGCGATCGGCCAATATTTGCTTTTTCGTCGTAGCGCGTATGTCAAACAAGGTGGTCACGAGCGGATTCGCGACGTCCTCTGCGATGATCTCGAGTTGGCGCATCACTGTCTGAAAAGCGGTGGCATGTACGCTGTGGAGGGCGGAGGCGAGCCGCTTTACCATGTTCGGATGTACGGAAGTTTCAAAGATTTCGTTCGCGGCTGGAGGCGGATCTTCCGATTAGGGTTTCGGCACGCCAAAATCTCGAGCTCAATTGAGATGTACTTTGTCGTAGCGGCGCTCACGGGGTCTATGAAGTTTTTCTCGGCCGGCTGGATCCTCGGCGCCATCATGATTTCGAGTGCCCTCTTTTTAGGGACTGCACAAAGACGTTTTGGAGAATTCAGTTGGGTCGGGGTTGCCTTATTGCCCTTCAGCCTGACTGTCTTCGTGGTGATCTCGTTGTTTTCTGTTTGGGATCTCGCGACCAATCAGGCTTATGAATGGCGCGGACGTTCTTATACGGATACGGCGGACTGAGAGAAAGCTCTTTTCAGCTTACGGAAAGTTTGAGACTCTCGTGAAAAATATGAAGCATCCTTTTTCATCTTCTTCTTTCGGTAGTTCGGTGAGCCTCTTGACGGCAGCAACGCTTCTTAGCTCTTGCGCGACGGTCACGCAAAAAATCATCGAGCGCCCTAAAGTCGATCTCGAAAAGGTCACCCTCGCCGAGACGAACGGAAGTGGTGCAACCGTCCACTTTGGAGTTCGGGTCGATAATCCGAATCCTTTCGCCCTCCAGGTTGATGCCGTTCGTTACCAAGTTGAGATCGCTGGCAAGCCTCTCACGCAAGGCGAGATCAACGAGCCCGCACGAGTCGGAGCTAAGGAAGCGACAGTCATCACGATCCCGATTACGGTTCGATATGCTGATGTCTTCTCATCGTTGTTCGACTTGATGAACAACAAGGCTAGCAAATACCGTGTCCGCGGCGAGGCGTTCTTCGGTCTTCTGCGAATCCCCTTTGACGAAACAGGCGATCTGAAACTTCAGCCATGAGAACACTCTTCATCTTCCGCCACGGTGAGACTGACTGGAATAAAGAAGGTCGGTTTCAAGGGCGTTTCGATATTCCACTGAACGAAACAGGTCGTAAGCAGGCGGAGCGGCTGCGCGAGTTCTTCTCGTTGAATCCTGTCGAAGTTTTTTTATCTAGCGATCTCGCTCGCGCACGTGAAACGGCAGAGATCGCAAAAGGGGAGCTGGACGTTCCGGTCGTTCTTGAGTCGAGACTTCGCGAAACAAATCTCGGTGATGCCGAGGGTCTTACGCAAGAAGAAGTGGCCGTCAAATTTGGACCCGAGCTCTTGCAAGGGTGGCGGTCGATCGGGTTGGAGAATCAGAACTTTCGATTTCCAAATGGTGAATCGAAAGCCGAACATCTCGAACGCATCCTAGCTGGGCTTGAGCAATTCCTCGGATCAACAGAGTATTCGCGTATCGCCGTCGCTTCCCATGGCGGCGTAATGCGCAGGCTTCTTCATCACTTGCTTCCCGGTCTATCGACACCGGTCATGGTCGGGAACTGCGTGATCTACCGCGTGGATTTTTACGAAGACGGCTCGCGCTGGGTTGTTCACCCTGAGCCGCTTTGATTCCGCTTTCAGGATTTTCAAACTCAACAAAAATTAGATCGCGACGTTTTCGAGGCGAACAACGCCGTTTTTATCGATGACGACGCGGTAGAGTTGCGTGTTCGTATGGCGCTGTGAGCGGGGAACTTGCGAGACGCCGATCTTGCCTTTGAGCGAAGGATCAACGGGGCCTGATGTCGTACGCACGCAGATGTAGAAGTGGTAAACGCGATGCGATTTTGAGAGCAAAAAGCGTCCGCTGGGGTCGAGGTCTGCAAGCTCTTTGAACGGATCGTCCATGAACTTCAGATAACGATCGAAGTTCACGCGTGTGTTCTCAAGCAGTGCACGCGATGGCGCGGGTTGTCCGTCTTCCACGAGTGTCGAAGCATTCACTTCTTGAATCTTGCGGCAATGGAAGACGTCTTCAGGCAAACGTTTTTCCATCTCCGAGGTTGAACCGCTGCGGCGGATCGCCAAAACATCCAGCGGGACATCTTTCGCTTTCAAAACGCGGAACCATTCCCGCACGCGACCGATCTTCTTTTGTTTTGCGATGAGCTTTTGTTCGAAGTCCGGGAGGAACTGCAACGCTTTCTCGGTGAAGCGTTGTTTTGCCCAATCCTTCATCCGGTCACGCAAGACGTAAAGAATGACACCGAAGCAGAGAAGCGCCAAACCAGAGAAAGCGGCATCACCGACCTCGGTGCGGCTGAAACGCTCGATCGTTGCCGCAACGAAAGCCGCTACTGCCGTACCAACCGTTGCGGTGGATTCGCTGACCTTCTTCGCGGCTTTTTCGCGAGTGACGTCGATGAACGTCTTGCTCTGAAAGAATTTTTTCAAATGGCTGAGGCGCACGAGTCGACGTTCGCGGTCGAGTTCGGATTCTTCATCACCGCAACGGAGCCCAAACTTGGCGCGATACTTCGCCTCTTTAGCTTGAAGCTCATCGAGAAAGCTTTCGGTTCTTGCGCGCGCTTGGCTGTATGCGAGTTCGTTCTCACAAGCTTTTGGCGTCGGCGTTCTCGCAAGCTCACTCCGGATCGTCGAGAGGTAATTGACGTAGAGCTGGCTCGTGTATTCATCGAGGAAGGTGAGGATCGCACCAGATGCTTGAAGCTTCGAGTCGATCGTGGTGCGAATCAGTTCCATCTTCTCGGCGGCCGTTCGGGTATTTTCGCGAAGCTGCTCAAGACCCGCAACCGCGGCTTGAGTGAGCGTCATAAGAGTGTGTGAAAGCATGAACTGGCGCGAGTGCTCAGCAGATTTGTGCTTAAGTGTCTCGCCTATGACCGCGGATAAGTCTTTCGCGGCTTCCAGTACCTCTTCGCAGAGCTCGTGATTGAAGTCGAGTCCAGGCTCGCCCAGCTTCTCCGCGCGCTCGAGCCGAGTCAGATGAGCACGCAGGTTTTTCATCGCAAGCTCGAGCGCAGCGGCTCCTTGGTCTCCCGTAACGGGAATCGCCAGGCGAATACGCGAGCGGAAGTCTTTGATCAGCTCTTCTTTTCCCATTCCGGCGAGTTCGAAGTTTTTCGGAACGAAGAGGAAGATGTCGGTTTCAACTAGCGAAGGGGCTAAGCTGATTTCCGAGACCGTTTTGATTTCGATATTGTGGTGGTCATGGAGGCTGATGCCAGTGGAGACTTGGGCTGGGCTATGGCCGAGGTTGGTGCCCGGCAAATCGATCGTAGCCGGGTAGAGTGATCCGACGCTCGTGATCTTGGCCAGGGGGCCTAGCGGAGCCAAAAATGCGTTCTTCAGTGTCCCCAACTTCTCAACGTCTCCCATCGGGCCCAACTTAAGAGTCAAGTCAGGTTTATGTCAGGCTATCATTGGTTTGTGCAGAAAATAAGACCTTTTGCTGCTGACCGGCAAAATACCCGGTTTCCACACACCCTCTAGCTCTCATATCGGCGCAGGGACGAAAGTCTTTAAGCGAGCCTAAGGGCGAGAAAGAGATAAAATTCAACCTCCTAGCCTCGACAGAGCTTACCATTGAGTTCGGTGTGAATTGCCTCTATACGAGACCGCGTCATGTCCTCAAGAACTCTCGATTTTAACCAAGTTAGACCTTCGGACTCTGGAGTGAGCCAAGCAGCCGACGTCCCATCAGGACGCTGGCGGTTGGGTATTCGGTTGCTGACCAAGACTTTGGGCTGGGGTTTCAAAATCACGGCAGCCCTGATGGTTTTCTCGGTGGTCTTGACCCTTCTGTATGGTTATCTGCCGATCCCTTTGACGCCTCTGATGGTGATTCGGGCAACCGAAGAAATCAGCAGTGGGGAATGGCCTCGTTTTGAGAAAGATTGGGTCAAGCTTGAGAACATCTCACCACGTCTGGTTCAGGCCGCCATCGCGGCTGAAGACATGCGCTTCTATGAACATAATGGCTTTGACTGGGAAGCGATCGAGAAAGCTCGACTCCACAATTCTAAAGGTCGCAAAATCCGTGGCGCCAGCACGATCAGCCAACAAACGGCGAAAAACGTTTTTCTCTGGCCTGCGCGAAGTTGGGTGCGCAAAGGGATTGAAGTTTGGTTCACCGCTTTGATCGAACTTTTTTGGCCCAAGCGACGAATCATGGAAGTCTACCTAAACGTTGTCGAATTTGGTGATGGCGTTTACGGAGCAGAAGCGGCGGCTCGAAAGTATTTCCGCAAACCAGCTTCGAAGCTTTCGGCATCGGAAGCGGCATTGATGGTGGCGGTGTTGCCGAATCCCAATCGCTTGAAGATCGCGCGTCCATCTTCATACGTGCGTTTTCGCCAGACTTTGATCCAACGAAGAATGTGGATGGCTAAACCCATCCTTTCGGCTCGCAAGACTTAAGTTCATCAGATTGAATTCTCGACTTCATTTTGAATGCGCCGCCTCCGATGGGGAGACTGGGAAGCTCGCTAGCTTGCCCAAGTGTTTCCAACGAAGGGACGACATATGATGAGAACATGGTTTCTCACTTCGCTTTTGATTCTCGCTTCGACGTTTGCGGTCGTAAGCGCGCGCGCTAATGACGACGTTTTCCTGGACGAAGGTGACGGCGATTTCGATAGCGTTCCGGCTCTTCCGAAGCCGGCGAAGGCAGCACCTGCCGCAAAACCTGCAAAGACTGAATCAAAAGGGAAGAAAGCCACCGCCGCAAAGCCGGCTCCGCAAAAAGCTCCGGCTTCGGTTGCGGCTCCTCAAGCCGTCGAGGTTCCTGAACCTGAACGTGTTGAAATTCCACCAGCCGTTGATGAGGCCAACCCGGCTGAAGCGCAAGCAGAGAATGACTTGCCGACGGCCGAAGTCGTTGGTGAGTCGACGCACAAAACGGTTGTTGATGATGTTCCTGCGCAACAAAATGTGACGGAGCAGCCAGCGCCTGCGGAAGAGCCTAAGAAGGCGGCTTCTCCTAAAAAACAAGCAAAGCAAGCCAAGGTACCTGCAAAGAAAAAATCCGGTACGAAACTCGCGCAAGGCGTGTTCGTCACGACGAAAGAGCCTTGTCCGATGACTCGCGAGCCAGCATCTGAAAGTGCGCCGATGATCACGGTAAAAGCGCAGAAACGAATCTGGGTCGAAGAAGTCGATGAAAGCTGGGTCCGCGCTTTCAATAAAGCTGGTGAACCTGGCTACATCAGTCGCGAGTGCGTGCAGTAAATCAGACCTGAAATCATGAGATTTTGTTTACGGCGGTGTAAACCGCCGTTTTCTTTTTCAGGTTCTGTCGGATCGGTTCAACAGACGAAGTTTAAAAATAAAATTACTTTATTGATTTGGGTTCTTTCAAAAATTGAGTTATCACCTGCCGGAGTTTTGTTAAGAACACGCAAAGACGAGGCGTCCGGGTGAACCAACCGCACCAGCTGCACTTCGATAACCAGAATAAGTCCTCTGCGAAAGCGAGTTCTCCGAGTTTTCTCGTCACAATCTGCGCGTTGATGGCGGTCATAGGTGTCTTCTTCTTTAGTCTTCGTGCGCCGAGCGCGAAGGCGCGCACACGAATTGCCTTGAAGATGGCGCCGAGCGCAGGATTGATCGTCCTTGCAAGCCATCAGGGTTACTTCGATGAGGAAGGCCTCGAAGTTGAAGTGGTTCCCGTTGGCTCCGATGTGGAAGCTCTCTCATCATTAAAAGTGAATGAGAAGGGAGAGCGCGCTGACTTTGCCGTCTCTTTCGAAACATTGGTCACTAAAGCTCTTCTTAGTGGAGAACGTCTCGTGATCTTGAGCGAACTCTTTTCGAGTTCGAGCAACACGGTCGTTCTCTACCGAAAAGAAGCGGGGATCCAACGTCCATCGGATCTTAAACGTAAGACAATCGGTTTGCCATCAGGGTCTGCCTCTGAATTCGTCTTTGAGCTATTCTTAGCGGGACATTCTCTTAAGCGCGAGGACGTCAAAATTGTTGATGTGGACGCGGAGACTTTGTCTAAACGCTTAGTCGCGAAGGAGCTGGACGCGATCGTCGTGGGCGAACCGAAGGCCACGCTCGCGGTACAAGGCTACGGCGAAGACTTCGGACGAATGGAAACGGACTTCTATTCGCAGACAGCAGCACTTGTGAGCAGCCGCGAAGCGATCGAGCACCAAAAAGATGTACCCGTTCGTTTACTGCGGGCCTTGCGACGAGCCCTGGCGTACTATCGCAATGAACCGGTTGAAGCTCGCGCGAAAGTTCTCGCGGCGATGGGGATGGATCCGACTCCTGAAAACGAAGTCATGTGGGAACGAGCGCGTCCCCATTTGGGTCTGAGCTCGGTGCTTGCGGCGATGATGAAAGAAGAACTCGATTGGTTTCGCTCACGTCAGCGTAGCGTGCGAGCTAGTCCTGAAGTTGAAGACTCCTTTGAGCCTCAATATCTGATTCAAGTCGCGCCGGAACTCATCACCTACCGGTGAATCCCTCAACCTTTCTGCAGACTGTCTGAATGACTCGAAAGCAAGCGCTCGTTAGCCTGAAGTTTAAAATCCTGTCGCCTCTTTTGGTGATGTTCGCGTTTTTTGCCGCTCTCTCCGTAGGCTCAACGTTGATGCTTGCCGATCGGTATCGCTCGCTTCGTGATCGACTGAACGACGTCGCCTCCGTGCAAAGTAAAACCGTGCAGATCGCAAGCTTAACCTCGCGCGCGCAGGAAAGTCTGCTCAAGTTCGGCGTATCGAAAAACCCAAACGAGTTGACGAAGATCGTGGACCTTCACTTCCAGCGTGCAAGTCTCGTCGATCAAGTTTATCAAGCATCGAGTCACGCCGATCAGCGTCTTCATTATTTAAGAGCTTACGTGCGGAGCCTTGATCGTCTTCGCGCACTCCAATCCTCACTGACTTGCGAATCGTTTGCGCACTTAGGAAGTCAAAAGGCAGACCTCTCAACAGAATGGAAGATGCTCGAGTCTGTGAGCGGGGCGAGACTGACTGACCTCGTGAACTTTCTAGGTAACGAAACGCGCGAAGCTCAGCGGGGGATCGAGAGCTTCCTCTCAATCGTCTTGGTCCTGACTCTTGGTGCGCTCGCCATTTGTATGCTCTGCATTTGGGCAACTGCGCTCTATTACCAAAAGACTTTCATTTATCCTCTCGCGCGATTGCGTGACGGAATGAGGTCGGTTCTTCAAGGGGAACTTGCCACCGAAATCCCGGTACCCGACACGCGCGATGAAATTCGAGAAATGAGTGCCGACTTCAACTTGATGACAAAAACCCTTCAAGAATCCCAATTGGAGCTACGCGCTTTCGTTTCGATCGCGGCTCACGATTTGCGGTCCCCGCTCGCGACGATCCGTTCGTTCTGCGATGTTTTAGAGGAAGACGTGGACGAAGGTAATTACGTCGAAGCTCGCTCAAATATTTCGCGGGTGGCATCGATCTCGCAGCGTTCAATCGAGCTGATGGATCAGTTGTTGAAGTTCGAGCGAGCCGGACAAGCGAAGATCGAACTGGAGCCCGTCGATCTCGGCGAAATCGTGAAAGATGCCGTAGAAAGCCTAGGCTCCGTGATTCGCTCAACGGGCGCTGTTATAGAAACTTCCGCGCTCGAACCGATCTGCGGCGATGTCACTCAGCTGCGCGCTTTATTTCAGAACCTCATCAGCAACGCGATCAAATTCCGGAGAGAAGGTGTTGTCCCTCAAGTTCGCATCGAAAGTTCGATGGCGATGGATGAGACGGGACGTTGGCAGGAAGTGCGGGTCATAGATAATGGTCGTGGATTTGGGCCAGAGGTGCCGAGCCTCATGTTCAAACCTTTCTCTCGGTTTAACAGTGCATCGGGAACCGAAGGATTTGGGGTCGGCTTATCGACTTGCCGAAAAATCGTCATGCGCCATCAAGGTGTCATCAAAGCTGAAGGGCAGCCAAACGAGGGTGCGACCTTCTTCATCCGTTTTCCAGCGGCAGGCCGATGATCCAACCTTCACGATGAAGCCACCCCGTTCTGGAAGGGGAGCCTGTGAACAGTCGATCCCTTAGCATGAATCCTCCCACGGCTAAGACTACGGCGTCGGCAAGGTCGGGTGATTTCAGAACAGAAGTCAGTTGCGATTCTGAAATCGCAAGTTGCGGGAGAACTTCTTTAAGCGCATTGGCAAGCGCGGACGATTTCCTCGTGCGAAGGCCCAGTATCTCCCGCCAGAATAAGGATGGATAGGCTTCGAAGAGCCAAGGTTTTTCGGAGCTCACCTCTTGCTGCGGCGTGAAGTAGCGGATCTGCGCCCAATGCTTTGCGCTTGAACCTAGATCACGCCAGATCCGGTAAGTGCCACACTGAATATTCTTTTGGTAAGGACGCGTGCGGAAGACCGAGTTTGCTTTGGCAATTCGCTCGCAGCGACGTACGGGAAAAGAATCGCCGACCCTTGAGCGCCGCAGAAGCTCGTCAAAGAATTCAGCCGCAGGCGCCAGGCCGAATCCGCGGCGTACAGCCGTGTCAGAAGCTGCTTCCCTAAAAAGAGACCAAATGTTCGTGTCGAGCCCGCGCCAGACTTTTTCCTCCAGCCCAAAAACACAGTCGATGAGAATCGCGGTTTCGCAAGAATTGATCGGCATAGGCAGCGCTTTTTGAAGAGCTTCGAAAGTGAAGGACGGAATCCAGGCCGTCGTGAGACGCAGGGACCCTTCATCCTCATCGATCGCGGCAAGCGGGAGCGGTTTTGCGCGAACTCCTTTTTGAAGAGCGGCTCCGGTTTGATCAATTCCGATGAAGACTTTCGGTGGTTTCACAACTCTCTCAAAATAAAAAAGGCGCAACCCTTTTGGGGCTGCGCCTTGGGATGTCTCAATCGTTACACGACTTTGTTAGCGCCTGGAGTCGTTGAACTTCCGGCTCCGTTCTTGTGGACGAGACGAACGCTACCCGGGCTCTTGTGGTGCAGGAACTCGTCTTGCGAGAAGTCATCGACTTGGATGGCTTTGTAACGCATCTCTTCGGCGATCTTCAGATCTTCGAAGTCTTCGCGAGTGATAACATTTTTCGCGAGAGCCGATTCCGCTGCCGCAAGACCCTTTGCTTTCGGAATGGTCTTGTCTTTGATAGCTTTGCGAATCTTTTTCTCCGCTGCTTCAGCACGCTTAACAACTTTGAAAGTGGCTTCGAGGTAGCCGAGCTGTTCCGTGTTGTTCTTAGGCATGTAGATGCCGTCTGTGTGGCGAAGACGCTGTTCCGTGTCTTCGAGAATGAGCGACGCGATCTTGTGCGTATGAACGTCGTTGTGTTCGCCGCCAAGCGCGTTCAGATTCGACCACCAACGAAGAGGGCCGCGGAAGAACCAAGACAATCCAGGAACGTCGAGGTTTGCGAACAAACCGTCGAACGCTTTTTGGATTTCGTAAAGCGAGTGCTGCAAACAGAAGTGAACGAACGGCAAATCTTCTTTGCGGCGTCCTTCAGCTTCGAAGCGACGAAGAGTCGCGGTGCCGATGTACATCCAGGACAGGATATCGGCGAAGCGGCCGGTGATCTTCTCACGCATCTTGAGCGAACCACCGAGGCTACCCATGGCAATGTCGGCCATGATCGCGAAGCTTGCCGATGCCCAAGCGAGCTTGCGGTAGTATTTCGCCGTGCTTCCGCTGACCGGGCTCGGTGCGAACAGACCACGAGTTAAGCTCAACACGATCGCGCGCGACATGTTGCGGATAACGTGTCCGATGTGGCCCCAAAAAGCCGCGTCGAAACCTTTGAGATCTTTCTCGGCGATCGACTTCACTTCTTTATAAGCGTACGGGTGAGCGCGGAGAGCGCCCTGACCGAAGATGATGAGCGTGCGGGTCATGATGTTCGCGCCTTCAACCGTGATGCCGATTGGCATCGCGATGTAAAGGTGAGCAAGCAAGTTGCGAGGACCGCGAGAGATCGCTGATCCGCCCGCGATATCCATCGCGTCGTTGATCGACTTGCGGCTGATCTCGGTTGAGTTGTACTTCACCATCGCGGTAACGACGGCAGGCTTGATGCCTTGATCAAGCGCGCCGAGAGTGTAGCGGCGCATGGCTTCGAGCAAGTAGTTGTAACCCGCGATGCGAGCGATTGGTTCTTCAACGCCTTCGAACTTTCCGATCGGAACACCGAATTGCTTGCGAACCGAAGCATAAGCGCTGATCGCGCGCGTGATCATCTTGGATCCGCCGATTGACTGCGCAGGGAGTGAGATGCCGCGACCAGCTGCGAGACACTCCATCAACATGCCCCAACCTTTGCCACAACCATCGACGCCACCGACAACGTGCTCATCGATTTCGATGATGACGTCTTTTCCTTGCGTCGGGCAGTTGTAGAAGGGGACGCCGAGAGGATCGTGACGACGTCCAATGACGACGCCGGGAGTTTTAGCGGGAATGAGCGCGCAAGTGATGCCGATGTCTTCACCGCGGCCCAAGAGATTCTCGGGGTCACGTAAACGGAAGGCAACGCCAAGAGTCGTCGAGATCGCAGCGAGCGTGATCCAACGTTTGTTCCAGTTCACTTTCGCGTAGAGCTTACCGTCTTGACCGCGGAAGAGCGTACCGCTCGAAGTGATCGAACCCGCGTCGGAACCTGCTGTCGGTTCCGTAAGAGCGAAGCACGGAATCTCTTCACCGATCGCGAGCTTCGGCAGGAGGTTCTTTTTTTGTTTATCCGTTCCGTAGTGAACGAGGAGTTCGGCAGGACCGAGCGAGTTCGGAACCATGACCGTGATACAAGCGGGGAGGGAGCGGCTCGCGAGCTTCATGATGACTTCGCTATGCGCGAGAGCCGAGAAACCTAGACCACCGTACTCCTTCGGGATGATCATACCGAGGAATTTTTCTTTTTTGATGACGTCCCAAGCCTCAGGCGGGATATCGCGTTTTTCCCAGATCTCCCAGTCATCGAGAACCGCACAGAGGCGCTCGACGGGACCATTCATGAAGTCCATCTCTTCTTTGGTGAGTTCAGGATAAGGCTCGTTCATGAGCTTTTTGAAGTTCGGCTTTCCGGAGAAGAGCTCACCTTCGGCCCAAACGACGCCGGCTTCGAGAGCGAGGCGCTCTGTTTCCGAGATCTTCGGCATAATCGGCGCCAAGATCTTCATCACGCCCGACGAGACCACGGCCGCGCGGATCGGCTTGATCAAGAAGATCGCCATGACGACCGCGAATGCAGCCAAGAGCCACACCGGTGCACCGAAGAAGAACAACAGAGCCAAGCCAACGATCGTCCATGCGATCAGCGGGGCTCCGACGAATCCAAGACCGAGCACGCCGACGAGCGTGATGATCACGCCTAACGCCAGCCAGCCGTCTTGGAGAAACAGACCGTATCCATTAATTGATTCCACAGTTGGCCTCCATGATTCCTAAACTCAAGCTCTCAAAACTTTTGAACTTCGTTGTTTCAATTTCTTCCGTCTTCAACTTCTTCACTTCTTTTTCGGCGGCGTCTTTAGCGTCGCCTCGTGTGCGCCTTTTTTCTTCTTCGCGGTCGCCGCAGTTGCGCTTTTCGCAGGTTCATTTTTTGCGCCCGTTCGCGCGACTTCGATTAAGCCTTTGAACGACCGGCGCAGATGAACTTCAGCTTTCGGATCCTCGAGCATGCGCTTGAAGTGATGATAGCCGAGCACGAACGAGTACATCGACCAGGCGAACTGCTCGACATCGAGGTCTTTCCGGAAATGTCCTTCGTCTACTGCTATTCTCGCCGCTTTCTCTATATTTGAAATCAAATCTTTCTGGGACTTCTGTACGAAATCGCGAAGTGCTCCTGGACGATCATCTAACTCGATCGAAGCGGCGATCAGGACACTTCCGCCAGGTAGAACGTCCGCGTCGTTCAAGTGGTTCAGCCAGTTGTTCAACATAGCGCCGAGACGAGGTTCTCCACGCGGCTCTTTGAAAGCAGGGCGCATGACAACGTCGATGAATGTTTGTGTCGCCAATTCGAGAACCGCGAGTTGAAGCTGATCTTTTCCGCCAAAATGAGCGAAGAGACCGCTCTTAGACATACCAACTGCTTTTGCAAGCTCGCCGATCGTCAAGCCTTCGATGCCATCGCGACTTGCGATCTTGAGAGCGGTATCGAGGATCAAAGCTCGCGTTTGGAGTGCGCGGTCTCCCGGTCGATCGGCCATCGTCTCCTTAGCCGTCTCTTGAGATGGGTCTTGAGAATCATCGGAGTTTAGAGGTTTCATCTGTGTCCAACCCGTCATGCAAACAGAATAGCACGGTCGTTCTATTTCGGCTATCTGCATGTCGTAAAATGAGCCAATTGAAAGCGATAAAAGGCTAGTATTTGTAGGTGTTTAGATAAAAACGAACGACCGTTCGAAGAAACCCGGCTTTAGGAGTGCCGAGTTCGTCTCCGAAGGGCATGTCGAGTCCCTCAGTAGAAGCTAACTTTACCGTTTTCAAGACGGTAGAGAGCTGGCTTGATCACGAGTTCTCCGCCTTCTACATGTTTGCGAACGATGGCAGAGCGTGCGACGAGCTCACGCGCAACGCCGTCGGCATTTACCGTGGATTCAACTTCGAAGTTGGGACTGATTCGATCAGCAGGGATCGATTTCAATCTTGGGCGAATATCCGCGAGAACTTTATCGAGAGCCTCGCTACCTGCTGACTCGCCTTCTTTAATTTTCAAAGCCGCATCGATTGCGGCACTCTTCGTATTGCCCATCACGACTAAGAGCCTGGGCTGAAGATTTTCGAGCGCCCACTCAACGCTCGCAACAACTGCTGAATCTAATGAAGGTCCTGCAACACGGATGACGTAGATCTCACCGAGAGCTTGATCGAAAACAATCTCTGGCGGAACGCTCGAATCAGCCGACGCGATCACGATCGCGTGGGGGTTTTGTCCGAGAGCAACGCGCTCACGGTCTTGTTGGGAGCGCCCATCTTTGCGCTGGGTTTTTTTCAGGTAACGAACGTTGCCGTTCGTGAGCCAACGCAACGCTTGCTCGGCGCTCACGACTTTCATGTTCGGGTTCGGGAGAGCTTTCTGCTTGGCGTTCTGGGGGGCGTCTTTCTTAGCCTCTGGAGTTGTTTCAACGGGCTTAGCCGGTTCGCTTACGGCTTGTTGTTGCGTGCCTGGAGCCGCTTCGCTCGCGATCTCGGGCTTTGTTATCGCGGGTCCGGAGGGAGCTTCGGTAAACGACGTTTCGCCAGCTTTGCCAGTAAAGGCAGCGTCCGTATTTTCCGCGTGCTCTTTAGACTTCGTGATTTTCTTAATGCCCTCTTTCTGAAGCGACGGGGCTTTTGCTAGCATCGAGCCATGTTCGTGTTTGGGGCCAGAGCCATGCTCGTATTTGGGACCAGAGCCATGCTGGGTCTGCTTCTGTGCGGCCGTTGAGTTCAAAGCGTGCAGCAAGGTGAGCGGAATAATAGCGAGCGTGTAGTATTTATTCATATGGGTCCTCTTTAGCTCGACCGGCGGAGCCGGCTCCGTTAGACCCCTTCAGTTTGAAGAGGGCAGGACCGTTCTTCAAGAGTGCCGAGACCTCTTATTGTCCTTGGTCCTGCACCATCCAACGCGTTCGAGAGTAACGGACGGAGATTGGCTGCACCTCAATGGGCTCAGAAACTTCGCTTGCGGGCACTGAGAAGACCAAAACACTTGTGTTGCCTTCGGGGAATCGGCTTACGCGATAAATTCTTTCTCCAAGATGAAGCTCGGGAACTGAGTCGGTGACAGGAAAGCGATCAGGTGCCCGTACGGAAACTTCGATTGCATCCGTGTTCTTGAGAAAACGGGATCGATTCACGCGCGACACGCTCAGAAGTTCAGCCTTAAGCTCGCGCAAGGGAGTGTCGTTTTTCGCGACCAAGGCTGGATGGGTTTGTTCGAGCTCAAGCGCCGGCATGGCGCCGGCAACCGCATACGTAAAGGGTGCGGTGAATCGGACGTTGGCTAATCGGATGCCGCCTTTTTCAGAGCGGTCAAAAACAAAGCGGGCTCCGCGTGCGCGGAAATTTCTCGCCAAACCGAATGACGAAAGCGGAATGCGAATCGTCTGATAAGCATCGGTTGAATTCGCGGGGCCGAGTAATTGGCTAACCTGACTGAGTCGCACGGGCTGACTCAATCGATTCTGATCATCAACGAGATAAATGGAAAAATCCGTCGGCTCTTTTGAGCCGGAGTGCTGCGTTTGGCGCAAGATGCGGAAATCAAAGCTTGCGTAGTTCTCCGGCGACTGGCCCTCGCCGAGCGCCGTCCAGTTCAGCTGAAGGAAGGTTTCGGTACTCGCTTTTGTCCACGCGACTTTCGCGTGAAAGGGAGTTGCGTGAATGTGCTCGATGTTGATCCCGCGAGCTTCATTTGTTTGATGGCGCGTGCTGGTACCTGTCGGCTGAACGAATTCTTCAAGTCGCTCAAGCCAGCGCGCATCAAAGGTCGGAATGAAATCCCGGTCGACGCGAGTTAATTCCGTCACCCATTTCGGGAGCGGGTGAGCTGGATCGAAGTGAGTTGCAAACTTCGTTTGGCGGTTGGTCCCAACATGAGCGAGAAAAAACGATGTCGCGCTCGCAAGAGCGATCTTCTGTTGAGGAACGGACTGATAACCATCTCCGTAGATGCTTTCGTGGCCGTCGCAGGAGTAAGCGTCGTTCTCCTGCCACTCGGTATTGAAGTAATTGTGATTTGTGCCCCAAGCCATATACGTCGACTTAGGCGAAGGACGACGTTCGAAAGTCATACGGATCATTCGTTCGAAGACGAGCTTCCCTTGGAGATCGGAAACATCACCGTCACACATCGGAAGTAGCTGATTCCAAGCGGTGCTGTCGGCGTTGAGCTCTCTCGGCGCTTGCCCATCGGTTGCGCCGATTTCGTAAATGCCTTTTACATTGAGGCGAGGCACTTTCGCGGGCCATGGGCTTTCGGGATCGCGATAGAGATTGTACGCCGCTCGCATACCTTCGCCGCCCCGCGAATGACCGAAGAGGCCGACGTTATCAAAATCAATTTTGCCGACGAGCCCGCGTTCACCGAGTCCCAGGCTCTTCGGGGCTCCGCCGGTGGTCGACCATTTGTTGAGCTCCTGAAGATGTCTCAGCACCAATCGGCCCCGTGCAAGGTTCAGGCTCCAATCCAAACTTTCTCCATCACCGCAAGTGATCCCGCGATTTGCGTTGATCGAGACGACGATGTAGCCGTGTCCAGCTAAGTGCCGAGCGAGATAATTGTAACCTTCGTGATTTGGAGTGATCACCATTCCGCTGGGGCAGGTACCTTTAGAAGTGTAGGTACAATCGGAGTCTTTGCGAGGCTTAGTGCCGGATCCGCAAGTTCCGTGATTGCCGTGCAAAAAAACTAAAAGCGGCCGTGGCTTGCTTAGATCTTTGGGCCAAAACACGCGACTCCAAAGCTCCGTCTGCACGCCTTCGAGAACGCTCGGATCTATTTTCGCTTCGAGTTTGTACTGAGCGTTTGAAACTTCAAACGGGCCGCGCACGCTTGGATCTGGTATTTCGTTGGGAGCGGCCGTGGTGAGCAGAGGCGAGAAAATGCAGCCTAGTGTGAAGAGGAGGAAGGCTGCGACTTTTCTCATTTCGTTCTCCTTAGCCCTCTTATCAAGAGCATTGCGGATGCAAGGTTGGTAGCGAGCGGCACGTTGTGCACATCGCATATTCTCAGCAGCGAGGAAATATCTGGATCGTGAGGATGCATGCCGAGCGGATCGCGCAGGAACACGACGCCTTGACAAGCGCCGACGGCAACCGAAGACGCAATTTGCGCATCGCCGCCCATCGGCCCGGAGAGTACGCGTTTAACGGGGAGGCCTGCTTCAGCAACGAGCTGGCCCGTTGTTGAAGTCGCGATCAAATCAAATTCTTCGAGCCATTTGTAGTTGTCCTTTACGAAGGCAACCATTTGCGCTTTTTTTCCGTCGTGCGCGATGAGTGCGAGCGTTGGACGTTGAGATTTCGTGGAGCGCTGTTGCGTCACTTTTTTCTTAGCCATACTGCATTTAGTGGTAATCGCGAGATTCGAAGATGGCAATCCCTTTAGGCAAACACCTGTTGTCTGTTCTTGCGTTGTGAGCAATCACCGCGCGGCTCCGTATCAATACTCGGTGTCAGAAGTTTCAGTTGCCTCGACGAAGAGAGGCCTCCATGATCATGCGCCATGAAAACAAATCGGTTCACTAAACAAATTGTCGCAATTTCTCTCACTGGTCTCATCAGCTCGGTCGCAGCCGCTGCGCCTCTTTGCAGTAGCTGGAGCATTCCGGAAGATAAAGGAAGACTCGATAATTCCGTTCAGGATGAAACGAGCGGAATGGCGCTCTCACGGGTTTATCCGCGCTTCTATATGAACAACGACTCAGGCGATGGGCCGAATCTTTACGTTGTTGACGAGAAGACGCTGCAGCCGAAAAAGGTTTCGATTCAAAACTATGATCCCCGCGATGCGGAGGATCTCTCGCTAGGTCCTTGTCCCAAATCAGAAGAGACATGTATCGCAATTGCGGATATCGGCGACAATTCGCGCAAACGTTCAACCATCGAAATCGTTTTCGTGAAAGAGACGGCAACATTCAAATCGTCGGTTGCTCCTGTGGCGCACATCACGGCTCAGTATCCGGATCGCGCTCACAATGCGGAAGCATTTGCACTTCTGCCGAATGGTGAATTCTTGATCGTTACGAAAGAAGATGGAGGAAAAGCGGGAGCTGCCACCGTTTTCCGCGGAAGAACGGACGTTGATGGTCAGACTCTCGAGAAAATCGGAACGATCGATGTTCCCGCGATCACGAAAGATAATTTGCTCGGCGGCATCGTTACGGGCATGAGCGCGAGCGCGGATGGCCGCAAGCTTTTGCTTTTGACTTACGTGAATGCAATTGAGCTTTCGTTTGATCCGTCAGCTAAAACTTTGCCTACGACTCAAGAACTTGCAGCTCGCGGAGAGATTCGTTTGGTGAAAATCAATGTTCTCCCGCAACAAGAAGCGATCACTTATGATCGTAACGATCTAGATTTCTACTACACGACAGAAGCTGAGCGCAGCTTCCTCATCAAAAAGTCCAAGGCTCCGGTTCTCAAAGTTCAGTGCTTGAAGTGAAGTTCGTTGCTTCGCTCTTGATTGTTGTTGGATTTGTCTCTGAGGCGGCGCACGCCCAGCGCGTGACGCCTCTTCGAGTCGAGCCTCCAACGAAGGTTTTGATCGAGGCCACTTCTCAAAGTGGTCTCAATCCAGTCGAAATATTAAAGAGCGCCGAGTTTCGCGCGCGACCGGGAACAACGTTCGCTAAGCTAGCTTTTGCCTTCGACAAGCCTGTGCGACTCTCCGCTGTTCAGATTGAGGCGTGCTCAGGATCTTTTAGCGATGGGATCGATCTCTTTTTACATCCCGGCGCGCGCAAAGCTTACGCCGAAGGTGGAGACACGAAAGCGGTTGCTCGCTTCCAACCGGTCTCGACCGACGTCCAGTCCCTCGCGCTCAATTTTCGTCACAATGATCCGGTGTGCGTGAAAAACTTCAAACTCCTTGATGAAAAAGGCGCCGTGATTTCGTTGATTGAGGCTTCAGAGCCGGCTTCTGCTAAGCAGGGCCGTGGCTTAGATGTTGCTCCTAACATCCCTAAGAATCCAAAGGTCGATATTGGAATCTCTCAAGACGTAAGAGCCAAACTCGAAGCAAATGGTTTGGCGATCCTTCTCGATCGAGAGCTCAATCAGCCGGATGAATCAGGAGGCTGGACCTTCCGTTTTCGAGAAGACGGAAGTTATTTCCTTTTTGGACACGGTAACCAGTCTAAAGAAGGGAGCCGCTTCTCGTCGCTTGGCGAGTACGAAATTCAAAACGCCCGCAACGGCCGTGCAGACTTGGTTTTGACGGGCGTGAGGATTGCGAGTGCGATGCCCTGGGGCGGCTGGATCTGCGGAAAATTTTGTGGTGACAAAAAGAGAGAAAATGCCACACGGGTGCGCGATGTGCTGGTTATTGAGAAAATCTCTGAAACAGCTTTTAAGCTGCGCAATCGGCGGAAAGCTGCTGACCGAGCGGGTTTGCCGTCGATCAATTTGCGCGTCAGAAGTTCGACACTTGTTGAATAAGAGAACGTCTCATTGTTCGGCTTCACCGTTCGGAATCGAGATGGATAGATCGTCTTTTCCGACTGGACCTTGACGGTGCGCGCACATGCCATTCAAACTGGGTCACATGCATCGTAAAGTATTGAAATTCTGGGGCGCGGCCGCTGCGTTCTGCCTGGTCATTATTGCTATTAGCCTTATCTCTCGGACGGGCAAGACCTCTTCGGCAAGCGAACCTCAGAACACAGTTGAAGTTGAGAACGAATACGAAATCAGCAAGGACACGCTTGCGCTTCAGCTGGGAACAGCGATTCGCGCAAATGAGTTCCCGGCTCGCTACACGATGGAAATCGAAGGCGAGAAGCAGCCCGTGCAAGTTGACTATACTTTGCACGAGCCGACTCAAGCGGCCATGCAGAAGCTCATGAACCAGTACCAACCCGATTACGGCGCATTCGTCGCGATGGATGCGAAGACGGGTCGTATTCTTTCGATGGTGAGCTATTCGCGTGAGCACTCGGGTCTTGATAACCTCGCTCTTCGCGCTACCTTCCCGGCGGCTTCCATCTTCAAAGTCGTGACGGCGAGTGCCGCAATCGACATGCAAAAAGCAGCACCCGACACGATCGTTCCTTTTAATGGTGCGAACCACACACTGTATAAAAAGAACGTTGAGAGCACGCAAGTCACTCGCTGGACACGCAAGATGACGATGAAAGAAGCGTTCGGCCGTTCGGTGAACGTCTTCTTCGGTAAACTTGGTCTCTTCTACGTCGGTCCGCAGAACCTTCTTATGTATGCGGAGCGCTTTCTCTTCAATCACCCGATTCGCGCAGACGTGCCCGTTCAAACGGGTTACGCGAAGATCAGCCCTGACGATCCTTGGAGCGTGGTTACTGCGGCGTCTGGATTCACGCGTGATAACACCATGAGCCCGCTTCACGGCGCGTTGATCGCAGCAGCAGTTGCAAACGACGGCGTGATGATGGAGCCCTACGTTGTTAACAAACTCACGAGTGCCGAAGGTGAAGCCCTCTACGAAGGTCACCCTCGCCAAGCTTCGGTGGTTGTTGAGCCGCAGTCGGCTGAAGAACTCCGTAAGCTCTTCAAACAAACCGTGGTTTCCGGTACGTCTCGCAAATCCTTCCGTCAAATTGTCCGTGGTCCTAAATACGATGAAGTCGAATTCGGTGGAAAGACGGGTTCCTTGACGGGTGCTGATCCTCAAGGAAAATGCGATTGGTTTGTAGGCTACGCTCGTTACCGCGATCAGCGCATCGCCGTTGCCGCATTAACCGTGAACGAGAAAAAGTGGCGAGTGAAGTCTTCAATGCTCGCAAACCTTTACTTCCAGCGTTATCTCAAAGAGATCAAGATGGAAGAGCACGTTGCCAGCAACAGCCGCTGAGCTGGCTCTCGATCACCTTTTCGACACCAGTAAAATCCTTGAAGAGCTCGAAAGCCAAGCATAACCTCTCCTGACCTGCAGGGGAGGTTTTCGTGCGTATGTCTTTTTTAGGCTTATGCCTTCAGTTGAGCGCAATTGGTTTGCTCGTATCGGCTTGTCAATCGGGCCCGGGGCAGTCGCCCATGGCTAACACAGAATCGAAACCCGTCAAAGGTTCACAAGCTCGCGGAGTCTCGACCTTAGAGAACGATGGCGAAACGGATCCTTATCTTTGGCTTGAAGAAATCGAATCCGACCGCGCCCTCGAAAAAGTTCGCGGCTGGAATTCTCTGGCGCAAAAGGAACTTGAATCGGACCCTCGCTACAAAGGAATCGAAAGCGACATTCGCAAGATCCTTCTCGCGAAAGACCGCATCCCAACCGGAACATTCTTCGGTGGCTACCTCTACAACTTCTGGCAAGACGAGAAGAACGTTCGCGGTCTATGGCGCCGAACGACTTTGAGCGAGTACAAAAAAGCTTCGCCGAAGTGGGAAGTCATCATCGATGTCGACGACCTTGCGAAAAAAGAAAATGAGAACTGGGTCTGGAAGCGCGCCGACTGCCGAGCGCCTGAATACGATCGTTGTCTCGTGCATCTCTCGCGCGGTGGAAAAGATGCCGTAGTGGTGAAAGAATTTGATCTTAAGACGAAGACGTTCGTCGAAAACGGATTTCAGCTTCCCGAAGCGAAATCGAGCATCGACTGGATCGATAAAGATACCGTTTTTGTCGGCACTGATTTTGGTCCCGGCAGCATGACGAAAGCCGGTTACACGCGCCAAACGCGAATTTGGAAACGCGGTCAGCCTCTCGAAGAAACAAAAGTTTTGTACGAGGGCAGTGAAGACGACGTGTGGATCGGCGGCTACTCGATGAAAACGCCGGTCGGTAATTATTCTGTGGTTGAGCGTGGGATCAGCTTCAACACGCACGAAGAATTCCTTGTTGATGAAAAGGGTGATTTGAAGAAGCTCCCGATTCCGCTCGATTTCATCATTAAGACGGTTTTCCAACATCGTCTCATCGGTATTTTGCGCTCGGATCTCCAAAGCGGGACACGTCTCTTAAAGACGGGCTCGATCGTGGCTTACGACTTGCGCGACTTCAACGCAGCTCCCGTTCTGATCATGGAGCCCGGTGAGCGCGATTCGATTGAGTCGGTTGTCTCAGCGAAAGATCACGTCTTTATCCAGATGTATTCCAATGTGAAAGGTCGCCTCCTGCGCGCAAGCCTTTCGCAAAATGGCGAGTGGAAGATTGAGACAGTGAAAACGCCTGACAACGGTGATCTCGAGATTTCTTCGAGCGATCCGTTTTCGGACACGTTGATCGTGAACTTCTCAAGCTTCTTGGTTCCGAGCTCGATCTACTCCGTAGTCGACAAAGCCGGCGCTTTGCCGAAGCTCGATAAGCTGAAATCAGCTCCGGCGCGCTTCAACGCAAAAGGCCTCATCGTTGAGCAATACGAAACGGCAAGCCGCGACGGCGTGATGATTCCTTACTTCATCATTCGTCCGAAGAATTTGAAGTTCGACGGCAAAGCACCCACGCTTCTTTACGGATACGGCGGCTTTAAGGTGTCTGAGACGCCGTTTTACTTGAACGCGACCGGAAAAGTGTTCTCCGAAAAAGGTGGCGTCTTCGTCTTAGCGAATATCCGCGGAGGCGGGGAGTTCGGACCCAAGTGGCATCAAGCGGCGCTGCAAAAGAATCGTCAGAAAGCATTCGATGACTTCATCGCCATCGCCGAGGATCTGATTCGTCGCAAAGTGACTTCGCCTCAACATCTCGGAATCAAAGGTGGCAGTAACGGGGGACTTCTTGTTGGTTCCGTGTTCGTTCAACGACCGGATCTCTACAACGCTGTCGTTTGCCAAGTTCCGCTTCTCGATATGCTCCGCTACCATAAGTTGCTTGCGGGCTTCAGCTGGGTGGATGAATACGGAAACCCCGATGATCCTTCGATGGCTGAGTACATCAAGACGTACTCGCCCTACCAGAACGTGATTCCAGATAAGAAGTATCCGCGCATTTTCATCATGACATCGACCAAGGATGACCGTGTTCATCCAGGTCACGCACGGAAGATGGCGGCTCGCTTAGAGGAGTATAAGCATCCATTCCTTTACTACGAAAATATCGAAGGTGGACACGGAGCTGCAGCTAACATCGAGCAGCGCATTCACTTCAGCTCGCTTGAGTGGACTTACCTTTGGAAACAACTGGGCGGGAAATGAGTCCTGAAGAAAAGCAGAAGAAAAAATTCATCAAACTGATGATTGCACCCGTCGTGATCGCGGCGGGCTTTTATTTGCTCTACGGCCTTTTGAAGTTGCAGGAGCCTGACGACTTCAAAAGGTTCAGGGTCGTCACGACGGAAAACCGAATGACCACTCTCAAAGAGCAGCTTGAAGCATTTCAGAAAGCGTGCTCAAAACTTCCGTCTGAGTTGAATGAACTCACGAAAGAAGCTCCTTGTTGGAGGCCGCCGACCTTAGACTCCGACGTCATGATCGACGGCTGGAGCCGACCTATTCAGTACAAAGCGGAAGGAGCAAGTTACACGCTCCGTTCTCTTGGTGCTGATGGCAAAGAAGGTGGCGACGAGTTTGATCGGGATTTGATCGCGGGCAGCTCGACGAAATGAAACTCAAACCTTGGCAACTAGCAGTTCTTACGGTGCTGATTGGCGCCAGCGTGTACCTTTCGATTATCGCCTACTTAGCTCATCGAACAAAAATCATCATGACGGACAAAGTGAATCGAGTGGGACGAGTGGTGACGGGTACGAGCATTGATGAAACCGCAAAAGCGATTAAAAAATTTCACGCCGCCTGTAATGAGCTGCCTAACGAGCTTGCGAGTTTGTTGTTGGCCAAAAGTTGCTGGCCTGCAGATAAATTCGATCAAGAGCATCTCAAAGACGGGTGGGGCAACCCACTTCGTTATCGTAAAATCGATAACGGATTTGAACTCACTTCACTCGGTTCAGATGGACAAGAGGGTGGAGTGGACCAAAGCGAAGATATCGCTCAAAGATTTCAGTTAAACTAGTTGGAGAAATGCATGAGTGCAAAAAGCTGGATCATCATTGCCGTAACTTTGATTCTTGCTGGCGCAGGCATCTACTACGTCGTCAATCAGCGTACCGTCGCGGTTGCGAGGATTGAATCCGATGCTGTGAAACAGACCGCAACGTCTCTAGCGGCGATCGAAACAACACTCGGTGATTTCAAAGATAAGTGCGGGAAGTTTCCGGCAGCCTTAGCGGACCTGTTTGCTCAGAGCACTTGCTGGCAGCCGGTCGATAAAACGGCTCTTGATATCAATGATCCTTGGCAGCGCCCTTTTATTTACGAAACAAGCGGTGAGGGGTACCGAATTCTCTCGCTCGGTGCCGATGGAAAAGAAGGCGGCGAAGGCACCGATCGAGATATCTTTTCAGAACAGAAGTGATCGGTCAGTTCGCGCAGGCTTTCTCGGTTCTCTGCGGGGCCCCTGGATCAATCGGCTTTTCGGAAGAAGTCACGACAGGATAATTCTTGTCGATGTACTCAGCGAGCGTGCGCAAGTTCAGCGACTGACCATCAACGACGTAGCTCAGAAGCTGCGGCAGAGATTGAGCTGATACTTGCAGAATCCCTTCGATCGTTGCAGGGCTCGGCGAGTAACCACGCGCACGCAGCATGCGAATCGCTAAACCCCCAGCTCCGGCCGCGACGGGTGATGCCATCGAAGTACCTTGAATGCGGTCGTAGAGTTTGAACGATCCACCAATCCAAGTTGAGAGAAGACCCAGTCGCTTCACTGAATCTTCGGAACCGTAAGTTGCAAGCTCAACTTCCGTTGAGCTGTAGTTCGAAAAGCGAGACAAGTTCATGTTCACGGTGTCCATCGAGGCAACCGAAAGCATGCCGGAAAGACCCGGCGAGTAAGACGCAGGCGAAGCAAAGTTCTCAGGGCCAATTTTTTGCGAGGCGTTTCCTGCCGCCGCAAAGACCGTGACTCCTTTTTTGATCGCGTAAGCCAAAGCTGATTCATAGGCAGCGCTGCGACCACGGCCGCCGAGACTCATGTTGATGACATCGGCTCCATTGTCGGCCGCATAGACGATCGCGTTTGCGATGTTCTTCACGCTCGCGCCAGGATTCTCACCGAACACGTTCAACGCCATGATCTTTGCGCCTGAGCCCATAATGCCCGAGATGCCAACTCCGTTATCGCGAACCGCAGCTGCTAGTCCGGCAACGTGCGTTCCGTGTTGCCGACCCGACCAAGTGCCAACGTGTTTGGGGCTTCCGGTATTCGCCGCGAAGTTAAATCCATTCACGTCATCGATGTAGCCATTGCCGTCATCATCCAAACCATTGCCAGGGATCTCACCATCGTTGATCCACAAGGCTTCTTTCAAGTCTTCGTGCTCAAGCGTGATGCCCGTATCGATGATCGCGATCGTGACGTCTTTTTCGAAAGGCGCCGCGTACACGAGAGGGAGTGCAGGTTCGATTTCGAGCCGCTGGAGGTGAGCTTGTTGTGCCGCTCGTGGGTCAACCTCGGTCGTGTAAGCGGTACTGCCATCGGCCACGCCAAGAACGCATTCATCTTTCTCCGCTAGCTTTGAGACCTTCGCAAGAGTCGTCGGGCTCTTGAGAGTCCAAGACCGGAATCGTTGGTTCTGATCTCCTTCGAGTTGTTTCGAGAGAGCACCGGGAAGATCGCAGTTGGGTTGAGTCAGAACGACGAGTTCAGTTCCGGCATTGAGTGTGCGCTCGGATTGGATTCCTGCTTCGTCTTCGTTCAGCAAGACTTTTCCGCGAATCGCGAAAGGGTCTTGGGGTTCACCCGCTTGGATTGCGGACATCATCGATGCCTTGGGTGTTACTGGACAAGCGAGGTTGTGATTGGCTTGCGGAGTTTCGCCGCCACCTCCTTTCGCACAAGCTGAAAGGACGACAACGAGAGAGAAAGACAACGGTCTTCTCATAACCCCTCCTGGGTAATGCTTCGCCAAGGCTCACCTAGACGCTCTTCTAGATGCTTAAATTTTAGGATCTCTATTCATCCTCCTCTTTTTTCAGAAATCGGGAAGAGCCGCGACTCTAAATCAGGCCGTTGGCCAAGGCGGCCTCAAAGCTAGATCCGTTAAGGCTTTCGACACTTTGAGCGACATTCTCAAAACGAGAAAGGATCGAAGCTGTCAGGTGATTAGACGGTTTTTTTTGAATTTCCGTGAACTAGCAGAAATTTTTGAGATTCATGCGTCATTCTCGAACCAAGATGGCACAAGCGCTCGAACCGCCTAAAGAAAACCGGGGTGCAGTCGATGAAGTCGGGGTAAGGCAGGGAAGAACTCTATGTCAGAAACAAATTCGAAAGCGCAGGTCGAGTTCTACGTCGCTAAGGGAGAGGAGAACCTCGGACCTTGGACGATCGATCAGATCGCCGAGAAGTTGGGGCGCTCGGAAATCGCGGTCACCGATTTCGTTTATGACGACAATCGTGCTGACTGGATTCCGCTCTTGGAGTGCGAGGCTTTAAAAGAGCGTTTGCGCCAAGCAAAACCCAAAGCGGCTCCTCCGAAGAAAACGGAGTCGGCGTCGGCATCGGTTACGACAGCTACAGCTACAGCGGCGCCGGTGACGGCGAAGCCCGAGCTGAAGCTCGCAACTCAACCGACACCCGCACCCGTTCAGCCCGAAGGCGTTCAATCGTTAGCTCAGGCTGTCGAGCAAACGGTTCAAATGTCGAATGTGAATCTTACTTCGGTTTCGGCTGCGCACATGGCAGCACCCGGTGAAGAGTGGTACGTGCAAAAAGGCACGAATCGCTACGGACCATTCTCATACTACGGCCTCGTGAGAGCGCTGCAAGAGAAGTCGGTCTACGACTTCGACTTCGTCTGGAAAGAAGGCATGCCTGAGTGGGTCCGGATCGCTGAACACGAAGCGTTCCAGCCCCAAAAAATCCGCGAGCTCGCCGGCAAGGTGAACAAGGATGCAGACGTCTTCTTCCGTCGCCAATTCACGCGCGTTCCTTTCGAGAGCGAAGTGATCGTTCACGATGATCGCTCGGTTTGGATGGGCCACGCGTTTGAAGCGAGCGCCGGCGGATCAGGCGTGATCATTGAAAACTCGACTCTCGTTCCTGGCCAAGTCGTCCGTTTGCACTTTGCTCCCCACGATGGATTGCCGGCGTTCAACGCGCTCGGTGAAATCGTAGGAAAGCGGTTCTCGAAAGAGGTTCGCGGCGTGAAGTCTCCGGTTCGTTATGCGGTGAGATTTCTGAAAGTAGACGGCTCAGCTGAGCCAACGGTTCGCGAATACTTTGAAAGAGCCGGCTAACAAGCCGTTTCTCGATTTCGGTCCGAAAAATTTAGCTCCAGCCTTCGCTCTACCTGCTGAATGTACCCTCCCGAGTGAAGCGCGGAAACCAAGAGATCCGGGTAAAACCCTCCGCACAAGGGTCCGTGCTCTCTCAAGTCTTCCGCGACTTTGATTTTAGTAAAACGCTTTAACACTTTTGAAATTTAAGACCTTAAGGGGGACGTACATGGACTCACTGATGAAGATCGCTGTTGATTTCTACCTGATCGACGCCGTAATCGGATTGCTTGGCCTCTTTGGCCTCGCGCTGATCATCGAGCGCACGAAGGCTCTTTACTTCACATACTCGCTCGACGCTGACGGATTCACGGCAAAAGTCATGAAGCTCGTTGAAGCCGATAAGATCGACGAAGCGATCACGCTTTGCGCGGCTAACGACAAAAAGCCCTTGGCACACGTTGCTAAGCGGATCCTCGAGCGCTCGGATCGTGACGATCACGCTATCGAACAATCGCTTGATATCGCCGCTAGCGAAGTGGCTCCCGGCCTTTCGCGCAACCTCAGCTACCTCGCGATGACTTCTAACGTCGTTACTCTCGTAGGTCTCTTGGGTACGGTTGTTGGTCTGATCATGTCCTTCAAAGCGGTAAGCTTCGCGGACCCTTCGCAAAAGCAAACGCTCCTTGCTGACGGTATCTCGCTCGCCATGCATGCGACAGCTGCTGGTCTTTTGGTCGCCATCCCGGTCATGTTCTTCTACTCGTTCCTCCACGCTCGCCAAGGCAAACTCTTCAGCGAAATCGACCGTAACTCGGCGAAGCTGATTGAGCTCTTGAAGAGCCGTGACTTCGGTCAGTTCCACGCGCAAGTCGCTTACCCGACTGCAGTGACTGACAAGAAAGCACGCCCGACCACTGGCAAAGCTGTTTGATTCCGGCCTGACTGAATCTTCGGAACGAAAACTTAAGACCGAGGCATGAGCCATGAGAAAAAACTTTAGTTCCCGCGTCGAAGACGCAACATTCGAGCTGAACCTGGCGCCGATGCTCGACATCATCGTGTCGATCGTCCCCATGCTCCTTCTCTCCGTCGCGTTTGTCCACGTGACGGTCATCGAGACGCCAATTCCGCAAGCGGTTGAAAAAGCGATTGCGGCGGCCAATGAGAAGAACAAAGACGTGGTTCAAGTCGCGCTCCATGTTTCGAAGCAGGCAGGATATCGCTTCGTCATCACAGACAAAGGTGAAACGAAGGAAACGGTGGTAGCCATGAAGGGCGACAAGTTCGACCTCGATGGTCTCCACAAAGAGACTATGAACATCAAGAAAAACTACCCTGACGTGTTCCGCGTCGAGCTGAACCCGGATGAAGCGGTTCCGCTCGAAGACATCGTTCACACAATGGACCGTGTACGCGTCATGAACTCGGGTGAGCCCAAGATCGTCTTCAAAGACGAGGCGGGTAAAGACATCGAAACGAACCTTCTTTTCCCTGACGTTGTCTTTGGCAACGTAGCGGGAGGTTGATCATGGGAAGACGTGGCTTTAAAAAATACATGGATAAACGCTCGCCTTCGACGTTCAAGATTCAGATCACGTCGATGGTCGACATGTTCGTCATCCTCCTCGTGTTTCTCTTGAAGAGTTACTCGACGAGCCCGGTGAACATCACTCCGAGCGATAAGTTGACGCTTCCGGCATCAACGAGCGCAAAAGACCCGCAAGACGTCTTGAAGCTCGTCGTGTCGAAGGTTGGAATCTTCGTCGACGATAAGAAGATCGTGGACCTCAATCAAGGCATCCTCGACGTGAAAGACGTCGATGCTAGCGACACGCAGTTCATCCGTTCTCTGTATAACGAACTCGATGGTCAGGCGCAGAAAGCGCGCCAGATCGCTTCGGTGAACGAAGAGATCGAGTTCGACGGAAAAGTGATCATGCAGGCGGATCGCCACCTGCCTTACGAGCTTCTCCGGAAAGTCATGTACACATCGATGATGGCCGGTTACTCGGACGTCAAGATCGCGGTCGTCACCAAGGACTGAGTGACGAGCTGAATGCTGTGCGGATTGGAAGACCGTGCGGATCGAACCAGGAAGTCGTGAGAGGTTAAAATGGGATTGCCGGAAATTCTGCTAGAACATAAACGCGGCGAGAAGCAATCGAAGAAACTTCGCGTGAAGGCGACACGTAAACTGTTCGTCATCGGTTCTTCCGATGAGGCTGACTTGCGCATCGCGGGCGAAGACGTCAAGGGTTGCCACGCGGCTCTCCGTTTGCGCGAGACGGGTTGGTACATCTGCGATATCAGCGGATCCGAAAACGTTAAGGTCAATGGCCAAGTCGTTTCGGAAGCCAAAGTCGACGGCGCAACTCAAGTTGAAATTGCAGGCCACGTCATTCAACTCTTCGCGAAAGAGCGCAAAACAGAGCTCTTCAACGAAGTGACTGAAGCGACAGGCGCGCTGACGCACCACCAGGTTGTCGTGCGTTCGCCCAAAGGAAAAGTTCTCGAAACAAAAGTCCTCGATGCCAAAGAGTCGTTCTCTTACAACGATGGCGAGCGGGTTGCGAAACTTCCGGCTCCGCAAGATGGCAAGTGGATCAAAACAAAAGTCGGCGTCGTCGAAATCCAGCAACGCTTAGTCTCGAAACAAGAGATGATTGCGGCTGAGCAGTTGGAGTTCGACCGCGACCTTCGTAAGCCGCTCGTGTTGGCGGTTCTCGTCTTCTTGTTCTTGATCGGATCGGTTTTGATCGGCGGTCGTTTGGCTCCCGAAAAGAAACCTGAAGTCGCGCTCGACAAGAAATCGCTCGACATCATCTATAACGCGAAAGCGATTCAGAAGAAGAAAGTCGAAGCACAAAAAATCACGAAGACCGCTAAAGCAAAAGCTGGCGGGACGACGGAAGCTCCTCAAGTGCAAGTTGCGAAGAACTCGGCTCCTGAAGAGTCGACGGCTCCGAAGGTTTCGGAGAAGGCAACAGCTGCTCTCACGAGCCTTCGTAAGTCGGGCTTGAGCAACCTCGTCGGCAAAATCGCGAAGCGCGCCAATAAGCAAGGCATCATGGTGGCCGCTCAAGGTGTGGCTCCCGATAAAGAAGGTTCGGGTCGCGCTTTCTTCAGCACCGGCACATCGACTACGGGCGGTGGCGGATCAGCGGCGAAAGAAGGACCTAGCTTCAAACTCGGCGGCGTTGCTACAAAGGGTAAAGCGGGCGGCACGGGCGACTATAAGGGCGGAACAGCTTTGGCTGGCGGCTCGGTTGGTTCGGGTGACATCGTAGCGATGGTCGACGAAGAAACGGTGATCGAAGGCGGTCTCGACCGCGATGCGATTGCGGAAGTTATTCGCCGCAACCTCGGTCAAATCCGTTACTGCTACGAGCGTCAGCTCAGCTCGAACCCGGATCTTTACGGGAAAGTTCTCGTGAAGTTCACGATCGGTGCGCAGGGTGAAGTTGCAGCTCAACGAGTTGAGAACTCGACTCTGAAGAGCGCGATGGTTGAAGGTTGTATCATGCGTCGTATGGCAAGCTGGACGTTCCCGCAACCTAAAGGCGGAACGCAAGTTAACGTCTCCTACCCCTTCTTGTTCAAAGCGAACTAAGAACGGCTGTCAGAGAGCGTGAACGAAAAAGGGGACCCGTCTGGGTCCCTTTTTATTTTTAGTTCGATTCCGCGATCATGACTTTGATCGTCTTCTTTCCCGAGAACGATTTGTCTTCGTATCCGCTCACGCAGATGAAGTGACCTTCGGAATAAGCGATCGTGCTCAGATTCTCGAGCTCAACTTCGCCCGAGTTCGTGTTGAGTGTCACCTTCGACGTGAATTCGTTCATCGAAAGAGTTCCGCAAGCTTTTGTGTAGTTGCCTTGTGCTTGCGCGGCCGTTGCGAAAAGAGCGATGAGTGCAAACGCGAATGTTTTCATTTTCATTTTCCTTATTTCGTGAATTTCACGTGGCCTTCGGGCGGAGCTGTTTTCGGAACGATGTTGCAGCCCATGCCGTCGGGTTTCTTCGCGCAGTACTCAGCGTACTTGATGGCGCGGTGGAGACCTTCGCCGATCTCTTTCGCCCACTCTTCTTCCGTGTGGTAGATGTCTTCATCCATGTTCGAGAGGAGCGGAGCGGGAAGACCTAAGCTCTTGATGATCGTTTCCATGATGAAGCGGCTTGTGCGGCCGTTACCATCGAGGAAGGGATGAATCGAGATGAACCAACGCTGCGCACGCGAAGCGAGAAGAAGCGGATCGCCACTCGCTGCAGGTGTGCCCCATGTCGCGAGCTTCTCGTTGATCTCTTTTTCCCAGAGCTTCATCTGCGGCTCAACTTCGTTCATGTCGGCGTAGATGATGTAACCGCACTGGCGCTGTTCGCCTTTTGCGTCGGTCCAGAACTGATTTGCGGGAATTTGCGGCCATTGTTGCGTGTAGAAGCCTGTCCACTGTTGGCGGAACTGGGGAGTACGATCTTCCCAGCACTGGGTCGCGCGCCACTCTGTGAGCGGCTGCCCGGGCTTCAAAAGGCTCTTGTACTCCGACTGAAGCATCGCCTTCGCTTGTGCAGCCGTGAGTGAATTTTCGCGAACGAGCGCAAGACCCACTTCACCGTGATCGCGGAATTTTCCGGGCGCTTTCACCATGTTCGTCATCGACGACGCTTGCAGGGATTTTACGTAATCGATGGATATGGGTTGCATGCGATTGGTTTTGAGATTTTCGGCGATGACTTTGTCGACGATTGCGGCGCCGTTTTCCCAGCCTCCCCACGTTTGCGGAGCGGGTTTGTAGACGCGCCACGGGCTGAAGTTTTGTTCTTCGCGGTTTTTCTTCCAGCTCGGCATGTTGATCATGCGGGGAGCGTGGAGGTTGCCGACGCGTTCTGCGGGAACGAGGCCTTTGGCTTCCATCTCCGCGAGGGCTTTATGGTAGCGCTCGTACGTGGAGCAGAGATCGCCCGTGCGGAGGTGGTCGGTCTTCAAATTCTTAAGGATGGGCGGGCACGCAGCTTCAGCGGAAGCGCTGAGGGCCGGTACGACGAAACCAACCGTAAGGATGAATTTGGTGAACATGACTTTCACGAGGGCCTCCCGGGCGGACGAGAAATTTGGGTTTACGGGGAGGATGAAGAACAAGAGTTGTGCCGGGGCTTGTCTGGTTTCGGGTGGGTGTAAATTCGTTGCGGCGAATTGGTGTGTGTTTAGGGGTTGGTCGGGGGGTGACGTTTTGCGGGCTGGGGTTTGGGGGTGGGTCGGGGTGGGGCGGGATGGGGCGGGATGGGGGTGCGGGGCGGGGTTGCGGGGCGCGCTTTGTAGTACCAGTTTCCTTTTGCAGAAGCAGTGCGAAACCGCTGCGGAGTTGGTGGCGTGCGGGTCGGGGGAAGGGGTTGCGCAAAGGTGCCTGGCACCTTTGCGGGATGCGTTGCGAAACCGGAGCGGGGTTGGGTGCGGGCAACGGCACGGGCAAGGGCACGCGGGCGTCCGGATGACGGTAAGCCGTAAATAATTTTGATTTTGTGCTTGCGAGGGGCTTGGAGCGGGCATGGGCAAAGGGGGTGTCCGGATGTCGGGCGGCCGTAAATAATTTTAATTTTGTTCTTGCGAGGGTGCGCGGGCCGATTTTTCCAAACGGAGTTCGCTTTGCAAAACATCGAATGGGTGGTGCTTACTTGCGCTTACGACTAGCATCAGGAAGCGAGCAACAAGGTCGAACCATCCTTCGAGGATTTCTCCGTAACTCTCCGTTACCGCGCAAATAGCCCGCAAAAATTTCCGCCGAAAACTCATGTTACATTCTCGCCCAGCGGAGGTGCGAGATGGATGCATATGGTTTCGATGCGGAGTTCGCTCATGATGTTCGTCGTTCGAATGAAGCAACACACAAAGTTCTAGTTGGAATCGCAGCTTGTGAAAAGGAGCGACATTTCGTAGTTCTCGGTTTTGGTTCCATCTACGACTGGCTCATCAAACGTCATAAGTTCTCAGAGTCCGCAGCTCACCGCAGAGTCCAAGCGTCGCGCTTGCTCGCGCTCGTACCTGAAGAGAAGTTCACTCGCGGAGACGTGAACCTCACAACCCTCACGCAGGTCGAAACCTCGGTGCGAAAAGAAGAGAAACGCACAGGTCAACGCATGAGCCAGGAAGCAAAGCGAGAGCTCGTCTCCAAGATCGAGCGCAAAACTTCCGCGCAGACCGAACAACTACTCGCAACCGAGTTCCCCGAAGCGAAAACGAGCAAAGACACACTCCGCACACTCAACGAGGACCACTCACGACTAACAACGGATCTCCCGGCCAAAACGCGCGCAAAACTCGAACGCCTCAAAGAACTTCTCGGCACCCAGAACTCCGCCGAAGTTCTCGACGAGGCCTTCACCGCACTCCTCGCAAAACTCGAAACAAAAGAGACGGCGCCCCGCGAAACCGCTGCGAAGTCCGTCCCAAAGAAACTCCGCCGCTACATCATCCAACGTGCGAAAACCTGCGAGTACGTTGATCCCGTGACCCAACAACGCTGCAATTCCACCCACAACTTGCAAGTCGACCACGTCATTCCGAAGGCGAAAGGAGGAACCAACCAACTCAGCAACCTTCGTTGCCTCTGCCGCCAGCACAACATGCATGCGGCCGAACGCATCTTTGGGCGCGAACATATGAACACGTTCCGCACGGTCCGCTCGCCTGCAAAACCCTATCGAGTGCTGCACGGATCAAGGCCGAAAGTCTCAGGTGTGGAAAAGTCGGTTGAACCAAGAGGACCAAACACCCTCATTTTGGGCAGTTCTTTCACGATCTAGAGGGGGAGAAACCCCGGCCACGCATTTGGAGGTTTTCTCATACGCGCGCAAGCGCTATAACGCCTTTAACGCGCGCGAGAGGAATGCTATATGGTCGCCGGAAAATTTGAAGTGCTTCGCCAGGAAGCCGAGTTCGTTGCGATCAACAAACCGCCAGGGTTCCACGTTCACCAACCGGAATATCCGCGCCGCCGAGTTCCGCGCGAGATCACGTGTCTCCCGGTTTTACGCGAGCAGCTCCAAGCGTGGCTGTATCCCGTTCACCGTATCGACGTCGCAACTGAAGGTGTCCTCGTGTTTGCGCTTTCGAAAGAAGCCGCTTCGGGACTTTGCCGCCAATTTCAAGACGGCAACGTAAAGAAAACCTACTTTGCACTCGTGCGTGGTTGGATGCCTGATGAAGGCATCATCGATATTCCACTCGAACTCGATTCCACAAACGTTCCGGTCGAGTCGGTCACGCGCTACCGCACGCACTCGCGCGTTGAACTACCGTTTGCAATTGGCAAACGCCACGCAACTTCGCGCTACAGTCTTGTTGAAGCGTTTCCTGAAACGGGTCGATATCATCAAGTGCGTCGTCACATGGCGCGACTCTCGCATCCGCTAGTCGGCGATACGATGCACGGGGATAGTCACCACAACAAATACTTCCGCGCGGAGCTTGGGCTCGGCGGTTTGTGGTTGAAAGCAAAATCAATCGAGTTTCAGAACCCAGTTTCGGGCAAGCAAGTCAAAATTGAAAGTCCATGGAATACGCGTTGGTTGAACATGTTCATGCGCACGGGACTTCGCCCAACCGATCTCGCAGTCTCTCAACTCACGGAGGTTCAAACATCATGATGTCGAATGAAGCCGTCTACGATCTCGTTCATGCCGGTGATCTCAACGGACTCCGCAACTGGCTCAACGCGAATCCCGATAACCTCAATGCAGCGATTGGCGAGGGTTACTCCGCACTCCACGTGGCATGCCTTTTCGGTCACGAGAAGTTGGTAGAACAGCTGGTGTCGCGCTCGGCGCTAATAAATCTCAATGCCGACAACGAGTCACGCGCAACACCCTTGCACGCGGCTGTCATGTTCCGCGAAGAAGACGCGGCTGAACGAATCGTACGACTACTCGTCGACAACGGTGCCGAGCTGAACGCCAAACAACGTGGCGGCACAACGCCTCTACATCATGCAGTTGCGAGAGGTTCCACGACTCTTGTGAAATGCCTCATTGAGCTTGGTGCGGACCCTTTTCTCAAAGATGACTTCCAAAGAAGCCCGGCTGATCTTTCGCGTGAAATTGGCGCCGAAATGAACGGAGAAGAAATCCGCACGGCACTCAAGGGAGCCTTCTCACTTCCTCTTGAATCCTAAGAGCAAGCGGCGGAACTCTTTAAAGCTGTCCGCCGGATCTTTGGAAGTTGAGACCTGCGTAATCTGATAGGTATCGTCTTCAAAGAAGACGACACCGGTAAAGACCATCACATCGCGACCCTTTTTATCTTTGCCGAATGCCGTAAGCAGGCGGCTAGGTCGTTGAGCGATGGTGATCGCCTCGACTTCAATCGTTTTCGCTTCAAGACTCGCTCCAAGCGTGCGACCCGACTGCGAAGCCGCTTTGCGGGTGACTTCATCGAAATCAGGAGGGAGATAACTTTTCTTCTCCGCCGACACGGCGATCGTGTGTCCCTCTTCAAACTTATCAAGTAGCAGTTTCTTTCCGTACAGATCGAGTTGGCGTCCGCCTTTTTCGATCTTCGACCCCATAAAGCTGACCGTCTCTGGCAGCTCGATCGCGTAAGTCGGAAGAGGCTTGCGCGAAAGCTCCGCAGCGAGTGCCCGGGGATTCGGAGTTTCTTCAGCCGCTTTGTCCCATTGACTTGTGAGGATGGCCAAGATCGGCACGCGCCACAAATAGTCTGAGAGCGTACTTTCGTTCATCCACACGGTGACCGCAAAGAGATATTGATCCTTCAAAAGCCAAACGTTTACAGATTGTCCGCCAACATCGGTGTCGTTCATCACGACAAAGCGGCAAGCGGGAACATCGCTGAATGCAGCATTCTTGAGTTTGCTCGCGCGGGTACGTTGGCACTGCGCCGGTTGCGGGTTGGAATTGAACGCACGTTTCTGCTCGGCCGAGAGCATCTCTTCGTAGAGATCCCAGTCATTCTCTTGTTGGAGCGAGTCGACGATTTGCAGAGGTTTCGAGTCTAAAAGCTTCTTGCCGTTCTTCGCGAGAAGTTCTTCATGTCCACGAATAGGCAAACGTTGAACGGAGAAAACCGCACGGTCGCCCGCCGCTTGGCAGGCGTGAACGGTCGATTCGCGAGTCTTTTGAGAAAATGCGCAAGTCTCGAAGAAATCGGGAAGTTGGACCTTCAAAAGCCGATTATCAAATTTGAAAGTGACCTCGCGAAACCCTTTGAGGCCTGCGAGAGGTTTCGACTTCATCGCAAACGCGATTGCGGGATCCAGCTCTTTCGCGGCTTTCGTGCGCATCTCCGCGCGTGAGCGCTCAAGATGAGTTTGACGGGCCTCTGCGATCGGCTTCGCCTGAGTCTCCGACAACAAAAATGTCTCGAGCTCGGTTGCCGAGAAGCCAGTTTGGACTTCAGGGTTATCGGGATTGTACCTTCCCGCAATTCCAATGAGTCGACCTTGATCATTGAAGATCGGTCCACCGGCATTACCCGGTGCGAGCGTCGCCTTGTATTCGATTTCACTGATGCCTTTTGCCGAAGTCACGTACTTCACGAATTCCCCACGGCTAATGGAGAAATCCATATCACGTGGATGACCGATCAAAGTTGCGGGGTCCGATTCCGAAGCGGGCTCGCGCGCGATCACGAAAGAGTATTTCGGTTCAACATCAAGCTTTAGCGCGCAGAGATCAATTCCTCTTGAGTCGCCGCAAGCAGCAATCTTGAAATCCCGAACAACTTTTTTATCGTGAAGAACAACCTCAGCCGCGTACGCTGGAGAAAGGAGAGCTGGGCGAATCACGTTGTAGTTCGTAATCAACAATCCGGTCTTAGTCGTAAAAAAGCCAGAGCCCGTTGAGATCGGTACACCGTGCAAGCGAACGATTACCTTCGCTACGCCAGGGCTTAGCTTCTTGTGGAGATCGTTCGTCGGTAGCTGGTACGATTTTTTAGGCGTGAGTGACGCATCCGGCGCATCTTCGGCGGTGAATGAACTGTCACTGATTGCATGCGCTGCCGGCACCAGCGCAAACAGGAGCGCTAGTGCGAACAAATTTTGAATGACGCATGTGAAAGCCTGCCGGCTTTTTGCGGGAATCATCTCGTAATAAGATCGGAATTCTGCGGCATAAGTTTAAACCCGACCAACGACCGCTTGCCCCGAGCTAGTCCTTGGGGAAGAATCTTCGCATGTCAAAATGCCCATGCGGATCCCAATCAGATTATTCCTCTTGTTGTGAACCCTATCTCAAAGGCACGGCGAAAGCCCCAACGGCCGAAAAGCTGATGCGCTCGCGCTATACCGCCTTCACGAAAGCCGACGTCGATTACATCGAGCAAACGACCGATCCATCGGCACGCTCGACGTTTGACCGGGCTGGAACCGAAGAGTGGGCGAAAAACTCCGAGTGGCTCGGTCTTGAAATTCGCGCGACTCAAGATGGAACCGAAAAAGACAATACCGGAGTTGTCGAGTTCCTTGCCAAGTACAAATACGAAGACGTTGTGCGCGAACATCACGAGCGCAGTGACTTCAAAAAGCGCGACGGCGTTTGGTACTTCGTAGACGGAAAACTCGTGCAAGCGCCTTACCGCGCGGAAGAAAAAGTCGGGCGCAACGACCCGTGCCCTTGCGGCAGCGGCAAAAAATATAAAAAGTGCCACGGAGCCTAAGATGAAGTTTGCTTGGATGGTTCTCTTCTTCGCGAGTGCAGTGTCGAACGAAGTCCGGGCCCAACAGATGCAGTTCGGTCCACAACCGCAGCAGCGAGCAGTCACGGTGACTGGTTCATGTCTCCGGTCGATTCTTCCGGATCGGGGTGCGGTGACGATCACTGCAAACATCCTCGAGCCTGACATGGGAGCCGCTTCAAAAAAGGCGATGGATCTCTACGACAAAATGAAGAAAGGTGTAAAAGCGCTAAATCTCAAAGACCTTGAGATGACGACGACCGAAAGCACATTCTTCGAAGAGCATGAGTGGCAAAAGGATCGTCAAGTCTCGAAAGGGTTCCGTGCGCGCATGGGTCTTCAAGCATCTACGACCGAAACGGCGCGTCTCGGCGAAGTCATCGCTCTTGCAACGAAGCTCGGCGTGAAGCAAGTGAGCGGACTCAGCATGTTCCTCTCGCCCGAGAGAATGAAGGCTGAGCGAGAGTCTTGCCTCGAAGAAGCCGTAAAGAATGCACGCTCAAAAGCCGACTCGGTTGCGAAAACAGCAGGCGTCAAGCTCGGTCGTGTTCTGAACGTGCAAGAGGGATCGCAAAACGATTCGCCTCCGCCGCGCCCAATGTACTCGGCAATGCGCGAAGCGAAGATGGCCGATGCAGCGCCTTCACTTGAATCGGCGCCCGAGCGAATCACGGTTGATGTCCTCGCAAGTTTTGCCCTCGACTGAACTGATTGCTCTTCTTGCCTTCTGAATTCTTCTGGTCGACATTGGCCTCCTCATCGAGGAGGTCATATGGCCACGACTCCAAAAATCCTGGCTTTTGCCGGTAGCACCCGTACAGGTTCCTGGAACAAAAAGCTGATCCGAATCGGCGCACGGTTGGCAACGGCAGCCGGTGGCGAAGTCACGGTGATTGATCTTCGCGATTATCCGCTCCCAATTTATGACGGCGATGACGAAGAGAACAACGGTCTGCACGAAAATGCGCAGAAGCTGAAATCTCTGTTCCTCTCCCACGACGCGCTTTTGATTTGTTCGCCTGAGTACAACAGCTCGATCCCCGGAGTTCTTAAAAACGCGATCGACTGGGTCTCGCGGACGGGGCCGGGAGAAAGGCCCCTTCAATGTTTTGATGGCAAGGTCTGCGCACTGCTTTCGGCATCGCCAGGCGCCTTGGGTGGATTGCGAGGTCTGGTGACCTTGCGGTCAATTCTCGGCAATATCAAGGCACTGGTCTTGCCCGGGCAGTTCGCGCTCGGAAAGGCGGATCAAGCGTTTGACGAAGCCGGCGAGTTAAAGGATCCAAAATCTTTGGCGGTCGTTCAAACTGTCGTCGAGGCTCTGGTGCAAACGACAGGGAAATTGAAAGGTTGAATATGGAGCGCATCGATACGGTTGTCTTCGATCTCGGCGGAGTTCTCGTCGATTGGAATCCTCGCTATCTCTACCGCAAAATCACTCAAGATGAAAAAGCGATGGAAGCATTCTTAGCGGAAGTTTGCGATTCGGCGTGGAACGAGAAGCAAGATGCCGGTCGCCCTTTTGCAGAAGCGGTAGCCGAAAGGGTGAAGAGTCATCCCAAACACGAAGCTTGGATCCGCGCTTACTTCGATCGCTGGGAAGAGATGATCGCAAGTGAGATTCACGGAACCGTCGAGATCCTGAAGGACTTGAAAGAACAAAAACGCGTGCGATTGCTCGCTCTCTCAAATTGGTCGGCTGAAACTTTTCCGATCGCCTTCAAGCGTTTTCCGTTTCTTTCCTGGTTTGAGAAAATCCTCGTCTCGGGAGAAGAGAAGTTAATCAAGCCGGATCCTCGTTTCTATAAACTTCTTAGCGAGCGTCACGGAGTGAAGCCGGAGACTTCAGTCTTCATCGACGATGTTCAAAAAAATATCGATGGGGCCTCGAAGCTCGGCTTTCAAACAATCTTGTTTAGGAGCCCCGAAGCTTTGCGGCAAAAGCTCTCAGAGATGGACGTGCTCCTCCAAAAGTAAAAGATCAGATCACAGATCAAGCATGTATTCGCGTGCTTCGGTGATTAACACTCTTCTTGCAACAACAGCCCGCATTCGAGCGGAGAAGCAGAGGAGGACATCATGGACGTCAACGCACGCGAAGAGATCCGCGAAGGCAACATCACTCGCCAAGTCGAGCAGCAGACCGCAAAAATCCCGAGCATCAATTGGTTGGCACTCGCGGTTGGAAGTATGGGAATTTCTTTCGTGACGGAGATCTTCTTTAAGCGCCGCGCGCTTGGAAATTTCTTCGGGCTATGGGCTCCGAGTCTTTTGCTGATCGGAGTTTACAACAAACTTGTTAAGCTCGAAGCTAATATGGAGCGAAGCCTGTTGCACTAACCTGCAGCATGCAAAGTCTCATAAAAAAGGCTCGCGGTTGTGACCGACGAGCCTTTTTCTTTTCAAGAGTTGAAATCAACCGCGACGATTATCCGCGACGATTATCCGCGACGACAAGAGCTAGCCGCACTAGCCGTGCGTCGCTTCGATTCCGCTTCGCCCATATGGCTTTCTAGATTCGCGATTCGGCTTTCGGGCGCAGGGTGCGTCGAAAGAAATTCCGGAGGAGCCGCTCCGCCTGCGGCTTTGGCCATGTTTTTCCAGAGCTCAACAGACTGATGAGGGTCGTATCCCGCTTTTGCCATCAGGTCGAGACCGATGATATCCGCTTCCGATTCTTGAGTGCGCGAAAAGGGGAGAAGTACACCGAACTGTGCGCCGAGGCCGAGGCCCGCCATCACGAGGTCGTAGGATTTGCCTGTGCGATCTTTCAACGCAACCGATGCCGCAACCAAGCCACCTTGAGTCGCAAGAGATTGGGAAACTCGCTCATTCCCGTGTTGCGCAATCACGTGTCCAACTTCGTGGCCGATAACGGCTGCAAGCTGGTCCGGTGTTTGTGCGACCTTCAACAATCCTGTATGAACACCGATCTTTCCACCGGGGAGCGCAAACGCGTTGGCGCTATCCTCTTTGAAGACGACGACTTCCCACTGACGGTTTTCACCCATTGCGCGCGTGATCGCATCCGCAACGCATTTTACGTAAGCGTTCGTTGCCGGATCTCTTTCAACCTGTTGTTTTGATTTCATCTCCGAGAACGCTTGCGCGCCCATCGTATCCATCTGCCCTTCGGGCAAGAGGACAAGCTGCTTGCGCCCCGTGGGCGAAGTTTGGCAAGCGCCGACTACGAAGGCTACCGCCGCGAGGGCAGTCAGCGTTCGTATTGAGAATGTCTTATTGTTCATTGGTCCTCCGTAAGACCGAATAGAAAGTTCCTTCAACCTGGCCGTACAATACCAAATCGCTGTCAAACGAATCATGTTTGTTCGTTCGAGATTCGGTGGTTTGGAAAAACCTCCACATTCTCCTGACGAGTTCATCATGAGCCGTTCACAAGCACGTGCGTATTCTCACTTCCGCGCAGAGGACTTGCGCAATTTTCCAAAGACGGTAACTCACGAGAACTCACGAGGAGGTCACTCATATGGCTAATGAAAACGAAAACAATCAGATCCAGAAAACCAATGAGCAGACCGGCGAGCAAATGAGCGAGTCAGCGAAGGCGAATAGCGAAGGCCAAGGACACCGGCAAATGCACGAAGATCGTGCGAACCCTGATCGAGACCACGTCCCGGGCCACAAAGGCTACAACCAACGGGATCACCAAGAGAACGTTAACCCAACCAGGAGAGAGCCTTGAGAACAGCATCGACTTCGAAGACATCGCGCACGTCCACGCGCTCCGCAAAATCAGCCGTCACATCGACGGCTCGCAAAGTTCGCGCAGCCGCTACTGGCGTAGCGAAACGTGCAGCGAAAGCCATTGCTTCGGCAAGCCCGAAGAAAGCAGCTGCTGGCCGTAAAGCTACTACAGCTCGCACTGGCCGCAGCGTGAACGCGGCTGGAACCGCAAAAGCCGGCGCTGCGAAGCGCACGACTCGTGCAAATCGCGCTTCGATGCACTGATATCCCAGTGCTCGCCAGCGTAATCCTGATTTAGTGCTCCGTCCCTCAACCGCTTCGGGGCGCCGGCGTCAAAACCGGCGTCCCGTTTTTTTTGGGCCTCCTCTAGGTCGGTCTGTTGAATCTTACTTCTTCAAAATAGACCCGGCGCATTCGTCGTGCTACCGATGAACCATGCCAAATGAAAACGATCAAAAGCCGTTGCGCCCGCGCACCCGAATCACTTCCCCAGCGTCGCGTGCCACTCTGCCGATTCGGCAAGCGCCTCCCGAAATCGGCCGGTTCCATCAATATCGTGGCTCACTCCTTCTGATTCTCGCAGCTTTGGTCCTTTGGATGAACCTGACCTTCTTGGTTCCTTTGGTCATGGGCTCCATCTTCGCGATCGTGCTCTATCCGCTCATGAACAAGCTAGCTCGCTGGCGTGTAAGTAACTTGTGGAAGGCCGCGGCCGTAACGACGGCATTTGCCATTAGCTTTCTTCTGCCTCTCGGTTCGGTCATGTTTCTCGGTGCTGAACAGGCGCTCGTAAAAATTCAGCATCTTCAAGAGCAGGGGCTGAACGCGATGAAGCTCTCGCCCTCGGCTATGATCGAGATGTTCAACCTTCGGCCTTTGATCGATCAGCTCTCTGATGTTACGTCGCTCAACGAATCGCAACTTCGACAATTCGCGGGTCGAGGCCTCGCAAGTCTCGGCGCATTCGTTGTTCAGATTCTACAGGGGACGATCGCAACTTTGCCCGGCGCGGTTTTCTCCACGATGGTCGTCCTAATAACCATTTTCTTTCTTCTCATCGACGGTCGAAAAGCCGTGCGGTTTCTGAAGGAGAACTCATTCTTTGGTCCCCACCAAACGCAAAGAATCTTCGAGAGTGTCTCGCAGCTTTGTTATTCGGTCGTTGTTGCTTCGATCGCGGCCGGTGCCGTGCAGTCGCTCTTGATTCTTCTTTCTTGTTTAATCACGCGAACGGAGGGCGCCCTCCTCATTTCGTTGATCGCGTTCGTTTTGTCTTTTCTACCGGTTCTGGGAACAGCGCCGGTCACGATCTTTCTCGCGATCTCAGCTCTCATCGCTGGCGATTACTTCGCGGCCGTCATCTTTGTGACGAACATCGTAATCGTGGGCTTGTCTGATAACATCGTGCGTCCCTACGTCCTGAAGGGTGGAGCGAGCCTCCATCCGTTGGTCGGGTTCGTCGCTGCTTTCGGAGCCTTGGATGCGATCGGTTTTTACGGTGTGTTCATCGGTCCTGTCGTCGCTGGTTTGTTTTTCAACCTTCTCCCGCTCGTCACTCGCAGTTACAGGACTCCGAACAAAACCGAGATCGCTTAACCACACTAGCGCGTGCCAACTGCGCACGCTTATTGTAGAATGATCGGTAATGAATCAAGATTCGACTCGCGACGCGACCACCTCCGAGCGCTTTGATCGTGCTCCGCATGCTTCTCACTACGAACTCGTCGTTCTCGGCTCAGGCCCTGGCGGTCACCGCGCCGCAATCCAAGCCGCGAAGCTCGGAAAGCGCGTGCTCGTCATCGAGAAACAACGGATGGGCGGGGCTTGTCTCCATACGGGAACAATTCCAAGTAAAGCTTTGCGAGAAGCTGCTCTCGTTTGTGTACCGGATGGCGGATCCCTCTTGCGGCCCGTGATGGCGCGAACACACCGCGTGATCGAGGAAGAATGCTCGGTCATCGAAGAGCAGCTAGGTCGGAACAAAGTCGAATTCGTAAATGGCCTCGGCTCCTTCGTCGATAAGAACCACGTGAAAGTTGAAAACGCCGCAGGCAGTTTCCAAGTTCGCGGGGACATTATCCTCATCGCTACGGGCACTCGCCCCCGAAGGCCCCCGGAACTCGACTTCGATGATGAAATTCTTTTCGATAGCGATTCGATTCTTGGTCTCGATACTCAACCTCGTTCGCTCCTCGTACTCGGTGCCGGAGTCATCGGCTGTGAGTACGCGAGTATCTTCGCGCGAATGGGCGTCAACGTGACGCTTGTCGAAGGGCGAGCCGCACTCCTGCCTTCGATCGATCAAGAGATAGTGACAGCTCTCCTGAAGCAGTTTGAAAAAAGTCAGATCTCCGTGCGCCTTTCGACAAAGTTCAGCAATGTTCGTCGTGTGGTGGGCTCGCAAGGTCGCCCCATGGCAGCGGTGGACCTTACGGATCCCGAGAAGTCGGCTACCGAACACTTCGATGCGGTTCTTTACTGCTTGGGTCGAACGGGCAACTTCGAGGCCCTGAATCTTGCGGCCGTTGGACTTTCCGCCGAAGAGCGCGGAACCATTGCCGTTAATCGCAACTACCAAACGTCGATCTCACATATCTACGCAGTTGGCGACATTATCGGTGCTCCGGCGCTTGCAGCTTCGTCAGCCGAGCAGGGGCGTTTAGCCGCACTCCACGCGTTTACAGGTCAAGTGGCCGAGTTTCCCGACACCTTTCCTTACGGGATCTATACGATTCCGGAAATCTCGTCGGTTGGCTTTCAGGAGTCTCAACTCGCCAGCCGAAAGATCAAATACGTGGTGGGAAAAGCCCAATACAATGAGCTAGCGCGCGGAAAGATGATCCAAGACGAGCACGGCTTCCTAAAGCTGATCGTCCATGCCAAAACCCACCGGGTCGTTGGGATCCACGTCATCGGAACGAGCGCGACCGAGCTTGTCCACATCGGTCAGGTGGCCATGGCGTTTGGAGCCAACGTTGAGTTTTTCGTAGACAACGTTTTCAACTATCCAACTCTGGCCGAAGCCTACAAAGTTGCGGCCTACAACGCTATAAACCAGCTGAAGGCACTTCGATCTTGATCGGGTGAGTAAAATCTCCCGAGTCGTTAACGCGGGGGCGATTAAAAAGAGCTAATTTGACCCCCGTGCAGCCTTGTCATTATAGTCGCGCGCTATGAATCTGCGACGCGCTCTGCTGGCGGTTTTCGCGACAATCAGCACTTCACAACTCCACGCGGCTCCTGAAGCTCCTGCGACCAAGCTAGGTCTGCGCGAAGCCGTTCAGATGGCCCTTCAGCAGTCGCCGGTTCTCGATTCGGCCCGCAAAACCGAGACGACACGAGAACTTGAGAGAAAGAACGCGAACGCCAAGTTTCTACCGCAACTGAATTTAAGCGCAACCCACGGAGTGCAGGGCGACGACTCCCCTCGCGATCCCTATTTCAATTACAATTTCAGTAATCCTACGGAGCCTTGGACAAGCTCATTGTCTCTTGGCCTCACGGAAAACTTTTACGACAATGGCGTGACGATCACGAACGCCGAGATTGCAAAGATCAACTTAGAGGCGGCAAAGGAGTCGCGAAAACGCGCGCGCGATAATTTGATTCTCGAAGTACACCGAGAATTCTATGATTACTCATTAGCGGTGGCTCTTCTCTCCGTGCGAGAGCAGCAGCTAGGCATTTTGGAAAAACAATTCCGCACCGTTCGTAATCAGTACACGCAAGGCTTCAAAACTCGCAGCGAGTTCCTGCGTTTTCGATCGGATGTTCTCAGAGCCGAACTCGATAAACTCTCGGCCGAAAAAACGATCGAAGTTTCAATGGAGCGCTTGCGAAGGCTCATGGGCGTAGACTCGCGCACGACGAAGATATCATTTGATCCCATTTCGGCGAATCGCGAGCGCATAAAAGTTCCAACGGCTGCTCCCGATGTAGAGCAGACATATGAAGTTCGAATCGCTCGATTTCAGGAGCGTGTGAGCGAGAAGAATATTGACCTCGCGAATCGCAACTACTGGCCGCGACTTTTTTTGACTTCGAATGTTTCTTACCTCAATTCGAATTACGTCAACTCAGGTCAGCCGTTCAACGAAACCGGCCGTATCGGCTGGGACGCTCTCATCAAAATCGAGTACAGCCTTCTTGATTGGGGACAAAGCCGGCGTGATGTTGAAATCGCACGCCTTGCGCGTTCGATCGAGTCGAATACCTCACGTGAAGCGCTTCTCGAAACGCAGACGCAGATCGCGCAGCTCATGGCGGATCTCGATCGAGCTTCAAAGAGCTACCAGACAGATCAAGAGCTTCTCTCGCTCGAGGAAGAAACTTTCGAAAGCCTTGAGCGGCAGTATCGCGAAGGCAAAGTGTCTTACCTTGATTTGACCGAGGCGCGAAACAGCTTCCTCGATGCGCGCACGCGTTTTTTCACCTCGTACTTCGAAACACTCCGAAGCCTGGCTCAATACCGATATCTGGAAGGAAAGATCAGCGATGGCTTTGATGCGGAATAAGTGGGTTTGGATCATTGTCGTCTTGATCGTGGCCTACGTGGGCTGGGCTTTTTCACGGGGAAGCAATGCGACCGGATTGAGTCTCGGCGTCGTCGAACGCAAGACCCTCACCCAACGCGTGACTATTGCGGGATCCGTGATGCCAAATCGCAAAACGGTCTTCAGCGCGCCTTACAACGGTTACGTTCGCAAGATCTACGTAAAGGTCGGGGAGAAGGTCAAAGAAGGCGATCCGGTTGTGACCATCTCCCAAACGCTAAAGGATGCGAGCGAAGAGGTTTTCCCACTGCGCGCTCCTTTTGCCGGTACGGTCGTGCAAGTTCTGAAAAGCGTCGGTGAGTATGTTGAAGCGAGTGGGGCGACCGGTTCAACGGCGCTCGTTCGCATCGATGATTTGGAAACGCTTTACATTGAAGCGCTGTCTCCAGAAATTGAAATCTCAAAACTCAAAATCGGCCAAGATGCGATCATTCGTGCTTCGGCAATTCTCTCGCGAACCTACAAGGGAAAAATCAGCTCCCTTGCGCTCGCGAGCAAAGGTCAAAGAGAGTGGGAAAGCTCAAAAGTTGAATTTCCAGTTACGCTTTCGATCGCGGACGCCGACGAACAACTAAAACCCGGCATGTCCGTTATCGTCGACGTAATCGCGAATCGTCGCGACAATGTCCTGACTCTCCCTCACGAGTACGTTGAAAAAGTAGAAGATCAGTACTTCGTGACGACCGAAAAAGGCGACAAGAAAGAAATCAAAGTCGGTCTCCAGAATGAAGAAGCGTTCGAAGTTCTGAGCGGCGTGAGTGAGGGCGAACTCGTTCGTCCGAACGATTTCACGACCGAAACACAAGCGCAGGAGATGTGATTCGTGTTTTCGGTCCGTGAGCTCCGCTATTCTTATCGCTTCGGAGCCAGGACAACAGAAGTCCTAAAAGGCGTCGATCTTGAGATCAAACGCGGCGACTTCATGGCGATTCAAGGTCCGTCGGGCTCCGGGAAGTCCACGCTCTTCTACATTCTAGGTTTTCTTCTCAAGCCGCAATCCGGCCGCGTGAGTTTCGACGGAACCGATCTCGCAAGACTGAGCGACGATCAGCTCGCGTTCATTCGCAACCGTCGCATTGGTTTTATCTTCCAGCAGTTTCATCTTCTTCCGCGCGCAACGGTTCGGGATAACATTCTTCTTCCGACGTTTTACCCGATCGAAGCTGGCTCTCGCGCATCTCAGGAAGCGATAGCTAAAGCTGAGCGCCTCGCTGAAAAGTTCGGACTAGGGGAGCATCTCGATCATCTGCCGAATCAACTTTCTGGGGGACAGCAGCAGC